>JBDTON010000196.1:0-19056 GCA_039933195.1 Sphingomicrobium sp. | reverse complement strand
ACGACTCCGAGCTTCTCGGCAAAGCCGCGCAGGAACTTGGCGTAGAGGCTCGCGTCGAAATGATAGGCGTAGGGGAGCGGCGGTTGAACGCTGCCCGGCGGCCGCTGGACATGGGCGAAGCGATTGCCGGCAATCGCGATCGTGTGCAAAATGTAGTGGCCGAGAGCCTTGGCGATGCCGAGCTTGCGCCCGCGTAGCCAGTAATGGTGGAATGGCACCACCCCGAGCGCGCTTCCAACTAGCCCGAAGGCGTGGACATAGGCCTCGTCGGGCTTGCCCCAGCCGTCGAACGCGATTCCGAGCTTATAGGTGCCGCCCGTGGCGGCGAGGAACTCAGCTTCGTCGATGCCCAGCGACTGGTTGAACAAGGCGATGGATGGGATGGTCGCCTCGCCCACGCCGACAATGCCGATCTCGTCGGATTCGACGAGCGTGACCGACATTCCGGGCAGGCAGAAGCGCCCGAGCGCGGCGGCGGTCATCCATCCCGCCGTGCCACCCCCGACAACGACGATCCTGAGTTGCGATTGCTCGCTCATCACTCAATCTCTCGGACAGGCATCCGGCGGCGCGCGAAGCGCCGCCGGATGCGCCTAGATCAGAGACCGCGCTCCGGCGCCGGCGCTGGCGGCGGCGGCGGAGGCGGAGGCGGCGGTACCGGGCAGGTGTCCGTCGCCAGGATCACTGCTCCATCCGGACAGGTCTGCGTCGCGGGCGCAGCCGGTGGCGGCGGAGGCGGCGGCGCTGGCGGCGGCGGCGGAGGCGGCGGTGCACCCGCGCCAAACTTGTAGGTCGCGCCCAGCATCCAGCGGCGGCCGTACCGCTGATAGTCGATGATCCGCAGCGAGTTACCTGTTCCGTCGTTGGTGGCGAACGGCTCATCGGTCAGGTTCTGTCCCTGCAGATAAACCGACAGGCCGCTCAGCATCGAGCCCGGCTGGAATTCATAGCCGATCTGCCCATCGATGATCGTCTGCGGCAACGCCTGTCGCAACGTTCGGTTGGCGCCGAAGCCAGAGACCTCTCCGACGAAGCTGGACCGGTGACGGATGCTTCCTCTGGCAGAGAAGCCCCACTTTTCAAAGTAGAGCGTGCCGTTCGCTACCCATTTCGAATAACCGGGCAGAGTCGAGACCGGACCTCCCGGGTACGGATGGATCCGCGACTGGGTGTACGAAACGCCGCCGGTGACGCCGAAGCCGTCAAGCGCACTGATCAACTCGCCAAATGGTATCGTTCCGGCCAGCTCGACACCGTACATCTTGCCGCCCTTCACGTTGTACGGCCGGGTAAGCAGGCCGTTCGCGATCCCTTCGGGCGGCAGGTACGTGCTTAGATTGGACGGATCGGTCGTCTGGAAACCCGTCGGAAGCGGGAAATTGGAATAGTCGAACGACGTACCAAACAGGTTTTGGTCGACCACGAACGTGTCGAAATATTTGTAGAACAGCTGGGCCGACACATATCCCTTTATGCCCCAATATTTCTCAAAGCTCAGATCCGCGGCATTGGCCCGAAACGGCCGTAATTCTGGATTGCCGCTGTCGCCGCTGATATAGTTCATGTTGACGCCGCCAATGGTGACGACGTTGCCGCCGTAGCGGAACGCCGCCCGCATATCGTCGATGCGCGGCCGCATCACTTCGCGCGCAAGGCCCATGCGGATCACGAAGTCGGACGGGAAGCGCAGCGACAGGTTCAGGCTCGGCATCACATCCCAATATTTGGCGCCGGCCTTGATCGGAGTTAGCGTGCCGCTTACCCGGTCGGCAGTGACGCCGGTACTGCCTTGGTCTGTGTGAACGGCCTGGACGCCAACGTTGCCCGTCAGAGCGGCCGAACCGAGGTGGGACTTGATGTTGAAGACGCCATAGAGCGTCCCGAGCTTCTCCTGGAGCTGATATGCCTTCACCACAACATCGAGATTGGAGTTGTTCGACACCAAAGTGTAAATTCCGGCGTCGAGAAGCTGCTGCGGGTCGTAAGCCAGGCTGGGACCCAAGCCGAGCCAACCGAGGTTCACCGGATTCAAGAGGTATTGGCTAGGAACCGGAACCTGCAGGACGTTGTTGCCGGCGAGATCAACGAAAGCTTCATCTGGAGTGAGCGATTTGCGGTGATCGGTCCAATTAGCGCCAATCACAACCTGCGACAGGAAGCTCGAGTTCAAGTCTTTCGCGATTTCGGCGTGAGGCTGCCAGATGCGGTCGTGGACGATGCGCTTGTTCCAGTAGCCCGGCCTAGCGGAACCGGTGACTGGATCTATGCCTCCCCACCCCTGTGGGCTGGTGAGAAAGATCAGACTTGGATCCGAATAATCGAGATTTTGGCTGGTAATGACGGTGCCAGTGTCGCTCGTTTGGAATCCCAGCGTGTCACCAGGGCCTGAGAAGTTGTAGCCTGTCCCGGCGTAGGTCTCGAAGACCGTTTCGAAGCGATTGGTCTTCGAGTAACTGAGGTCGAAGAAACCGTGCCAGCCGTCCGGACCGTCGTAGCGCGTATTCCAGCCGAACGAATAGAGCTTCGCATGCCGCGGCTGGACGACGTTGCGGACAACGTTCCAAACGTTGGAGAATGTTCCGGTCGTGACCACGCCGTTGGTGACGGTGCCGGGCGTGAGAGTGGCGCCGCCCCACTGCAGCGGAATCTCGATACCCCGCGCGATCTGATCGTCCTTGAAGTTTGAATAGAAGCCGTCGAGGGTCGAGGTGATCGTATCGGTCGGCTTGAACTCGATCGTTCCGGCGAGCCCGAGCCGCTTGAGCTCGGTTGAACGCGAATAAGGCTTCGCGCCACCGATCACGACATTGCCGCCACCCGCATCCGCATAACCCCAGGAATTGAACTCCTTCGATTCATAGGGCTCGTCGGTCCAGCTGCCGGCGAGCGACAGGCCAACCCTGCCGTCAGCGAACTGGTCGACGTAGACGCCGTTTACGCGATAGCCGTATTTCTTGGCGTCCGGGTTGAGCTTGCCAATGTCCGGATAGACCGCGCGGCCGCCGATCGAGATGATGCGGTGGCCATATTCGAGCGGACGGATGGTCCTGAGGTCGACCGTTCCGGCGATCCCCTGACCGATGACCGAAGCCAGCGGCGTCTTGTAAACGTTGACCTGGTTGACGATTTCGGCCGGATACTGGTCGTATTCGACCGCGCGGTTGTCGCCGGTCGAGGTCTGCTCGCGGCCGTTGAGGAGGGTGGTCGAAAAGTCCGGCCCGAAGCCGCGGATCGAAAGATATTCCGCGCGGCCGTTCAGCGTCTGGGCTGTGAGGCCGGGAAGACGCGCGATCGCTTCACCGATGGAGGCGTCGGGCAGCTTGCCGATGTCCTCGGCGCTGACCGATTCGACGATCTGATCGGCTTTCTTCTTCTTATTGATGGCGTTCTGCAGCGAGGCCTTGAAGCCGGTGACCACGATACTGGAGCCTTCATCCGCCTGCGGCGTCGGGCTGGCGCTATTGTCGCTGGCGGTCTGGTCGGGCGCCGGCTGAGCAGCCGTCGCGGCAGAGGCCGTGCCGGTAATTGCTGGAGTCTCCTGCGCCCAGGCCGGGCTCGAAGCGAGCGCCATGGCCAGCGCAAACGGGCTCGCCGCCGCCGCCAGACGCGAACGCGAAGAAATGCTGATCATCATTGTCCCCCTCATGTCCGGCGCACGAACGCCGGGCGCAAACCTGTCAGGGGCACGAGACCCCTCTCCCGACGCTGAGGAATATCAGACCTTTGCGGAAGCGAAACAGCTGGAATGCCTATACATACGTATTCAGAGCGCTAAGAATTCACTTCAATGCAGAGGCGGCCGACCTCTTTCGACATCGCTGCACTCGCGGGGGTGTCCCAGCCGACCGTGTCCCGAGCGCTTTCCGGCAACCCGTCGGTGAGCGAAGAAACGCGGGCGCGGGTCGTCGCCGCCGCCGAGCAGCTCCATTACAAGGTCGACAAGAATGCGTCGGGACTGCGCCGGCGGCATTCGCGCACGCTCGCGCTGCTGTTCTTCGAAGAATGGTCGCCCGAAGGCGCGCTGATCAACCCCTTCTATCTGTCGCTGCTGGGGCCGATGGTGCGCTGTTGCGCGCTGCACGGCTACGACCTGCTGATTTCCTTCCAGCAGCTGTCGTCCGACTGGCACGTCGATTATGAGGACAGCCGCAAGGCCGACGGGATCATCCTTCTCGGCTACGGCGACTATCTGGAATACCGGCCCAAGCTCGAGCGGCTGATCGAGCGCGGAGCGCATTTCGTGCGCTGGGGCTCGGCGGTCGACGGCGAAGTGGGAGCGACGGTTTCGTCCGACAATGAGCAGGGCGGCTTCGACGCCGCGACGCATCTGCTGCAACAGGGGCGGCGGCGGATCGCGTTCGTCGGCACCGCGGACCCGGCCTACCCCGAATTCCTCGAGCGCTGGCGCGGCTATTGCCGGGCGCTCCGCGCCGCAGGGCTCGAACTCGACGAGACTTTGCAGGTCGACGCGGACCCGAGCGAGACGGCCGGACGCGCGGCCGTCGCCGAGCTCCTCGGGCGCTCAGCCAAGTTCGACGCCATTTTCGCGGCGAGCGACGTCGCTGCGATCGGCGCGCTTCACGCCCTTCAGGCGATCGGGCGCGAAGTGCCGCGTGACGTCGCCATCGTCGGCTTCGACGACATTCCCGCAGCGAGCCTGTCGAGCCCTCCGCTGACCACGGTGACTCAGGACGCCCGCCACGCCGGCGAGGCGCTGATCGAGACGATCGTTGCGTCGGTGGAGCAGGGGGACCCCATCAACCGCGTGCTGCCCGTTCGCCTGACCGTTCGCGAATCGAGCGTCACCGCGTGAACCGACTGACTCGGCGGGAGATGATCGGCGTGACCGCTGGCGCGCTGGCGCTGGCGGGCGCTTCGGCCGGTGCGGCGGAGGTTGCAGCGGCTTCGCAACCTCGCCGCCGCGAACGGCTGGAACGCTGGCGTTTCCATCTCGGCCATGCCGCGGATGTCGAGAAGGACTTCGGCTTCGGCCGCGACCAGCGCACCTTCGCCAAGGCCGGGCAATCGGCCGGCGCGGCGATGCCGAAGTTCGACGACGGCGGCTGGGCCGAGGTGCTGGTGCCGCACGATTGGGCCGTAGCGCTGCCGTTCGCTGCGGGGCCGGTGGCGAACGGATCCGACCGCGGAGCGGCGCACGGGTTCAAGGCGATCGGGCGCGAGTTCCCCGAAAACAGCATCGGTTGGTACCGGACTCCGATTGCGATCACGGCGGTGGATCGCGGGCGGCGGATCTGGCTCGAGTTCGACGGCGTGTTCCGCGACTGCCTGGTGTTCGTGAACGGCTATGTCGTCGGCCGCAACGAGAGCGGTTATGCGCCGTTCGCGGTCGATATCGGCGACTTTCTCGATTACGGCGGCGGCCCCAATTTCATCACCGTTCGCGCCGATGCCAGCCTCGGCGAGGGCTGGTTCTACGAGGGCGCCGGAATCTACCGCCACGTCGAGCTGGTCAGCGCGGACCCGTTGCACGTGCCGCAATGGGGCACGGTCGTGCGGAGCGAGGTCGGACCCGACGGCGCGCTGGTCCAAATCGCGACGGACGTGCGCAACAGCGCGAGCGCGCCGTCGCCGCTCGGTCAGCTGCGGCAGTCGCTGATCGGTCCGGATGGGAAGGTCGCAGCCACATTCCCCGACGTGGCGCTCGATTTCGCGCCGGGGGCGCAACGCACGATCGAGCAAGAGACTCTGCTCAAGACGCCGCGGCTGTGGTCGCTCGAAGACCCCGATCTTTATCGGGTGCGATCCGAAATCTGGGTGTTCGACCAACTGGTCGACAGCACCGAAACGCGCTTCGGAATCCGCACGATCGCCTTCGATCCGGAACGCGGCTTCTTCCTCAACGGGTTGCCGGTGAAATTGCTCGGCACCGCCAACCATCACGACCACGCAGGGGTCGGCACCGGCATTCCCGACGCGCTGCACCGCTGGCGGGTCGCGCAGCTCAAGGAGATGGGCTCGAACGCCTGGCGCAGCGCGCACAATCCGCCGGCTTCGGCCTTGCTCGATGCGTGCGACGAGTTGGGCATGCTGATGATCGACGAGCAGCGCTACAACAGCTCCGATCCGGAAAGCGTGTCGCAGCTCGAGCGTATCGTTCGCCGCGACCGCAATCATCCGAGCGTGATCCTGTGGTCGCTCGGCAACGAGGAGCCGCACCAGGCGACCGAGCGCGGCGCGCGAATCAACGCCGATCTCAAGGAGCATGTGAAGCGGCTGGATCCGACGCGACCGACGACCTTCGCCATGGACCAGGGCTGGGACACGGGAATCGGTCGCGTGGCCGATGTGCTCGGCTTCAATTATCGCACCAACCAGATCGAAGCCTATCACGCGCGCCACCCCGAGCAGCCGGTGATGGGGACCGAAACGGGCAGCACGGTCGCGACGCGCGGCGAATATGCCAACGACCCGGCGCGACACCTGCTCCGCGCCTACGACACCGAGCATCCGTGGTGGGCGACGACCGCCGAGGAATGGTGGACGATCGTCGCCGACCGACCGTACATCGCCGGCGGGTTCGTGTGGACCGGCTTCGACTATCGCGGCGAGCCGACGCCGTTCGACACGCTGCCGAGCATCTCATCGCAGTTCGGGATTCTCGACACCTGCGGCTTCCCCAAGGACAATTATTATTACTATCGCGCGTGGTGGCGGCCGGATCAGCCGCTGGTGCATCTGCTGCCGCACTGGAACTGGCCCGGGCGCGAGGGCCAGCCGATCGAGGTCTGGGCGCATGGCAATACACAGGAGGTGGAGCTGAGGCTCAACGGCCGTTCGCTCGGCCGCAAGCCGATGCCGCGCAACCGCCACCTCGAATGGCGCGTGCCTTATGCGCCCGGGCGGCTGGAGGCGATCGGGTACAATAAAGGGCGCGTCGCCGCGCGTGATGTGCGGGAGACGACAGGTCCGGCGCATTCGGTGCGGCTCACGGTGGATCGGCGGATCGCGAAGGCGGGCGACGTCGTGATCGCCAACGCGGCTGTCGTGGATAGCCGTGGACGGCCGGTCCCGACCGCAGACAATTTGCTGCGCTTTTCCGCGAGTGGCGGGACCGTCATCGGCGTCGGCAACGGCAATCCCAACAGCACCGAGCCCGACGTCGCCAGCGAGCGCCGAGCGTTCAACGGACTCGCCCAGGCGATCGTTCGCGTCGGCCGCGGACCGATTGACGTGTCTGTCGCAAGCGACGGGCTTTCAAACTCCCGCGTGAGGATCATCTCACTATGAGCTGCCAGCGCGCACTATCCTCCCCTCGATTTCGAGGGGAGGGGGACCAGCGAAGCTGGTGGAGGGGTCTTCTTCGACTGCAGCAAAGACCCCTCCACCACCCTGCGGGTGGTCCCCCTCCCCTGCAAATGCAGGGGAGGATAATACTGCGCATCATCGCCGCCTCGCTCGCCGCCGCTCCAACCACCGCGCTGGCGGGAACGCCCGCGCCTCCATTGGCGAGCGGCCTCTATCTCGGCGCCGACCTTTCGTACGTGAACGAGATGGAGGATTGCGGCGCGGTCTACCGGCTGCACGGTAAGGCGGTCGATCCGTTTGCATTGCTCAAGCGCGAGGGCGGCAACATCGTCCGAGTGCGCATCTGGGTGAATCCGACCTGGACTCAGTACAGCACCTACGCCGACGTCCTCAAAACCATACGCCGGGCGCACGCGGCGGGAATGCAGGCGCTGCTCGACTTCCATTATTCGGACGACTGGGCCGACGGCGGCAAGCAGATCGCGCCCGCCGCCTGGGCGAACCTTTCGACCGACGAGCAGGTGAAAGCGCTGCACGATTACACGCTCGACACTTTGCGCAAGCTCGACGCCGATCATGCGATGCCGGAGATGGTTCAGGTCGGCAACGAGACCAATCCCGAACTGCTCGGCGGCAAGGTCCCGGGTGAGCCGATCAACTGGGACCGCAACGCGCGGCTGCTCAACGCCGGCATCCAGGCCGTTCAGGAAGCGGGCCGCACCGGCTCGATCGCGCCGCGGATCATGCTCCACATCGCCCAGCCGGAGAACATCCTGCCGTGGTTCGACGCGGCGACCAAGGCCGGCGTCAACGGCTACGACCTGATCGGGATCAGCTATTACAAGAAATGGTCGAAGTGGGATCTGGCGCAGCTCAAGGCGACGATCGCCGAGGCGAAGCGCCGTTACGGCAAAGACGTGATCGTCGTCGAGACCGGTTATCCGTTCACGCTCGAGGGCGCCGACACGGCCAAGAACCTGTTAGGCGATGACGCGCTGATTCCCGGCTATCCCGCGACACCCGAAGGCCAGCACCGCTTCATGGTCGATTTGACCCAGCTCACCATCGACGCCGGCGGCATCGGCGTCGTCTATTGGGAGCCAAATTGGGTCTCGACCCGCTGCGGCACGCGCTGGGGCCACGGCTCCGACTGGGAGAACGCGGGCTGGTTCGACTACAAGAAGCACGAGGCGTTGCCCGTGTTTGAGTGGCTCCGTCACAATTACCGCCGCGCCAACGGCGAACGCCGCTAGCTCACCACCACGTGGCGTAGAGCGCGATCAGGATCAGGGTTACGCCGAGCGCGCCTGCGTTGAAGCCGGTGCTGGTCTTGTAGCGCACCCCGACCGTGTCGATCGTGTCGGTGCCGGGCCGCGCCTTGGTTGCGAGCGACACGATCACGGCCAACACCAGCGAGACGAGGAACACCACCCCCATGCGGTTGATGAACGGCGTCAGATAGTCGTTCATGCCTTGCGAAAAGGCGGGTGACGGAAGCGTGTACTTCATGATCGTCGAGAGCCCCACCGAAGTTACCGCCGCGACGATCGCCCCGGCCTCGGTTGCGCGTTTCCAGAACAGGCCGAGAAGGAAGATCACCGTGATGCCCGGCGTGAAGAAGCCCGAGAATTCCTGGATGAACTGGAACGCCTGTTCCGAGCTTCCGACCAGCGGGCGGGCCACCAGGATGGCGATGACTATCGCGACGATGGCCGTGATCCGCCCGACCAGGACGAGGTGCTTTTCCTCGCGCTGGCTCTCGGCCTTATCGTCCTCCGCACGCGTCGGCTCACCGCGGAACTTGGCATAGAGGTCGAGCGTGAAGATGGTCGCGATCGAATTGATCTTGGACGCGGTCGAGGCGATGATTGCGGCGACCAGAGCCGCGAAAACGAGGCCAAGCAGGCCCGGCGGAAGCAGCCGCATCATCGTCGGATAGGCTTCGTCGGGCTTTAGCAGGTTCGGCGCCAGGATGACCGCGGCAATCCCCGGAAGCACGATGATCACCGGCATGAGCAGCTTCAGGAAGGCGGCGAAGATGACGCCTTTCTGCGCCTCGTCGAGGCTCTTGGCCGCAAGCGCACGCTGGATGATGTACTGGTTGAAGCCCCAGTACGCGATGTTGGCGATCCACATTCCGCCGATCAGCACCGACAGTCCGGGCAGGTCGATATAATGCGGATCCCCCTTCTGCAGAATCATGTGGAAGTGGCTCGGAGCGGCCTCGGTCAGCTTGGCGAAGCCGCCGAGCACGCCCGCATCGCCGCCAATTTGCGAAAGCGTCAGAAACGCGACCACGAGCCCACCGAGCACCAGCAAAGTCACCTGGACGATGTCGGTCAGCGCGACGGCCTTAAGCCCGCCCTTGATCTGGTAGAGCAGAGCGAAGGCCCC
Organism: Sphingomicrobium sp.; assembly: GCA_039933195.1. Classification (GTDB taxonomy): domain Bacteria; phylum Pseudomonadota; class Alphaproteobacteria; order Sphingomonadales; family Sphingomonadaceae; genus Sphingomicrobium. Next base: position 9,396 of record JBDTON010000196.1, on the reverse strand, counting down.
GAGGATCACCAGGGCGACATTCTGGTCGATCCCCGCAACCTTGTTCACCGCGATCGAACCGAGCCAGATGATCGAGGTCAGGTTCACGAACACGTAAAGCGCGAGCCAGAACAGCGCCATGATCACCGGCAGCACCCGGCCGTAGCGGCGCGCGAGGAACTGCGGCATCGTGTAAATGTGGTTCTTGAGGAAGATCGGCAGGAAGAACTTGCCGACGATCAGCAAAGTCAGCGCGGCCATCCACTCGTATGACGCTATGGCCAGGCCGATCGCATAGCCCGAGCCCGACATCCCGACGATCTGCTCGGCTGAAATGTTGGCCGCGATCAGCGACGCGCCGATCGCCCACCACGGCAGGTTCTTCGAGGCGAGGAAATAGTCGGACGTGTCTTTCTCGTGACCCGCCTTCTCGCGCGACACGTATTGCGCCAGGCTGAAGATGCCGATCGCGTAAATGATGACGACAAGCAGGTCGATCGTCGAAAGGCTCATCCGGGGTCCCCTGCCAGCAAACTGCGCGGGAACTTAGCCAAGACGCTGCGGCTGTCCACCTCCCATTGTGCGCGCCGGTGGCGTGTGCCAGCAATGACGCCCGGGAGAGTGCGCGATGGACAAAGCGACGACAGTGGAAAAGCCGCGGCAGTCGCTCGCGGGCCTGTGGAACATCTCCTTCGGCTTCTTCGGAATCCAGATCGGCTTCGCGCTTCAGAACGCCAACATGAGCCGGATCTTCCAGTCGCTTGGGTCGAGCGTCGACGACCTGCCGGTGCTGTGGGTGGCCGCGCCGCTGACGGGGCTCCTGGTACAGCCAATTATCGGGCATATGTCCGACCGCACGTGGCTCGGCCGCCTGGGCCGCCGACGTCCTTATTTTGTCGCGGGCGCGCTGCTCGCCGCGCTGTCGCTGTTCCTGATGCCTTTGTCGTCGCAACTGCTGATGGCGGCGGTCCTGCTGTGGACCCTCGATGCCAGCCTCAACATATCAATGGAACCGTTCCGAGCCTTCGTCGGCGATATGCTGCGCAAGGACCAGCACACGACCGGTTACGCGGTGCAAACGGCCTTCATCGGCGCGGGCGCGGTGGTCGGTTCGATTTTCCCCAAGCTGCTCGATGCGTGGGGCGTTTCGAATATTGTGGCCGGCGGCGGAATTCCGGACACCGTGCGTTACAGCTTCTGGTTCGGCGGAGCGGCACTATTGGCCGCGGTGTTGTGGACCGTGCTGACGACGCGCGAATATTCACCTGAGGACATGGACCGGTTCGACGAAACGGCCGAGCATCCGCAAAGCGATGAGCAGCTGAACGCGCTGGCCAAGCGCAGCCTGGTGCCGAGCTTTGGCTGGATCGTCGCCGGCGAGCTGGTCGAGCTCGCGGTATCCCATTTCCAGCTCCAAAAGGAGATGTACGTGCTCGCCGGCCTGCTCGCTGCATACGGCATCGCCAGCATCCTCGCGATCCTGCTCGCGAGGGCCGGCAACCGCACCAGCATGCTGGCGCACATCGTCGGCGATTTTTCGGGAATGCCGCCGCTGATGAAACGGCTCGCGGTCGTGCAATTCTTCACCTGGTCCGCGCTGTACACGATGTGGGTGTTCACCACGCCCGTCGTCGCGCGCAATTTTTATCTGTCGCCGGACCCGGCGAGCGCCGGTTACCAGGATGCAGGGAATTGGGTGGGCGTGCTGTTCGCGGTCTACAACGGTGTCGCGGCGATTGCCGCGCTGGCGCTTCTGCCGTGGCTCGCAAGGAGGATCGGCAAGGCGCGGACCCACACGATCTGCCTGCTCGCTGGCGCAGCCGGTTACGCGAGCTTCTTCGTCATCGGCGATCCGAAAATGCTGATCCTTTCCGAAGTCGGAATCGGAATCGCCTGGGCGTCCATCCTCGCCATGCCCTACGCCATCCTCGCGAGCAGCCTGCCGCAGAGGAAGCTCGGCATCTACATGGGGCTGTTCAACGTCTTCATCGTTGTGCCGCAGCTGCTCGTCGCAACCGTCATGGGCTCGATCATGAAGGCGTTCTTCCCCGACCAGCCGATCTGGACGATGCTCGCCGCCGCCATCGTCATGACCGTCGCCGCGCTCGCCATGCTGAGGGTGCGGACCGAGTGAGCGAGAAGACGCCGCCGAAGTCCAGGCTCAAGCAAGTCCGCATCCTGCTCTGGGTCCTCGTCATCCTCGCCGCCGCGGGCATGGCCGCAATGTGGTCCTTCCACAGGGCGCCGGTGGATGCGCCGCAGACCATTGCGACAAAGACGAGCTTCGGCGGGCCGTTCACGCTCGTCGGTGCGGACGGCAAGCCCTTTCCGAGCAGCCGTCTCGCGGGCAAGCCCTATGCGATCTACTTCGGCTTCACCCGCTGCGGCGACGTGTGCCCGACGACGCTTTCGCGCCTTGTCAAATTGCGCCGCGCGGCCGCCACCGACGATGCGCTGAACATCGTCTTCGTCACGATCGACCCGAAGAATGATGGTCCGAAAGAGGTCGGCCAATATGCGCAACTGTTTGGAGCGCCGATCATTGGTCTGACCGGATCGCCCGCCCAGATTGACGGAGTGAAAAAGCACTATGGAATTTACGCCCAACCGGTGCCGCACGCCGCGATGGGGCAGAGCATCATGCACACCGCCACGGTTTTGCTGTTCGACCGCACGGGTAAGTTCTCCGGGACCATCAGCGCCGACGAGCCGGACAGCGCCGCCGTGGCGACTCTCAAGCAACTGACGGATTTGTGAGCCGCTACCGGGCCGACCCGCGAATCCTCACGCTCGGTGCCGACTTTTACGATCCGGTCGAGCCGGCAAGATTCCCGCAATGCATTGCGCGCTTCCTCAATCGGAACTGGGCCGAACGCGTCGGCCTGGAGCTGGATGAGGATCAATGGTCGCGGCACTTCTGCCGGTTCGAACCGCTGCCCGACAATCTGCCGGAGCCGCTGGCGCTGCGCTACCACGGGCACCAGTTCCGCGTGTACAATCCCGACATCGGCGACGGCCGCGGATTTACGTTCGCCCAGGTCCATGATGATAAGGGTCGACTCCTAGACCTCGGCACCAAGGGGTCGGGCCAGACGCCGTACAGCCGCCATGCCGACGGGCGGCTGACGCTCAAGGGCGGCGTGCGCGAAGTCCTCGCGACCGAGATGCTCGAGGCATTGGGCGTGAACACCTCAAAGACTTTCGCTCTGTTCGAGACCGGCGAGCCGCTAGAGCGCGGAGACGAGCCCTCCCCCACGCGCTCGTCAGTGCTGACTCGCCTCAGCCACGGCCATATCCGGATCGGCACGTTTCAGCGCCTCGCGTTCTTCCGGCAGCCGGAGAACATCGCCAAGCTCGTCCGCTACTGCCTCGAGAATCTCTATGACGAACCAGCGCAGGCGGAGGACGCGGCGAACGCGCTGCGCTTGTTCGATCTCGTCTCGCAAGCCACCGCCACGCTCACCGCGTCCTATCTCGCGGCGGGCTTCGTTCATGGCGTGCTCAACAGCGACAATATCAACGTCACGGGCGAGAGCTTCGACTATGGTCCGTGGCGCTTCACGCCCGAGTGGGACCCCGAGTTCACAGCCGCCTATTTCGACCATTATGGGCTGTATGCATTCGCCCGCCAGCCGGAAGCCATCCATTGGGACCTGGCGCAACTCGCCGGGTGCCTCAGCCTCGTTAGCGACGCCCAGATGCTGTCCGAAATGCTTGCCGGCTGGAGCGATCGATTCGAGGAGGCGCTGGCCACGGCAATGCTTCGGCGGCTGGGCGTCGCTCGCTCAGCCCCGCAGAGAGACCGCGAGCTCACCGTGGCGCTCGTGGCCGCGCTCAGCTCGCGCGCGGCGGCGATCGACCGCATCTTCTTCGACTGGCGCGGCGGTCGCGACCCCGGATCCGAACTCTATCCCGCCGATGCCTTCCGCGCGCTCGCCCGGGCGCTCGAAGGTTACGAGCGGCCGCAATCGCACCCATACTGGTCAGACCCGGAACCCTGCTCGATGCCTATCGAGGAGGTCGAGGCGATCTGGTCCGCGATCGCCGAACGAGACGACTGGCAGCCGTTCCACGACAAGGTTAATGCCGTGCGCAATATGGGGGCGGCAATGAAGCAGGATGCGGCAGGTTGACGAAGTGGCGCCGGTAGTGGAGCGCGCTCCAGTGGCCGACACCCTGATATCCCATGATCCGGCAACCGGCGACGAAGTCTGGTCGGGCGACATCGGCGACGCCTCCGCCGAAGTTGCCGCCGCGCGTGCCGCCTGGCCCGAATGGGCGGCGCATTCGCACGCCTACCGCATCGAAGCCGTGCGCCGCTTCGCCAATGTCGTGCGCAAGAAAGAGAGCGAGTTCGCCGAGCTGATTTCGCGCGAGACGGGCAAGCCCTTGTGGGAATCGAAGACCGAGGTCGCCGCGGTGGTCAACAAGGTCGAGATCTCGGTCGAAGCCTATGCCGAGCGAACCCCACAGCGAAAGCTGGAGGCGGCGCTCAGCAACAAGATCGCGGTGCGTCACAAACCGCACGGCGTGCTCGGCGTGCTCGGGCCGTACAATTTCCCCGCGCACCTGCCCAACGGCCACATCGTTCCAGCCTTGATCGCCGGCAATGCAGTGGTGTTCAAGCCGTCGGAAAAGACCCCCGCGACGGGTGCGTTCCTGGTGCACTGCTTCCACGACGCGAAGATCCCAGAAGGCGTGGTCCGCCTTCTGATCGGCGGCCCCGAGCAGGGGAAGGCGCTCGCGTCGCACCCCGGGATCGATGGTCTCTTGTTCACCGGCTCCGCGCGTGCCGGCCAGTCCCTCCACCGGATGTTTGCCGAAACCCCGCAGAAAATCCTGGCGCTCGAGCTCGGCGGCAATAACCCCTTGGTCGTGTGGCACGCCAAAGACATCGAAGCCGCAGCGGTTATCGTGGTTCAGTCGGCCTACCTCACCGCCGGCCAGCGCTGCACGGCGGCGCGGCGGCTAATCGTCGAGGACGGAGACCATGAGGAGCTGATCGAAGCGATTCTGGCGCTGATCGACCGGCTGATCGTCGACCAGCCCTTCGCCGATCCGCCGCCGTTCATGGGCCCGGTGATCGACCTCGCGGCCGCCGATCATGTGCAGGAGCAGTGGCTCAATTTGATGATGAAAGGCGGCAAGCCGCTGCGGCGGCTCGACCGGCCGTTCAAGGACCGCCCTTATCTCAACGCGGCGCTGATCGACGTGACCGACGTGCGCGACCGACCTGACGAGGAGATATTCGGGCCCGTGCTGCAGGTCATCCGAGTCAAGGATTTCGACGCGGCGATCGACGAGGCCAACGCCACACGCTTCGGACTCGCCGCGAGCCTCGTCGGCGGGAGCCCGGAAATGTACGACAAATTCTGGGCGAACGTCCGCGCCGGAGTCATCAACCGCAACAAGCCGACCAACGGCGCTCCGTCGAACGCCCCGTTCGGCGGTATCGGACTATCCGGCAACCACCGCCCGAGCGCCTTCTACGCGGCCGATTACTGCGCTTATCCGGTGACAAGCAGCGAGGCCGACCGGGTTCGAGCATCCATCGGCCAGGGCCTGCGCGACCCGAACGTGCAGGAGGATTGAACGCGCCGGGCGATGGATCGCTTTCGCCCCTCGCCGCGTTCAACCCGTTGTGAAAAAGCCATTATCGATCGGCTCGGCGCTTGGCCTTGCCCTGTCCAGCATCGTTCTTGCTTCCTGTTCCCAAGGCGGCAATTCCTCCAGCCAGGACGGTTCGGCCGCTCAGCAGCCGGAATCGATTTCGCTGGATTCGAGGGCTGAAGCCCAGATTCGCGAAGCGATCGCCAACGCACCCGCCAACGGTCTCAAGCCCGATCTCTTCCTGAAGGGCGGCGAGAAAGGTCCGGAACTCGCGCAGGCGGCGCTGAAATATGCTTCCGCCCTTGCCAACGGATATGCCGATCCGACCAAGCTTCACGAGGTTTACACGATCCCGCACGCGAACGTGGACGTTCGCCAGGGACTTCAGCAAGCGATTCAGAAAGGTGATGTGAAGGGCTGGCTGGACTCGCTCACACCGCAGACCGACGAATATCGGGCGCTTAGCCAAGCGCACATTCACTTCCTGCAACTCGCATCCGCATCGCAGTTCCAGCCCGTCGCCGAGGGTAAGCCGATCAAGCCCGGCAGCCACGATCTTCGCGTTGCGCAGGTGCGCGCCGCACTGAAAGCCGTTGGATACTTGACTGCGCCACCGCAGCAGCAGCCCAGCACAACGCATCCACCACAGACGAACAGTGGTCCGACACCGCAATCGAGCGTCTATTCTGCCGAACTCGTTGCCGCGGTGAAGAAGCTGCAAGGGGAGTTCGGCTTCAAACAGGACGGGATCATCGGCGGCAACACGCTGGACGCGTTGAATGCCGGCCCCGCCTATCGAGCCCGTGAGCTCGCAATTGCCATGGAGCGGTTGCGCTGGCTGCCGCGCAACCCGGCGCCGACGCGGATCGACGTCAACACCGCAGCGTCCTTCCTCGACTATTGGCGCGATGGGCAGCACGTCGACCATCGGACCGTGATCAACGGCGAGGGCGACAAGCCCACGCCGCAGCTGCAAGCGCCGCTGTTTCAGCTGGTCGCCAAGCCGACGTGGAACGTGCCCGAAGGGATCGGCAAGAAGGAGCTGGCAAAGAAGAGCCAAGCGTGGCTCAATGAGAACAAGTTCGTGTTGAAAGACGGCAAATACGTCCAGCTATCGGGGCCGAAGAACTCGCTCGGCCTGGTCAAGTTCGACATGCGCGACGATGAAGCGATCTATCTTCACGACACGCCCGAAAAGGCGGTGTTTGCCCTTCCCGACCGTCACCGCAGCCACGGCTGCGTCCGGGTCGAGAATGCCGTGCAATTCGCGACCGCGCTCGCGCAGCAGGAGGGGGTGTCGGACAAGTTCCAGCAGGCGATGCAGAAGGACGACGAGTCGTTCGTCAAGCTGCCCAGGGAAATCCCCGTGCGGCTGCTCTACCAGACCGCGTTTTGGGACGGCGCGCGAGTCCAGTTCCGGCCCGACGTGTATGGCTGGGACGAAAATATCGCGAAGGCGCTCGAACTGGCGCCGGGAGCGCCGCAGAAGATCCAGCAGCCCGAAAGCTCGGACGACGTCGGGCCATAGACTGAGGGCGCCGGTTGTGCCGACGCCCTCATCCTCCCCACCCCGAGGCGAAAGGCCCTAGGTGCGCATTTCCGGTAGATAGCCGTCGTCGGCGGCGTCGCTGAATTTCGTGATGCGGCTGTCAAACTTGAGCCTCACCTTGCCGGTCGAACCGTGGCGCTGCTTGGCGACGATCACTTCGGCGCGACCGTAGGCACGCGCCATCTCCTCTTGCCACGCAGCGAAGTCGGGGTGGTCGTCGCCGGGCTGCTTGGCCGCGAGATAATAATCCTCGCGATAGATGAAGAGCACGATGTCGGCGTCCTGCTCGATCGATCCCGACTCGCGCAGGTCCGAAAGCTGCGGCCTCTTGTCCTCGCGCTGCTCGACTGCGCGGCTCAGCTGCGAGAGACCGATCACCGGCAGGTCGAGCTCTTTGGCGAGCTGCTTCAGGCCCCGGCTGATCTCGGAAATTTCCTGAACGCGATTCTCGTTGCTCGACCTGCTCGTGCCCTGCAGCAGCTGGAGGTAGTCGACGACGATCACGCCGATGCCTTTCTGCCGCTTCAGCCGGCGAGCGCGCGTGCGAAGCGCAGCGATGGTGAGGCCGGGTGTGTCGTCGATGTAAAGCGGAAGATTCTGCAGTTCGGCCGCCGCGCGCGCGAGATGCCGAAACTCCTGCTGGCTGATCTTGCCCATACGCAGGTTCTCGGAACTGATCCCCGACTCCTCCGCGAGAATGCGAGTCGCGAGCTGATCCGCCGACATTTCAAGGCTGAACAAAGCGACGGGCGCACCCGCTGACTTTGCAGGCTCGATGCCATCTTCGGCGTCGCGCAGGAAACGCTGCGCCGCGGCAAACGCGATGTTCGTCCCAAGTGCGCTTTTGCCCATGCCCGGGCGCCCGGCGACGATGATCAGATCGGACTTGTGAAGCCCGCCGATCTTGCTGTTGAGGCTTTCAAGCCCCGTCGTGAATCCGGACAGGTGGCCGCCGCTGTTGAGCGCGCGCTCGGCCATTTCGAGCGCTTCCTTGGTAGCGTCGGAGAAGGACTTGGCCCTGCCCTCGGCTCCCCCCTCCTCCGCCACCTTGTACAATTCGGTCTCGGCGCGCTCGATTTGAGCGAGGGGGGCAACATCCTCACTCGTGTCGAGCGCGCCTTCGACCAGGTCGCGGCCAACGCCGATCAGCGCCCGGAGCAACGCCAGATCGTAGATCTGTTGCGCGAAGTCCCGTGCGCCGATCACAGCCGCGCCCGATCCTGTTAATTGCGCCAAATAGGCGGGTCCGCCAACCTCTTTTATCGATTCGTCGGATTCGAACAGCGGGCGCAGGGTCACCGGGTTGGCGACTCGATTCGCGTCGGTCATCCGCAGAATCGCTTCATAGATACGCGCGTGTAACGGTTCGAAGAAGTGATCGGGCCGAAGCTTCAGCTGGACATCCTCGACCAACCGGTTGTCGATCATCAAGGCGCCGAGAAGCGCCGCTTCCGCCTCGACATTCTGGGGCAGCGAGGGGGTGCCGGCGGATTCCACCGGTTCGGCAATACGCAAGACTTCAGCCATGGCCGTTCCTCTAGTCCGGTGCGGCCCCACATTCCAAACGGGAACGAAAGTAGCACAACTGTGGATTGGTTGTGCACGAATCGATGTGCGGGCCACCAGAAGTGCCGAATTTCGAGCGCGCCCCATCCACAGAAATAATCCGCGCCAATTTGAAGCGATCGGGCCACCCCGTTAGGCATTCGGCATGGCCATTTTGTCCGACCGCTGGATTCGCGAGCAGGCCCAGACCAATGGCATGATCGAGCCGTTCGTCGAGGCCCAGCGGCGCGAAGGCTGCATCAGCTACGGGCTCTCGTCCTACGGCTACGACGCGCGCGTTTCCAATCACTTCAAGATCTTCACCAACGTCGACTCGGCGACCGTCGATCCCAAGGATTTTGCCGCCAACAGCTTCGTCGATCGAACGACCGACGTGTGCATCATCCCGCCGAACAGCTTCGCGCTCGCCCACACGGTCGAATATTTCCGGGTGCCACGCGACGTGATGGTGATCTGCCTCGGCAAGTCGACCTATGCGCGGTGCGGGATCATCGTCAACGTGACTCCGCTCGAGCCGGGCTGGGAAGGCCATGTGACTCTGGAATTCTCGAACACCACGCCGCTTCCCGCGAAAGTCTATGCCAACGAGGGCGCCTGCCAGTTCCTCTTTCTCCAGGGCAATGAGCCGTGCGAGGTGAGCTACGCCGACCGCGCCGGCAAATATATGGGGCAGAAGGGCGTGACCCTGCCCA
>JBDTON010000195.1:0-26422 GCA_039933195.1 Sphingomicrobium sp. | reverse complement strand
CGGCGACTTCGCGCGCCTTGGCGTTGGGGCGGACGTTGAAGCCGATGATCGGCGCTCCGCTCGCGGACGCAAGGGTGACGTCGCTCTCGGTGATCGCGCCGACGCCCGAATGCAGGATGCGCACCTTGATCTCGTCCGTCGACAGACGGTTGAGCGCATGGACGATCGCTTCAACCGAGCCGTGAACGTCGGCCTTGACGACCAACGGCAGTTCCTTGGTGGTCGAAGCGTGCGAGGCGAACATGTTCTCGAGGCTGACCGGCGCGGAAGTGGTGCGCTTGCGGTCGAGAACGCCCTGGCGATAGGACGCGACCTCGCGGGCGCGGGCTTCGTTCTCGACAACGGTGAAGGCGTCGCCGGCGGACGGAACCATCGACATTCCCAGCACTTCGACCGGGAATGACGGTCCGGCCTCGCTGACGGGGCGGCCCTTGTCGTCGATCATCGCGCGGACCTTGCCGCTCGATGCGCCGGCCACAAACACATCGCCGACGCGCAGGGTGCCGCGCTGGACGAGAACGGTCGCCAGCGGACCGCGGCCCTTGTCGAGCTTGGCTTCGATCACGGTGCCTTCGGCGGCGCGATCGGGATTGGCCTTGAGCTCGAGAATCTCGGCCTGGAGCTGGATCGCTTCCAGCAGCTTGTCGAGGTTGGTCTTCTTGGTCGCGGAAACTTCGACGTCCTGGACGTCGCCGCCCATGTCCTCGACGATCACCTCGTGCTGCAGCAATTCCTCGCGGACTCGCTGCGCTTTCGCCTCCGGCTTGTCGATTTTGTTGATGGCGACGATCATCGGGACGCCCGCCGCCTTGGTGTGGTTGATCGCCTCGATCGTCTGCGGCTTCAGCCCGTCATCGGCGGCGACGACGAGGATGACAATGTCGGTGACGTTCGCTCCGCGGGCACGCATTTCGGTGAACGCCTCGTGGCCTGGAGTGTCGAGGAACGTGACCTTCGACTTGTCGGGCACGGTGACCTGATAGGCGCCGATGTGCTGCGTGATTCCGCCGGCTTCGTGAGCGACGACGTCGGCCCCGCGGATGGCGTCGAGCAGCGACGTCTTGCCATGGTCGACGTGGCCCATGATGGTCACGACAGGCGGGCGCGGCTTGAGGCTTTCAGGCGCATCGACGTCGGTGCTGGTGTCGATGTCGATGTCGGCCTCGCTGACGCGTTTCACGCGGTGGCCGAATTCCGTCACGAGCAGCTCGGCCGTGTCCTGGTCGATGGTTTGGGTCAGGGTGACCGGGCTGCCCATCTTGAACAGGGCTTTGACCAGATCGGCGCCGCGCTCGGCCATGCGATTGGCGAGTTCCTGGACGGTGATCGCCTCGGGAACGACAACGTCACGGACCTGCTTGGTCGCAGGGCCGGTCTCCATGTGATGGCGCTTTTCCTTTTCGCGGGCGCGGCGGAGCGCGGCGAGCGAGCGGGCGCGGCTCTCGTCCTCGTCGGAGAGGGCGCGGGAGACGGTCAGCTTGCCGCGCTGGCGGTGCTCGTCGCGGCCGCGGCTCGGTCGGGCCGGCTCGGGGCGCTTGGCCGCCGGTGCATGGCCGGGACGGCGGAACCCGCGCTCCTCGTCTTCCTCGACGACCGGCTGGGCGATTTCCGGCTCGGCCGGCGGTTCGGCGGCACGGGCCGCTTCCTGCTCTGCGCTAAGCCGCGCCTCTTCAGCGGCAGCTTCCTCGGCGCGGCGGTTCTCTTCGGCGCGGCGGCGTTCGTCTTCGGTCTGTTCGATGCGCGAGCGATCCTCGCGGCGCCGGGCTTCCTCCGAGGAAGTGAGACGCGCTTCTTCAGCCTCTCGCAACAGCTTCTCCTGAAGCTCCTTGCGCCGCGTCATCTCATCCTGAGCGGAGGGTTTGCGGGGCTGCGGAGCCGCCGGTGCAGGTCTTGCGGGCGCTGGCGCCGGCGCTTCGGCGACCGGCTTCGGTGCTTCCGCCGGAGCCGGTTCACCCGGCCGGCCGAGGATCCGCCGCTTCTTGACCTCGACAACGACCGTGTTGGAGCGGCCGTGGCTGAAGCTCTGTTTGACCTTGCCGGTCTCGACCGTGCGCTTGAGGCCCAGCGACGGCCGGGTGCCAAGCTTCGGCTTTTCGGTCTGGTCTGCCATTCTAATCCTTCGTCAAATCTTCAGCCGAGCCGGTCCTCAAGGCGGGTTCTCCACCTTCCGGACCACGAACGGGGCCAGTGAAAGCCCGCCACCGGGCAAGCGCATGTCGAACACGCGAAGCGGCGGCGGGATCGGTCAGCGCGACATGTACCACATTCTCGCGCCCCAGTGCCATCGACAAGATAGTGCGGCCTTCGGGGAATATCACCCCCTCGGGACCGCCACCGCCGACGCGCCATGCCTGGTCCATTCGACGCCGGCCGTCCTCGCTCGCGTCGAGCGCGTGGACCAGCAGATGCACCTTGCCGGCGCGGGCCGCCCCTTCCACCTTATCCGCGCCGTTGATGAGATTGCCCGCGCGAGCCTCCATTCCAAGGCGATCGAGGGCCGTCTGGCGCAGCGCATGCTCGGTCCGCTCGCCAAGATTGGCGGGGACGCGCACATCGTTGGTCTTGAACGCACGCTGCAGCGCGGCCTTGAGCTTGCCCTTGGCATTGGCGGCGTCGAGATCGGCGCGGCTGACGCCGATCCAGGCGCCCCGTCCGGGGGCGCGGGCGCGAACGTCGGGCGCGACTTCGCCGTCGGGCGACAGCGCGAGGCGGAGCAGCTCGGCCTTTGTCGCCTTGCGGCGGGTGAGGACGCACGTCCGTTCGGGGACATGCGATTCCTTCTCCAGCGTTAGAACTTCGCCGGTGTCATTCTGAGGATTCCGCATCGGCGGCCTCCTCAATCTTGGCAGGCTCTTCGTCCTCGAACCAGTGGGCGCGGGCGGCCATGATGATCTCGTTGCCCTGCTCTTCGCTGAGGCCGTATTCGGCGAGAATCCCGCCCTTGTCCTCGGGCCGGTTACTGGGCTCCCGGCGGCGCGGCTCGACTCGCTTCTTCTGGATAAGCTCGTCGGTCGCGAGGTCGGCAAGATCGTCGAGTGTCTTGATGCCGGCCTTCCCGAGGGTGACAAGCATCTGCTCGGTGAGATGCGGAAGCTCAGCGAGCGAATCTTCGACGCCGATCGCGCGGCGCTCCTCGCGCGAAGCGGCTTCGCGGCGCTCCAGGGCCTCGGTTGCGCGGCTCTGGAGCTCGGTCGCGATATCCTCGTCGAGGCCTTCGATCTGCGCGATCTCCTCGACCGGCACGTAAGCGACTTCCTCGAGGCTGGTGAAGCCTTCCGCGACGAGCAGCTGCGACAGGGTCTCGTCGACGTCGAGCTCGTTCTGGAACAGCGACGAGCGTTCGACGAACTCCCGCTGGCGCTTCTCGCTCGCATCCGCTTCGGTCAGGATGTCGATCTGCGAATTGGTGAGCTGGCTCGCGAGGCGCACGTTCTGGCCGCGGCGGCCGATGGCGAGGCTCAGCTGATCGTCGGGAACGACGACTTCGATCCGACCTTCCTCCTCGTCGATGACGACTCGGCTGACGGTCGCCGGCTGAAGCCCGTTGACGACGAAGGTCGCGAGATCCTCGCTCCACGGAATGATGTCGATCTTCTCGCCCTGGAGCTCCTGGACGACGGCCTGGACTCGGCTGCCCTTCATTCCGACGCAGGCGCCGACCGGGTCGATCGAGCTGTCGTGGCTGATGACTCCGATCTTGGCGCGGCTGCCCGGGTCGCGCGCGGCGGCCTTGATCTCGATGATTCCATCGTAAATCTCGGGCACTTCCTGCGCGAACAGCTTCTTCATGAAGTCGGGATGCGCCCGCGACAGGAAAATCTGCGGGCCGCGCGCCTCACGGCGCACCGACATGATCAACGAACGGATGCGGTCGCCGACGCGGACCATCTCGCGCGGGATCTGCTGGTCGCGACGGATGACGCCCTCGGCGCGTCCGAGGTCGACGACGATGTGGCCGAACTCGACGCGCTTGACGACTCCGGTGATGACCTCGCTGGCGCGCTCCTTGAACTCTTCGTACTGGCGCTCGCGCTCGGCGTCGCGAACCTTCTGGAAGATCACCTGCTTGGCGGCCTGCGCGGCAATTCGGCCGAACTCGATCGGCGGCAGCGGGTCGACGATGAAGTCGCCCATCTGAGCGTCCTTCTTGAGCTTTTGAGCGCCCTTCAGGTCGACTTGCTTGAAATGATCCTCGGGCTCCTCGACGACTTCGAGGACGCGCCATAGCCGCAGGTCGCCGGTCTCCGCATCCAGCTTCGCGCGGATGTCGTTCTCGGCGCCGTAACGGGCGCGGGCGGCGCGCTGGATCGCGTCTTCCATCGCCTCGATCACGATGCCCTTGTCGATCAGCTTCTCGCGCGCGACGGCGTCGGCGATTGCGATCAGCTCCGCCCTGTTGGCGCTGACGGCGGCGGGTGCAGTGGCCATTCTTGTTATTCCTCTACAGTCTCAATGTTGTCGGCGCCCTCAGTGCTGAGCGGCGCGGTGGCTTGAATGAGCTTCTCGGTCAAGACGAGCTTGGCCGACGCGATGGCGGAAAAGGGCAGAGTTTGGGCTTCGCCGGTTTTGTCGGTGAGCTTCACGAACTCGCCCTCGGTCCCTTCGAGCGTGCCCGAGAACTGCTTGCGGCCCCCCTCGCGCGGCTCGGCGAGGGTGATGCGCGCTTCGTGGCCGGTCCAGTCGCGATAATCGTTGAGCCGGGTCAGCGGGCGGTCGATGCCCGGGGAGCTGACTTCGAGGCGATAGCTGCCGTCGATCGGATCGCAGAGGTCGAGCACGTCGCTCAGCCGCCGCGAGAGTCGCTCGCAGTCCGCGAGGCCGAGCTGGCGTGTGTCGGGGCGCTCGGCCATGACCTGCAGGGTCGGGTCGGAGGTGCCGCCGATCATCGCCACGCGCACGAGCTCAAAGCCGAGGCGCTGAACCTCAGGCTCGATCATCCGCTGCAGCCCGGCGACGTCCGCCACTCACTGTCCTTCGCTAAGCCAAAACGCCTCTCGGACCGGCCCCGCTAGGGACCAGCCTCAGCATCAATGACGATGTCGAGGAGAGGAGCGCGATATAGGCCTGCGGCCGCTGTTCCGCAAGCAAAGATGCGGCGTCGACAGTTGCCGTCTGGGCTGCCGCTCAGGCGGCCCTGAACACCCAATGGCGATTGAGAAGGAAACTGACCCACGGCGTGACCAGCATCATCAGTGGAACAGGCGTCAACGGCGGCTGGTGCAGGGTCGTCACCAGCAACCACACCCAGGTGCTGTTGATGAGGAACGCGACCAACGAGCTCAGGAGAAAGCGGCCGACCTTGGCATGTTCAGGCGCAGCTGCGCCCCCGGCGAAGCTCCAGCGGCTGTGCGCCAAATAACCCGCGGATAAGCCGCAGCCGGTGCTTACGACGTTCGCCAGCAGGGGATCGAGGCGCCAGAAGAGGACGAGGACCGAATAGACCGCAGCGGCGAACTGCGTGACGCAGATCCCCGCAATCGCGTAGCGCACCAGCTGCTTCGCCCCGGGCTTCGCCATCAAGGTCGAGAGCTGAAGCACGCCCGAGCCGCCGAAGCCGGCGCGGTTCACGCGGCGCGCTTCCGCGGCAGCGGTTCGGCGACGGTCATGCTCGGCATCGCCGGGGCGGAGCTGGGGAGTTGGGCCGCGGCTCCGGCAAACAAGTCGGAAGTCCACAATCCCCACCGGCACAGCCGGTACACGATGGCGGTGCGGAGAACGCCGAGCCCGTAAACGCAACTCCGCCGGAAATTGATGCTCGACGCCTCAGGGAAATATTTGGTCGGGCAGGAGATCTCGCCAAGGCGGAACCGTGCCCACATCGCCTGCGCGATCATTTCATTGTCGAACACGAAATCGTCGGAGCAGGCGAGCAGTGGCAATTGCTGGAGGACCTGGCGGCTCCACGCGCGGTAACCCGTGTGATATTCGCTAAGCTTGCCCCCCATCAGCATGTTCTGGAACGCCGTGAGCAAGCGATTGGCGACATATTTGTAGCGCGGCATACCCCCGGACAGAGCGCCGCCGCCGAGGATCCGCGAGGCGAATATCGCGTCGTAATGCCCTGAGGCGATCATCCCCGCCATCGCCCTGATGAGCCGAGGCGTATATTGATAATCGGGGTGCAGCATCACGACGATGTCCGCTCTTCTGGCGAGCGCGATCGTGTAGCAGGATTTCTGATTGGCTCCGTAGCCGCCGTTGCGCGCGTGAATGATTGTGTGGATGCCGAGCTTGTGCGCGACCGCAGCCGTCAAGTCGGTGCTCGCATCGTCAACCAGGATGATGTCGTCGACGATATCCATCGGAATCTCGGCGAACGTGCGCTCAAGCGTTTGGCTGGCGTTGTAGGCCGGCAACACCACTGCGAGCTTCAGACCGTCGATCATGCGCAACTCACCTCCGTGCGCTACATCTAGGAAATCTGCGTAAATGCTTTCTAAACAGCGGTCAGGCCACCTAGTCTGACTTCGCCGACAGAATCGGCATGGGGGTATCATTGCAGTTGAAGTTCTCGCCGCTCGTCGGCGGCGATGTCACTGAGCGGGACCGGCGCGCTCGCCTTCTGCTCTTTGTCCCGTGGCTGGCGCTCGTCGCATGGCTGCTCTGGGGTCATGTCTTCTGGCGCGACGAGGTGCGCGCTTTCTCGCTCGCACTTTCGGGCTCGAACGTCATCGAAATGCTTCGCAACGTGCACGGGGAAGGACATCCCGCTCTGTGGTATTTGATCCTGCGCGGGGCGCACGATCTTTTTCCCTACCGCGAAGTCCTGCCCGTCGCCGGAGCGGTCCTTGGGATCGCCGCAATGGCCGTCTTGGCCTTTTGGTCGCCGTTCCGGATCGCGATCGTCGCGGCGGTTCTGTTCAGCCTCTTCGGCGCGTTCGATTATGTGGTTGTCGCCCGCAACTACGGCATCGCCGCGCTGGTGATGTTCGGGCTCGCCGCGCTGTACGGCCGGGTGAAGGACACCCTGTGGTTCGGGGTCATCCTCGCGACGCTGTGCAATACCAACGTTCCGAGCTGCTTGCTCGCCGCCGGGTTCCTGCTGTTCCGCTTCGTCGAGATGCTCACCGACGGAACGAAGCCGGCGAGGCGCGAGTGGCTGATCTTCGCCGGCAATGCCTTGCTCGCGGCAGTTGGAGCCACGCTTTGCTTCATCACGGTCTATCCGACGTTCAACGATGCCGCGGTGTCGTCCAACTCAAGCGACCTTGGCATTGCCAATCTGTTCGCCGCCTTGCTCGATGCCAAGAGGGGCTTCGCGCACACGGGCTATGGCCCGCTCCTGCTGGCGATCAGCTGCCTGGGCCTGATTCGCAGGCCCGCAGGCATCTGCGCAGCGATTGCCGGGCTGCTCGCCCTGAAGCTCTTCTTCTATTTCGTTTATCCGTCTTATTATCGTCATGAGGGTCTTTACGTCGTGTTCCTCCTCTCGCTCTACTGGATGACGGCCAAGGGCGCGGGTGGAACATGGCTTCGCAAGCAGCCGCTGGATATCGTGCAACTCTTCGGGACCGTCTTCTTCATCGGTCTGATCTTGCTGCAATCTGTCCTGCTGACCAGTGCGATCAAACTGCAGAGCGGCGCGATACCCTTCAGCCGGTCCGCGGATGTGGCGAAGTTGTTGCGCAAGCCGGAACTCTCGGGGGCCATTGTCATGGGGGACCCGGACACGATCCTCGAGTCGCTCCCTTATTATGTCGACAATCCGCTGTGGTTCCTTCGGCAACAACGCTTCGGCAATGTCGTCCGCCTAAGCGAAGACGCGCGGCGAAAATTGTCGCTCGACGACATTCTGGCAGATGCAGAGCGGTTGCACCGGCGGACGGGGCGCCCGGTCGTGTTCCTCAGCCAGCTCAGGATCCAGCCAGGGAAAGACGTTCACGGCGTTGTCATGTATGACGATGAGACATTTGGCGACCGGGAAGCCGTCCATCGGTTCCTCTCCTCGACACGGCTCGCCGCTTCGCTTCGGCCGTCCTGGGGAACGGGCGAGGACTATGACGTGTACGTTTATCCGCGCTGAAAGCCGCGAGCGGACGCCAGCCGCAATTCGCGAGCTTGGTTCCTAGCGGCCCAGCGCGCGGCTTTCCTCACGGATGCGGACCCAAAGCACAGCGGCGTTGAGAAGTGTGAAGACCAGCGCCGCCTGCCACAGGCCGAAAACGAGCGGCAGGACCGCGATTTCCCCGACCACGACGACATAGTTCGGGTGATTGACGAAGCGGTAGGGGCCGCGGCGGACGAGCGGAGCGTCGGGAAGAACGATGATGCGCGTCGTCCAGCGCGGACCGAGCGTTGTCAGAACCCACAGGCGGCCGATCTGGAGCAGGACAAAAACTGCCAGCCAGAAGCCATCGATCGGGCGCAGAGGCGCGAGCCACCAGAGCACGCCAAGCCACAATGCATGGACGGCGATGACGAGCGGATAATGGCCGCGGCCGTACTCCCGCGCTCCCTGGGCGAGAAGCCGACGTGTATTGCGAACCGACAGCCACAGCTCTCCGATACGCTGGAGCGTAACCAGAAGGAGGAGAATTGCGCCGAGCGTCACGCAGCTTCGAGAAGGAGCCCGGCACAGGTGAAGCCGGGCCCGAATGCGGTCATCATCACGCGTTGGGGGAGCCCGCGTTCGATGAGCCGCTCGAGCACGAACAGCACGGTCGGAGCGCTCATATTGCCGAAGTCGCGCAACACCTCGCGCTCGAGGTTGAGCTCGCCCTGATTGAGCTTCAGCGCGCTCTCGATCGCGTCAATCACCTTCACTCCGCCGGGATGACAGCAGAAGCGGTCGATGTCCTCGCGCTTGAGCCCGAGCTTGGCGCACATTTCGTCCACCGCATCGGCGAGATTTTGTTCGATGAACGGAGGGATCGCGCGGTCGAAGACGACGGCGAGACCCGGGTCCTCGACGTCCCAGCCCATGATCCTTTGAGTGTTGGGCCAGAGCTTTTCGGCCGAGCCCGTGATCCGAGCAAGGCTGTGCTCGCCGCTGGTGACGACCGCGGCCGCCGCGCCGTCGCCGAACAAGGCGGTGGCGACCACGGCGGCCGGATCGTCGCTGTCGAGGCGGATGGAGATCGAGCACGTCTCGATGGTGACGAACAGCCAGTTGGTCCCCGGCTCCGCCGACGCGAGCCTCGCTGCGAGGCTGAGGCCATTCACTCCCCCGGCGCAGCCGAGACCGAAGACCGGGACCCGGCGGACATCGCGGCGCAGCCCGATCTGCGGCCCGACCCGCGCTTCAAGGCTCGGAGTGGCAATTCCGGTAGTCGAAACCATCACGACGCCATCGATCTGGTCCGGTGCAAGTCCGGCTTTTTCGATCGCGGCGGTGGCCGCGCGAGCGAACAGCGCCTCGCAAGCTTCCAGGTAGAGGGCGTTGCGGTCATGCCAGCCGTGCCTGGTCATGTACCAATCCTGCGGCGCGACGATATGGCGGCGCGCGATCCCGGCATTGTCGAAGACCGTCGAAAGCCGGTCGAACAGAGCCTTTTTCCCGCCAAACGCTTCGCGGGCGCGCGCTTTGGCATCGTGCTGCTCGATGGCGTGTGGTGGAACCGCAGTGGCGAGTGAGAGTAAGCTGCAGGGTTGCATCATGGCCTTCATTAGTGGGCCGCAACCGAACGGTGGTTCACGTTACGGAAGTGGAACAGTCTCGGATGATAAAGCGCTTCATGCAAGTCGGCCTCTGCCTGCTGCTCTCGGCCTGCGGCAGCTCCAGCTCCACTACCGCTCAACCGACGAGCAGTTCCGCGGGAACGTTCAACATCAGGGCCGTGGCGACTTTCGATACCCCTTGGGCGCTGGCGTTCCTGCCGGGAACACGCACGGCTATCGTTACCGAGAAGCCGGGCCGGATCTGGCTGGTCGAAGCCTCGAGCGGCCGCAAGCAGCCGGTCGGAGGCGCTCCCCGAGTGCTTTTCGGAGGCCAGGGTGGGCTGCTCGACGTGGTCCTGTCGCCGACCTTCGCTGCGGACCAAATCATCTATTTGACCTACTCCGAGCCATCGTCGAACGGCGGCAGCGGACTCGCGCTCGCCAAAGCGAAGCTGGTCCGTGATGCTTCGGGCGCGCGGCTGGACGGCTTGCAAGTGATCTGGCGCGACCCGGCGGGAGGGAACGGCGGACAGTTCGGAGCGATCGTCGTGTTCGCCCCCGACGGCCGCTCGCTGTTCCTGACCTCGGGCGAGCGGCAGCGGTTCACGCCCGCGCAGGACCCGAGCCAGCCGCTTGGAAAGATCCTTCACCTGACGCTCGACGGCAAGCCAGCGCCGGGCAACCCGTGGGCTCGTGGCTTGGGTGCGCCGAGCGTCGTGGTGGCCGATCCGCCCGAGGATACCGAGGCGGCGAAGCATGCCGAGGGGCGGCGGGTGAGCTGGCCCGGGTCGAACCTCACGCCTGCCGAGACCTGGACCCTTGGCCATCGCAATCCCTACGGGCTGGCCTTCGCGCCGGACGGACGGCTGTGGGAAGTCGAAATGGGGCCGCGCGGCGGCGACGAACTCAACCTGATCGAACGCGGGAAGAATTATGGCTGGCCGGTCGTTTCCGAAGGCAAGAATTACGACGGAGTGCCCATCCCGCCGCATTCCACGAATCCCAGGTTCGAGCCGCCCAAACTCTCTTGGACCCCGGTGATCTCGCCCACGAGCCTGCTCATCTACACCGGCAATCTGTTCCCGCAGTGGAAGGGCAGCGGATTCATCGGAGCGCTTTCGGGCAAGGCTCTCGTGCGCGTTACCTTCAATGGCGACACAGCGCAGAAGGCCGAGCAATGGGACATGGGCGCTCGGATTCGCTTCGTCGGGCAAGGGCCCGACGGCGCGATCTATTTGCTCGAGGACGGGGAGGGCGCGCGGCTGCTCAGGCTCGAGCCAGCCGCGCGCTGACTTTCATTTCGCCGGTTCGGCGACCGTTTCGTCCTGCGGTTGCGGGATGGTGCGCAGGTAAGGCTTCAGGGTCTTCCAGCCGCCGGGGAATTTCTCACGGGCGGCCTCGTCGTTCAGCGACGGTGCGATAATGCAGTCGTCGCCCGGATTCCAGTTCACCGGGGTGGCGATCGGATGCTTTGCCGTCAGCTGAATCGAATCGAGGAGGCGGAGAATTTCCTGGAAATTGCGGCCCGAGCTCATTGGGTAGAGCAACATCGCTTTGATCTTCTTGTCCGGGCCAACGATGTAGACCGTGCGTACCGTTGCATTCGTCGCTGCCGTGCGCCCCTCGGTCTGAGTCTCTTCAGCCGGAAGCATGTTGTACAGCTTCGACACGTTGAGATCGTAATCGCCGATCATCGGGAAAGTGACGTCCTGGCCGGTGACGTCCTTGATGTCCTGCGACCAGCCGTGGTGATCGCCGACCTTGTCCACGCTCAGCCCGATGACCTTGGTGTTGCGCTTGTCGAATTCGGGCTTCAACCGTGCGACCTCGCCAAGCTCGGTGGTGCAGACCGGCGTGTAATCCTTTGGATGCGAGAACAGGATCGCCCAGCTGTCGCCGATCCAGTCGTGGAAACGGATCGTTCCCTGGGTCGTCTCCGCGGTGAAATCGGGGGCGGTGCTGCCGATCGAAAGGGTCATTGGTGAATCTCCTTGGGCGAGTCCAGTGAAAGGTCGCCGACAGGCGCTCATGTGGTCGCGACGAAATCCGGTTCAAGAGACTGACGCTCGACGAGCCACTGCGGCGGGGCGAGGCCCTTGGAGCGCAGGAACTCGGGATTGTAGAGCCGCGATTGATAGCGCGAGCCGGGGTCGCAGAGGATGGTCACGATCGTCTTGCCCGGGCCGAGCTTGCGTGCCAGGCGAATTGCTCCGGCGACATTGACGCCAGACGACAAGCCGAGGCTCAATCCTTCTTCGCGGAGCAGCGCGAACGTGGCGGCGAGGCTCTCCGCATCGGGAATGAAGAAGGCCTCGTCGACCTCCAGCCCTTCGAGATTCGCGGTGATTCGGCCCTGGCCGATACCCTCGCTGATCGAGCTGCCCTCTGACTTGAGCTCGCCGGTCGTGTAGTAACTGTACAGCGCGGCGCCGGGCACGTCGGCAAGTGCGATGACAACGTCGCGGCTGCGTTCGCGGAGTCCAGCTGCGACTCCCGCAAGGGTCCCGCCGGTGCCTACGGCGCTCACAAAGCCGTCGACTTGCCCATCGGTCTGCGCCCAAATCTCGGGGCCGGTGGTGCGCACGTGGATGTCGCGGTTGGCGACATTGTCGAACTGGTTAGCGAAGATGGCGCCTTGCGGATGTTCGAGCGCCAGCCGCTCGGCCATTCGCGCGGCCACTTTCACGTAATTGTTGGGATTGCGGTAGGGAACCGCCGGAACCTCGACGAGCGTCGCTCCGAGCGAGCGCAAAGTGTCCTTCTTTTCCTGCGACTGCGTTTCGGGGATCACAATCACCGTCTGCATGCCGAGCGCATTGCCGACGACGGTGAGGCCAATGCCGGTGTTCCCGGCGGTGCCTTCGACAATCAGTCCGCCGGGGCGAAGCTGATCTTTTTCGATGGCGTCGGTGACGATCCCAAGGGCCGCCCGATCCTTTACCGACAAGCCCGGATTCATGAACTCGGCTTTACCAAGAATCATGCAGCCAGTTTCTTCGGACGCCCGACGAAGCTTGATCAAAGGGGTGTTGCCGATCGCGTCGAGCGTGCCGGAGCGGATGTCCATGGGGCGCGCCTCTACCGCTTCACGCGGTGCGACGGTAGCGGAGATAATAAGGCCTGCGGCCCTCGCGCCGTGACTTGAGGCCGTACCGCGTCTCGATCCAGCCGCCGGACGGCTCGAGGAAGTCCTTCGGCCCCTCCGCGAGCCATTCGAACTGGTGCGAATGGCGCTGCATCACCATCAGCGCCCATGTGAGATAGGTGGGATCGTCGGTCGCCAGACAGAACTCTCCGCCGCTCTTCAGCTTGGCGGCGAAGAGATCGACCGGCCGGTCATGGATCATTCGCCGCTTGGCATGGCGCGCCTTGGGCCACGGGTCCGGGTGGAGGAGGTAAAGGAAGCTCAAAGCCGCGTCGGGCACGCGCTGAAGCACCTCAAGGGCGTCGCCGCGCCACAGACGGATGTTGCGCAGCTGCTTGTCGCGGACGAGCGCGAGCGCGGTCGCGACTCCGTTGAGGAACGGCTCAGCGCCGATGAAGCCGTGATCGGGAAGGGTGTCGGCGCGGTCTGCGAGATGCTCACCAGAACCGAACCCGATTTCGAAATGCAGCGGACGGTCATCGCCGAAAAGCCGCGGTGAGGTGATGTCGCCGTCGGCCGGAACTTCGATTTGCGGCAGGAGGTTGTCGACCAGCTCCTGCTGGCTCTTGCGCAATTTGTGCCCGCTCGACCGGCCGTAAAGCCGGTTGAGCGTCAGCGGGTCGCCAGGTTTGAACGCGGTCATTGCGCGCTCGCGCCTAAGGCGGGCGGTGCGATTTGGGAACCTAGCAGCGCCGGTGTGCGTCACAAGCGGCGACAAGGTGAGACATGGCTGAAACGGTGGCGGAACGGCCGACGAGGCCGATCTCGATAGCGCGACACCCGATTTATGGCATGCTGCTGCCGATTCCGGTGGGGCAACTCAGTTTGGCGGGTCCGCTACGCCGGCGCGAAGCCGCAACACGCGGAAATCTGAGAGATTTGGAGGAGACAAGAGCATGAACGGCAATAACGAGCGCCGGGGAGGGCACCCGCACAGCACGGCCAAGATCGCCGATCATCCCATCCACCCAATGCTGATCCCGTTCCCGATAGTCTGCTTTGTGGGCACTTTTGTCGCGGACGTGATCTACAGCCGCAGCGGCGATCCGGGCTGGGCGACGGCGTCGCACTGGCTGCTGGGCGTTGGCCTGGTCATGGCCGCGCTGGCGGCGTTTGCCGGGTTCACCGACTATCTCGGCGACGACCGTATCCGACGCCTCGGCGACGCGCTCAAGCACATGCTGGCCAACGTCGCCGCAGTGGTGCTTGAGCTGGTCAATTTCGTGCTGCGCCTCAACAACGACGACTTCATCCGCTCCACCGGCGTTTATATTTCCGGAGTGGTCGTGCTGATGCTGCTCTACAGCGGCTGGAAAGGGGGCGATCTGGTGTATCGCCACGGCATCGGCGTGCACGATACGTCGAACCTCTAGCGGTGTGATGAGCCTTCCTGAGGGTCGGCTCCTTCAAAAAAAAGCCCCGCCGATCAGGCGTCGATGCGAAGCGCTTCGCTTCCGACCGCTGCCTTGATGTCTTCAACAAGGTCGAGCCGCTCCCAAGGGAAGTAGTCGCCGTCGGGCGTGCGGCCGAAATGGCCGTAGGCCGCGGTCGGGCGGTAGATGGGCTTGTTCAGGCCGAGATAGGTGCGGATCCCCCGCGGGGAGAGGCCGCCGAGCTTGTCGATCCGGCCGATCGCCTGCTCGAGCCTGGCGTCGTCGACCGTGCCTGTGCCGTGCGTGTCCACGTAGAGCGAAAGCGGCTCGGAGACGCCGATGGCATAGGCGAGCTGGATGGTGCAACGGCGCGCTAACCCTGCGGCGACGATGTTCTTGGCCAGGTGGCGGGCGGCATAAGCGGCTGAGCGATCGACCTTGGTCGGGTCCTTGCCAGAAAATGCGCCGCCGCCATGGGGGGCCGCCCCGCCATACGTGTCGACGATGATCTTGCGTCCGGTGATCCCGGCGTCGCCCTCTGGCCCGCCAATCTCGAAGCTTCCCGTCGGGTTGATGTGATAGACGGTCCACTCGTTGAGCAGCTCCTCGGGAAGGACGCTCGCGATTACCGATTTTACATAGGCGTGGAGCTCGGCCTCTTGATCGCCCTGATCGTAGCCGGGCTTGTGCTGGGTCGAGACGACGATGGCGGTCGCGGCGACCGGTTTGCCGTTCTCGAACCGTAGCGTGACCTGGCTCTTCGCGTCGGGTTCGAGGAACGGGGCGCGGCCCGAATGCCGGTCCTCGGCCATCTTCATGAGGATCTTCTGGCTGTAGTCGAGAGTCGCCGGCATGAGATCCGGAGTCTCGTCGCAGGCGAAGCCGAACATGATTCCCTGGTCGCCGGCGCCCTCATCCTTGTTGCCGGCCGCATCGACGCCCTGGGCGATATTCGCCGACTGGGGATGGAGGTGGTTGGCGAAATCGAAGCGGTCCCAATGGAAGCCGTCCTGCTCATAGCCGATCCGCCTGACCGTCTCGCGAGCGGCCTGCTCGATTTCCTCGCGGATGCCGGGTGCCCAATTGCCTTCGCGGTCCATGATCCCGGTCCCGCGGATCTCGCCGGCGAGCACCACCCGGTTGGTCGTCGTCATGGTTTCGCAAGCGACCCGCGCTTCGGGGTCCTTGGAAAGAAACAAGTCGACGATCGCGTCCGAAATCTGGTCGGCGACCTTGTCGGGATGGCCCTCCGAAACGGATTCGGATGTGAACAGATATGAGCTGCGCATAAGCGGAAGCGGATCCTCAAGTTAAAGATATAAGGAAGTCTTTATATGACGCTCTAGCGTCGGCTCCGCCCAAGCACAATGCCGGCAAAGACCAGCGCGAAGCCGAGCAGCAGCGGGATCAGATTGCCAAAGCGGGCGAACACCGGCGGCGAGATCGCGGACGCGGGAAGCACGGCATCGATCACCCCGGCGGTGCGCCACGGAAGCTCTTTGACGACATTGCCGCGCCCATCGATCACCGCACTGATGCCGGTCGGTGTCGCGCGCAGCACGGGAATGCCTTCCTCCGCCGCGCGAAGACGAGCCTGCGCGAGGTGCTGCGGCGGGCCCCAGCTTCCGAACCACGCGTCGTTAGACGGGTTGAAGATGAAAGCGGGACGGTTGCGCTCGTCAACGACATGGCCGGAGAAGATAATCTCGTAGCAGAGCTGCAAACCGACCTTGCCCCACGTGCCGCCGAGGTCGAGCGTGCGCGGCCCCGGGCCGGCGTTGAAGTCGATATCGCCGGGCGCGAGGCGGGACAGACCGATGGTGGAGAGCAGCGGCCGCATCGGCAGATATTCCCCGTACGGGACGAGATGCGCTTTGTCGTAGCGGCCGAGAACCCGTCCGCCTTGCCCGAGCGCGTAAACGCTGTTCGCCGCGCCATCGACGTGGACTCCATCGCTCGAGGCGATCGCGATTCCGCCCGTCAGCAGCCGGTCGTCGGGCCCGACGAGCGCCGCCGCGCGCGTGCGCTGGAACGCCGCCAGCGCCTGATGCTCGTCGGTTCGGGCGTCGTCGAGCGGATCGGTCACGGCGGCCTCCGGCCACAGCAGCAGTCGCGGCACGCCGCCTGGCGGGCCGGAGAGGGCGGCGAGGCGCCGCGCGGCCTCCTGGTCGAAACCAGGCCGCCACTTGTCCTGCTGGCCGATATTGGGCTGGACGATCCGCACATTGACGACCGTCAGCGGGTCCGGCGGGACCGCCGAGGACGGGAGGACCCAAAGCAACACGGTTGCTCCAACGATCAGCACCAGCGGCAGCCATCTCCGGTAATATTCCAGCCAGACGGCGCCTCCGAGGAGGACCACCAGGCCGGAGA
The DNA here is from genome assembly GCA_039933195.1 of Sphingomicrobium sp. Classification (GTDB taxonomy): domain Bacteria; phylum Pseudomonadota; class Alphaproteobacteria; order Sphingomonadales; family Sphingomonadaceae; genus Sphingomicrobium. The sequence goes on along the minus strand of JBDTON010000195.1, from coordinate 9,934 downwards.
GACCGTAAGTTCCGATCAGCGAGGTCACCGTGATCAGCGGAGTCGGCGCAAGCGCGGCCGCGGCTGGGTTCCACGGGAAGCCGGTGAACATCGTTCCGCGCAGCCATTCGGTAATCCCCCATGCGCCGCCCAGCACGAGCACGAGCGCGATCCGGTTGTCGCGGCCGAAGCGCCAGGCCAGGCCAGCGGCCAAAGCGGGATAGATGGCGAGGTAGAGCGACAGAAGCACGACCGCGACCCAGCCCAGCCAAGCGGGCATGGCTGCCTGGTAGGTGAATGCGGTCGCGATCCAGTTTAGCCCGACGGCGAACTGGCCGAGGCCGAATGCCCAGCCGATGAGCAGGCTGCGCGAGACCGTCTTCGATCGGTCGACGAGTTCGCAGAGGACGGCAAACGCGACGAGCAGCAGCGGCCACCAGCCGACGGGCTCGAACGCAAAGGCGGACGCCGCTCCTGCAATGAAGGCGTAAAGCACGTACAGCATCGCCCGTCGTCATTGCGAGGAGCGGGGCGACGAAGCAATCCACAAAAAGGCTGGATTGCTTCGCTACGCTGGCAATGACATGTCGGCGGAATGAGCCTGCCGCCGTTCCACCTCGCCTTCCCTGTTGACGATCTTGCTGCCGCGCGCGCGTTTTACGGCGGGCTTCTCGGCTGCGCCGAGGGCCGCAGCGCGGACCACTGGGTAGACTTCGATCTCTACGGCCATCAGATCGTGGCGCACAACGCGCCCGATGCGGTGCGTAAGCCCGCGAGCAACCCGGTCGATGGTGAAAATGTGCCCGTTCCGCATTTCGGCCTGGTCCTTCCGATGGATGCCTGGAAGGCGCTGGCGCAGCGGCTCGAGCGCGCCGGCGTCGAGTTCGTGATTCCGCCGACAGTGCGCTTCGCCGGCCAGCCGGGCGAGCAGGCGACGATGTTTTTCCGCGACCCGGCGGGCAACGCGCTGGAATTCAAGGCGATGGCCGATCCGTCGAAGCTGTTCGCGACGGATTAGTGCCGGCTATTTCGCCGGCGCCTCGGTTTCCGGCGCATGGAGCCGCACGCGTTTGATTCGCCGCGCGTCGGCATCGACGCTTTCGAGCCGCCATCCCGAGGGATGCTGGACCGACTCTCCGGGCTGAAGAATTCGCCCGGCGAGCAGGAAGGTGAGCCCGCCGACGGTATCGACTTCGTCGTCTTCGGCGATGAGACGCTTGTCGACCGCTTCGCGCAGATCCTGAAGCTCCAGCCGCGCGTCGGCCTCCCACAGCCCGTCATCGAGCATGGTCAGGAGGCCCACTTCCTCGGTGTCGTGCTCGTCCTCGATCTCCCCGACGATCTCCTCGACCACGTCCTCAATGGTGACGAGACCATCGGTTCCGCCGAATTCATCGACCACGATTGCGAGGTGGATCCGCTCGGCGCGCATCCGGGCGAGCAGGTCGATCGCGCCCATCGATTCCGGGACAAACAACGGACTGCGCATCAGCGACGGGAGCGAACGGTCGCGACTCGGGTCGAAATTGGTCGTGAAGATGTCCTTGATGTGAACCATGCCGATCACCTCGTCGAGGCTCTCGCCGTAGACCGGAAGCCGGCTGTGCTCGGCTTCGACGAAGGCCCGGACAAGATCCTCGAACGATATGGTCGAAGGCACCGCAATGATGTCCCCGCGCGTGACGCAAATCTCGCCCGCCGTCCGCTCTCCGAAATGCAGGAGGTTGCGGAGCATCTGGCGTTCGGCCGGGCTGAGATCGCCGGCGACCGGCCGCGCGTCTTCCGCTTCATCGATCGCGTCCTCGATCTCATCGCGAAGCGTGGGCTCGGCATCGTCACCAAAGATCAGTTGCTGGATTCCGCGCCACAGGCGCGAACCGCCTTCTTCCTCATTGCGTGTGGCCATCACGCAGTGACCTCGTAGGGGTTCGCGATCCCAAGCCGCTCGAGCGCCCGGACCTCACGCGCCTCCATGTCGGCGGCATCGGCATCGCTCTCATGGTCGTAACCGAGCAGGTGCAAGGTGCCGTGGACGATCAGGTGCGTTGCATGCTGCTCGACGGAAACGCCTTTGTCTTGGGCTTCGCGTTCGCAGACGCCCCGTGCAACAATGACATCTCCGAGCAACAATTCTCTCGACGCAACATTCTCATCCCTCAATTCATAGTCTTCGGCCATCGGAAAGGAGAGGACGTTGGTGGGTTTGTCTTTGCGGCGCCATTTTGCATTGAGGCTTCGGACCTGTTCGTCGCCGGTCAGCCGAACCGACAGCTCGACCGGTCGGCCGGATGTCGCGAGATCGGGGAAGGCGCTCTCGGCAATCGCCGCTTCGACGGCCTTGCGGATCAGTGGCTCGAGGGACTTGCTACTGTCCCATTCCTCGTCCGCTTCAAGTGCAATCCCGAGAGTCATCCGCCCACGTTCCGTATCGCGTTGGGGCCCTCATAGGCATCGACGATGCGCCCCACCAGCGGGTGACGAACGACGTCGGCAACGGTGAAGCGCACGACCGCGATGCCCTTGACTCTTTCCAGCCGGCCGACGGCGTCGGCGAGCCCCGACTTCGACGGATCGGGAAGGTCGACCTGGTGCGGATCGCCGCAGATAACCATTCGGCTGCGCATCCCGAAGCGCGTTAGGAACATCTTCATCTGCAGCGGCGTGGTGTTCTGCGCCTCGTCGAGGATGATGACCGCATCATTGAGAGTCCGGCCGCGCATGAAGGCGATGGGCGCGATCTCGATCTCGCCGCTCGCGATGCGCCGCTCGACCTGCTCGGTTGGAAGCATGTCGTACAAAGCGTCGTAGAGGGGCCGAAGATAGGGATCGACCTTTTCCTTCATGTCGCCGGGTAGGAATCCGAGCCGTTCGCCGGCCTCCACAGCGGGTCGCGAGAGGATTAGCCGGTCGACGCTTCCGCTGATTAGTTGCGACACGGCTTGAGCGACGGCGAGGTAGGTCTTGCCCGTGCCCGCCGGGCCGAGCGCGAAGATCATCTCGTCGCGGCCCAGCGCCTCCATGTAGGCGGTCTGCACCGTCGAGCGCGGCACGATGGTTTTCTTGCGCGTGCGGATCATCACGCGTGGCGCCGACGTGACCTCGTCGTGGACGATCCCCTCCAGGTTCGGCTGAGCGGCCATCCCGAGCACGGCTTCCACAGCTTCCGCGTCGACATCGTGGCCGGAATCGAGCCGGTTGTAGAGCCCGATGAGCACGTCGCGAGCGCGGGCCGCAGAATCGGGCTCGCCCTCGATCTGCACCCGGTTGCCCCGCGCCGCGATGTGAACTCCAAGGCGCTGCTCAATCGTAATTAGGTGGCGGTCGTAGTCGCCAAACAGCGGGCCGAGCAGATAGGGCTGCTCGAACTCCAGCTCGAGCCGGGCACGCCCCTGCTCATTGGCCGGAAGCGCAGCGAGGTCGCGGCGGGCCATTAGGCGGCTTCCTTCTGGCGGACCGCGCCAGTCATGCTGTTGGGGCCCGCCGCGACGAGCGTGACCTCCATGATGTCGCCGGGCCGCGCGCCCGCTTCGACATGCACCGATTGCAGCCACGGCGTGCGGCCGATCATCTGGCCTGGGTGCTTGCCTTTGCGCTCGATCAGGATCTGCGCGTTCGCGCCCACTTTCGCACGGTTGAACGACAGCTGGTGCCAGGTAATCCGCTCCTGCAGCCGCTGCAGCCGCTCGTCCATGATCTCGCGCGGAATCTGGTCCTCCATGGCGGCCGCGGGAGTGCCCGGGCGGGCGCTGTACTTGAACGAATAAGCCGACGCGTAGCGCACCTCGTCAATGAGTCGGAGCGTCGCCTCGAAATCCTCATCCGTCTCGCCCGGAAAGCCGACGATGAAGTCGCCGGAAAGCGCGATGTCGGCACGGGCCGCGCGCATCTTCTCCAACGTGCGAAAGTAGCTTTCGACGGTGTGACTGCGGTTCATCGCCTGGAGGATTCGGTTGCTGCCCGACTGCACCGGCAAATGGAGGTGAGGCATCAACTTGTCGATTTCGCCGTGCGCGGCGATCAGCGCCTGGGTCATGTCGGCGGGATGGCTGGTCGTGTAGCGGATTCGCTTCAGACCATCGATCCTGGCCAGCTCGCGGATGAGGTCGGCAAGGCCGCGGCCGTCGTGCGACCAGGCATTCACGTTTTGGCCGAGAAGGACGATTTCCCTGGCTCCGGCCTCGACGAGCGAATGCGCTTCGTTGAGGACGTCGTCCCACGGGCGCGAGACTTCGGCGCCGCGCGTGTAGGGAACGACGCAGTATGTGCAGAATTTGTCACAGCCTTCCTGGACAGTGAGGAAGGCGCTTGGGCTTGCGCGGCGGCGCTCCGGAAGCGCCTCGAACTTGCTGATCGCCGGCATGTCGGTGTCGACCGGCCGAGCGCCACGCGAAGCTTCGGCGACCATCCGGGGCAGGCGATGATAAGCTTGCGGGCCGACGATGATGTCGATCAGCGGCGAACGGCGCTTCGCTTCCGCGCCTTCTGCCTGGGCGACGCACCCGGCGAGCGCGATCAACGGCTTCGAACCGTCCTCGCGCTTGAGACGGCCGATGTCCGAATAGGCCTTTTCGGCGGCCTTTTCGCGGACGTGGCAGGTGTTGAGGACCACGAGATCGGCGTCCTCGCCGTCGGCGGCAGCGGACAACCCTTCCTCGCCGAGCAGCTCGGCCATGCGCTCGCCGTCATAGACGTTCATCTGGCAGCCGAAGCTTTTGATTCTGAAAGTCTTGGGAGTCATTGGTCCTTGCCTATAGGCGAGTGGGCCAAGGACTTGAAGCCAAGCGCTCGGGCGATTTCCTCTCGCGCCTGATGCGCGAGTTGCTTGCGGTCGGCAGTACGATCGAGCGGCGCGAGCACGCTGACGGTGACCGGCAATGTCCCGCGCCGTCCGAGCAATCGAAGGATATTGTCCTTGCCCGGTTCCTCCCACCAGCCGATTTCGGCGGCCGCGGCGCCATAGTCGATCGCGACGGGGTGGATCTCGACGTCCTTCGCCGCGAAATTGGCCGCCTCCAGCAGAGTCGAGCGGAACTGCAGCAGATGCGTTCCAGGCCCCGTCGTGCCTTCGGGGAATAAAGCGACGGGCTTGTTGCGCTCGAGCGCCTCTGCAATCGCGATCGCCTGGCCCTTGGCCCCCTTGCGATGGGTGCGTTTTACGTAAACCGTCTCATTCTGGTCGGCGAGCCAGTGGAGCAAAGAATGTCCGAGTTCGTCCTTGGACACGAACGCGCAACTCGTCGCTCCGCCAAGGATCAGAATATCGAGCCAGCTGGTGTGGTTGCATACGAGCAACGTATGGCGGCGAATTGGAGCGCCAGCCCGGCGGAGGCGCGCTCCGACGATCCACGCGGACGCACCGAGGAACCACGACGGCCACCGCGAACGGCGTAGCAGCAGCTTCGTCGCGACGTGGACTGGCGCGCAGACCATGAAAAGGATGAGCAGGCCGGCGATACGGACTGCCGCGCGCAGTTTCACTGCGTGGTCTCCGAACTAGCGGTCGCGGTCGCGGGAGACCCCGTAAAGCTCCATGCGATGATCGACGAGGCGGAAGCCGAGCTTCTCGGCGATCCTCTTTTGCAGCGCCTCGAGGTCATCGTCGACGAACTCGATCACATTGCCGGTTTCGACGTCGATCAGATGGTCGTGGTGGCTCTCGGACGCGGCCTCGTAGCGCGACCGGCCGTCGCCGAACTCGTGACGTTCGAGGATTCCGGCCTCTTCAAACAGCCGCACCGTGCGATACACCGTCGCGATCGAAATATTGGGATCGATTGCCGAGGCGCGAGCGTGGAGGGTCTCGACGTCGGGGTGATCTTCGCTGTCGCCGAGCACTCGTGCGATGGTCTTGCGCTGCTCGGTAATGCGCAGGCCCTTTTGGGCGCACAACGCTTCGATGTCGATCTTGCGCGTCATGAGGCGAAGGTAAGCGTCGGCGGCGGCATGGTCAAAGGGGCGGGACGTCTTTGCTGGGTGCGAGCGACGAAGCAATCCACAAGAACGGCCGGATTGCTTCGCTCGCTAGCAACGATGGACTATTTCGCTCCGCGACCGCGCTTGCGCTTCGTTCCGAGGCCGATCGACTTGGCGAGCGTGCGGCGCTGCTCGGCGTAATTGGGGGCGACCATCGGATAATCGGATGAAAGCCCCCACCTCTGCCGATACTGGTCGGGGGTCATGTTATGGTTGGTCATCAGATGCCGTTTCAGCATCTTTTGGCGCTTCCCGCAGTCGAGGCACACGACATAGTCCGGTTTGACGGACGAACGGATCGAGGTCTTGGGCTCAGGCTTCGTCTCGGGCGCGACGGCGCTTGGCGAAATGGCGCTTAGGGCCGTGTGCACATTCTGAATCAGATTCGGCAAATCGTTGACGGCTACGCTGTTGTTGCTGACGTGGGCCGCGACAATGTCGGCGGTAAGCGTCAGCAGCGTGTCTTCGGCAGCTTGATTGTCGGGCATGAATGAATTCCTGAAAGAGAGCAGAGACCCGTGCAGTGTTACCCCCGCACGTTCCGCGTTCATTAGGCTGGCGAATTCAGGCGCGCAACAAAAGCAAGTCACGCAACCTGCAAATTAAGACGAGAGCTCTTGCGAAAGCGTCAGCGCGTCGAAGTGCTGGCCCTTACGCGCATGGTAATAGTTTGCACGCCGTCCAACAGGCTTGAAGCCGGCACGAAGATACATATCGACCGCGCGGTTGCCGTCGCGAACTTCGAGGTGGACGCGCGCCAGCCCCGTGGCGCGCGCGTGCTCCATGAAGTCGTCGAGCAGGAGCCCGCCGATGCCCTCGCGATGATGGCTCGGAGTGACGGCGAGCAGCAGAAGCTCGGCTTCGTCGGCGACCGTCCGCGAAAGCGAGAAGCCGATCACCGCGCCGATTTCCGTGTCGCGCGCGACGATCAGCGAGACGCCTGCCATCGGCAGGATCCCGGCGCATTGCGAGCGGGTCCACGCCTCACCGAAGCGGTCGCCGAACGCGGCTTCCATGACGACCATGACTTCGTCGAGGTCGCCCGATGTGCCGGGGCGGAGGCGCGCGACGCGGTCGAGGGCGGGAGTGGCCATCACGCCGCCTCCTTGACGCGGGCGTCGGGCGCTCGGCCATAAACGGGTTTCGGCCGCATCTTGCGCAGGTCTTCTGGGAGCCTCAGCGCGTGTGCCGCCGATGGCCATGCCTCGCGCGCTTCGCCCCAGCCGCGCGCATCCACCAGCTGCTGTGCGCCCGATCCGAGGACCAGCTCAGCGGATGTTACCGCTGCAGCTGCGGCAGGCGGAAGGTTGGCAAGCGCGCTTTTCGGCTCTCCATTGGAGTCGAACTGCTGGACGAACAGCTCGCCGTGGCCGCCGATTACGGCGGCGGCGACTTCGCCGTCAGTGTCCGCTCCGGCCGCGAGGAGGGCGAGCGAGGACATCCCCAACAGCTCGGCACCCCAGCCGATCGCGAGCCCATGCGCAGCGGCGATGCCGACCCGGACTCCGGTGAAGCTCCCTGGTCCGACGCCGACGAGAACGCGCGCGGCGGCGCGTCCTTCGAGCAGCTCGGCGAGCATTGGCACAAGGCGTTCGCTGTGGCCGCGGCCGATCTGCTCGTCGCTGCGTCCGATGCATGCACCGGAGCCGTCGAACAGGGCGGCGGTGCAGGCGGCACTCGACGTGTCGAACGCGAGGATCATGTGCGGATGATGGTCACATGCGGCACGAAGCCGCAACCCCTTTGAATCAAACGGCCTCTACGGTTTCGACCTCGGGAACGTAGTGGCGGATCAGACTTTCTATCCCGCGTTTCAGCGTGACCGTAGAGGACGGACAGCCCGAGCAGGCGCCGTGCATCGAGAGGTAGAGGCGCCCGTCCTTGTAGCCCTTGTAGACGATGTCGCCGCCATCCTGTGCGACCGCCGGTCGGACGCGGGTTTCGATCAGCTCCCTGATCTGCTCGATGATGTCGGAGTCCGCCGGGTCTTCCTCGAAATCTGCTTCGCTCGCGATGTGGATCCCGGCGGCGGTGCCTGGCACGAACAGCGGTGCGCCGCTGACGAAATGGTCGAGCAGGGTCTCGACCACGACCGGCTCGAGGTCGCTCCAGGAAACGCCCTGAGCGGCGGTCACGGAGATGAAATCGCGACCGAAGAAGACGCCTTCGACCGCCCCGCCGTCGAACAGAGCTTGCGCGAGCGGCGAGGCTTGCGCCGACTCCGCGTCGGCAAAGTCGCGCGTGCCTGACTCCATGACGGTTTGACCCGGAAGAAACTTGCGGGTCGACGGGTTCGGAGTCTGCTCGGTGCGGATCAGCATGGCCGCGATGTGGCCCTCGGATGCCCAGCGATCAAGTGCCGAAGGGCGGGGCTCCGGCGATGACCCAGCGGACGATGGCCAGGGCGATCAGAAGGCAGATCACCGCGACCCACCATTTCGCAGGCCGCATCGGCTCGGTTCCGGGGTCGAGATAGGCGCGGCCGGTGATCATCGGCTTGGTCAGCTTCTGTCCCCGCGCCAGACGGAAGTAAAGGATCGCGGCGACGTGCAGGATGATTAAGCCGAGGACGACGTTGAACCAGGTTTCGTGGAAATCGCGGGCGCTGTCGGACGTGTCGGAGCTGACGAGGTTCGCCAGCGGGCCTGCGTAAATGCCGTCCTCATCCTGGGAGATGAGCCCCAGTCCGGCCTGCACGGAAACGGCAGCCAGCAGCGCGATGACGCTCAGCGCTCCCAACGGCGTGTGCCCGACGCCGCGCCATCCGCCCCGAAGATAATCCACGACCGCGCGCGGGCCGCGGACGAAGCTTGAGAAGCGGGCGGTCGAGCTTCCGACGAAACCCCACAAGAGCCTGAAGATTAGCAGGGTCAGGATCGCGCATCCGGACCAGATGTGCCAGTCGGTATGGTGATTGTGGACCGACCACCAGCTGAAGGCGATCAGTGCCGCGACCAGCCAATGGAAAAGCCTGACAGGCAGGTCCCAGACGGGCTGCTTCACGCCCGAGCCGCTGCTCAATGTTCCGGAGCGCGGAAGGGATCGTGACAGGCCTTGCAGGCCTTATCCAGGTCCTCATGGAGCGCCATGACCCTGTTTACGTCGCCGCTCCTGGCTGCGACATCGATCGCTTGCGCGGCGGCAAGATAATCCTTCGCTTTGCGCAGGAAGAGGTCGTGCTGCGTCCAGATTTTCGGTTTTGCGCGGGTTTTGCCGACGTCCGGGCCCGTGCCGGAAGGGAACCATCCGGGGATCTTCGGGGCGGCCGATGCCATGATCGCCGTTTGGGCGCGGATCACGTTGATGTCCGGCGGGCTGGAGTCGAGCGTCCGATGCAGCGCCTTCATCGCCTTGCCGAGACCTTCCATGGCCTCGTGGCGATCGTGCATGATCTTCAGCGCCTGTTCCTTGCTCGGGGGCGCCGGCAGCATAACCATGCCATTCGCAGTAGTGCTGGCGTTTGCCGTCGCCGGCGGAGAGGCGGAGTTGCCGATGTTGGCGGTGGTGTTGTTCGCCTGGCTCGTTTCGGGTCCTCCGCAGCCGCCGAGGAACGCAGCGGCCGCCGTGGCGGCCAACAGGGCAATGCGCATGCTCTCTCCTATTCTTGTGTTGGCTTCCAGCTGTCGTCGATCATCTTGATGATTCCAGAAAAATCCTTCGAACCGCCACCGCGGTCGACAAAGCGCTGGTACAGCTCTTCGGCCTCGCCGCCCATCGGGGTGTAGGCGCCGGCCTGTTGCGCGGCTTCCATCGCGAGCTTCAAATCCTTGAGCATCAGCGCGGCGGCGAAGCCACCTTCATAGTCGTGGTCGGCGGGGGTCTCCGGGCCGACGCCCGGAACCGGGGCGTAGCTGGTCATCGACCAACTTTGGCCCGACGCTTTGGAGGCGATGTCGAAGAAGACCTTGGGATCGAGCCCGAGCTTCTGCGCGAGAACGAAGGATTCGCACGTGGCGATCATGGTCGCGCCGAGGATCATGTT
>JBDTON010000194.1:0-45071 GCA_039933195.1 Sphingomicrobium sp. | reverse complement strand
GCACCGGATCGATCGGCTCGTGCGTCGGCCCAGCCGTGACGAGGATGTGCTTGCCTTTTAGATCCTCCCTCGCAGCGAAGCTGCGGGGGAGGGGGACCGCCGAAGGCGGTGGAGGGGGAGGGCTATTCTGCACCCGCTGCCGCCAAGATGCCCTGGAGCACTCCGTTGAGGTTTTTCAGCACATCAACGGCGGGAATCCGCAGCGTCCGGACGCCCTGTTCGCCCAACCACGTGTCCCGCCGTAGATCGCGCGCGTTGTGATTCCCGCGATTGTGGGCCTCACCGTCCACTTCGATCGCAAGATTCGCCGTCGCGCAAAAGAAGTCGAGAACATAAGGGCCGGCCGGGTGCTGGCGACGGAATTGAACGCCGTCCGGCTTCTTTCTCAATTCTTGCCAGAGCAGCACTTCGGGAAGGCTCATGGACCGGCGCAATTTGCGTGCATTTTCCTTTGCCCGGGGTTCGCTTTTGACCCTCATCCCCCTCCACCATGCTTCGCATGGTCCCCCTCCCCCGCAGCTTCGCCGCGAGGGAGGATCTGACGCGACACGAGCCACTCCAGGATGTCCTGCGGCTCGGGCAATCGTCCCGGCCCGAACTCACCGCAGGCCATTTCGCCCTCCGCGGGGTCGATCACCTTCACTCCGTCCGCTTTCAGCTGCGCGACATTACGCTGGGTTGCGGCGTGCTGCCACATGCGGACGTTCATCGCCGGGGCGACCGCCACTGGCTTGTCGGTCGCGAGCAGGAGCGTCGTCGCGAGATCGTCTGCAAGGCCGGCCGCCATTTTGGCGAGCAGGTCGGCGGTCGCCGGGCAGACGAGCACGAAATCGGATGCTCGCGACAGCTGGATATGGCCGATCTCGACCTCGTCCTTGAGCTCCCACAGCGAGCTGTAGACGCGGCTTTCGGCGAGGGTGCCGAGACTCATCGCCGTGACGAAATGCTCGCCGCCTTTGGTCAGAACGGGCGTGACATCGTGCCCAGCCTTTTTGAGCAGGCGTACGAGCTCGAGCGATTTGTACGCCGCGATCCCGCCGCCGACGATGAGAAGCACGCGCGCCACCGGCCTATCCTAGCACAAAGATGATGAGCGCCCCCACGGCCGCACCAAGGACGCCCGCGAGGGCATAGCCCCACCAATTGCGATGTTCGATCACGGCGATGTCGGGCAGCGGGGGCGCGGGGGGCGCGGCACCGGCGGGCGGGTAATATTCGTCGAGCCGGTGGATGAGATCGGGAATCTTCTTCACGGCACGGACCACGTCGATGATGCGATCGGCATAATAGGCCTCAGGCCCAAGTTCCGAACGAATCCATTCACCCAGAAACGGCTCGGCCGTCGCCCACATGTTGATGTCGGGATCGAGCGCGGTGGCGACACCCTCGTTCATCACCATCGTCTTCTGCAGCAGAAGCAGGTGCGGCTGGGTCGGCATGTCGAAATCCCGGGTGATCGAGAAGAGGCTTTCGAGCATCCGGCCGACCGAGATGTCCTTCACCGGAAGCCCGCGGATCGGCTCGCCGGCGGCGCGCAGGGCCGTCGCGAACTCCTCGACGCTGTGATGCGCCGGAACATATTGGGCCTCGAAATGGATTTCGGCGACGCGCCGGTAGTCCCCGGTGATGAGCCCGTAGAGGATCTCGGCGAGCCACACGCGCGCCCTTCGGTCGATCCGTCCCATGATCCCGAAGTCGATCGCGGCGATGCGCCCGTCGGCCAGCGCAAACAAATTGCCATGGTGCAAATCGGCGTGAAAGAAACCGTCGACCACCGCCTGGCGAAGGAACGCGCGCACCAAAGTGGCGGCGAGCGCCTCGCAGTCCTGGCCGGCCTCGATCAGCGCATCGCGGTCGTTGAGCTTGATTCCGTCGAGCCATTCGAGGGTCAACACGCGCCTCGCGGTGCGCCTCCAGTCGATCTCGGGAATGAAATAGCCCGGCTCGGCGACCATGTTTTCCCGGAGCTCCGACGCGGACGCCGCTTCCCGCTGGAGGTCGAGCTCGCGCGCGGTCCATTGCTTGAAATGAGCGACCACGAGCCGCGGGCGGAGCCGCTCAAGCTCGCCGCCCATGCGCTCAACCTGCGCTGCGGCCCATTCATAGGTTTCGATCGCCCGCTCGAACTCCTCTTCGATGTGCGGGCGGAGAACCTTGACCGCGACTGCGCGTCCCTCGGTGGTGACGGCGCGATGCACCTGGGCGATCGAAGCAGCGCCGACAGGCACTTCGTCGAATTTGGAAAATAGGTTCTCGAGCGGCGCCTCGAAGGACTGCTCGATCGTCTGCTTGATCGCCGCGAACGGCGCCGGCGGAAGATCGTCTTGAAGCTGCGACAGATTTTCCGCGGCCCGTTCGCCCACCAGGTCTGGCCGCGTCGACAGCGCTTGGCCGAGCTTGATCGCCGCCGGTCCGATCTGCTGCAGCGCTTTGGCATAATCGGGAGCGCGCGGAATGCGCGCGCCGAGGCGGGCAATGCGCGCGAGCCGCCGGACGGGCGGCGGAGTCCGCGGATCCTCCTCGATCCCGGTGAGTGCGCCGTGGCGAGCCAGCGTCCGCCCCCATTTGAGCATCCGCCAAAGGTGGGTGACGCTGGTGGTCAAATCTTCCAGCCCGAGTGGATCGAAACCAACCCGCCGAGCATCGGTTCGGCCGCGGCTCGGACGAAGCCCGCATCGCCGACCATTTGCCGGAACGCCTCGGGTCGCGGGAAGCGGCGAATGCTCTCGACCAGATAGCGGTAGCTTTCCTCGTCGCGGGCGACGGCTTTGCCGATACGCGGGATCATTTTTTCCGCCCACCGGTCGTAAAGATCGGAGAAACCGGGCCAGTCGCTGGTTGAGAATTCCATGCAGTAGAAGCGGCCGCCCCGTTTCACGACGCGGTGCGCTTCGCGCAAAGCAGCGACGATGTCGGTCACATTCCGGATTCCGAAGACGATGGTGTAGGCGTCGAAGCTCGCGTCGTCGAAGCTCAAGCTTTCCCCATTCTCGACCCTCCACGTCAGCCCCGTGAGTTCGCGCCTTTGCGCGCGCGCCCTTCCGACTTCGAGCATGTCCGAATTGATGTCGGCGACAGTCACATGCGCACCGCGCCGGGCGAGTCGAAAGGCGACGTCGCCGGTCCCTCCGGCCATGTCGAGGATCTCCTCGCCGGGTCGCGGCTTCACCCGGGCGACGAAGCGGTCCTTCCACAGCCGGTGCATTCCGCCCGACATCAGGTCGTTCATCACGTCGTAGCGGCGGGCGACCGAGCTGAACACGGCGCCGACGCGCCGCGTCTTTTCCTCTGGCGCCACCAGCTCGCCGCCGAAACTCACCTTCTCAGCCATCGCGCGGCGCTCTAGCGGGGTCGCGACCTGTCCGCCATATCGCGGGCCATGCCCGAGCTTCCCGAAGTCGAGACGACGGTCCGCGGCCTGGCGCGCGTGCTCGAGGGGCGGCGGATCGCCCGGGTTGAAGCCCGGCGGGCGGATTTGCGCCGCGCCTTTCCGCAAGACCTTGGCCAGCGCCTGACAGGAGCGCAGGTGACCGGGCTCGGCCGCCGTGCCAAATACGGGCTCATCCACACCGACCGCGGCGACACGATGATTTTCCATCTCGGAATGTCGGGAAGCTGGCGGATCGACCATTCGAAGCTCGAAAAGCATGACCATCTGTTGCTCGAGACTGACGCCGGAACGCGGCTGGCGCTCAACGATCCGCGGCGCTTCGGATCGGTCGATCTGGTCGGGACGGAGGAGCTGGACGAGTGGCCGCCTTTCAAGGCGCTCGGGCCTGAGCCGTTCGCGCTGGATCCCCTGGCTCTGCAGAAGCGGCTGAATGGCCGCACCGCGGCGATCAAGCTACTCCTCGGCGACCAAAGGATCGTCGCGGGCCTTGGCAATATCTACGTCTGCGAGGCGCTGTTCCGCGCCGGCATTCATCCGCGGCGAGCGGGCGGTTCGGTCTCTCTCGGGCGGCTGAAGCGGCTCGTCGGTGTCATCGAGAAGGTGCTGACGGAGGCCATCGAGGCGGGGGGCTCCACCCTGAGAGACTTCGCCAGCCCAGACGGCGAGCTCGGCTATTTTTCGAAGAGTTTCGCGGTGTACGACCGTGAAGGCCAGCCGTGCGGCTGCGGAGCGACGGTGAAACGAATCGTCCAGGGCGGCCGTTCGACCTTCTACTGCCCGAAGTGCCAGCATTAGGTTGACCTCTGAGCGCTCGCTGAGTAGGGGAGCGCGTATGTCGGCGCAGCCGTTTGGCTTTGCGCCGCTTTTTCATTGAGCCGCACGAGCAACGAGGAAATTCATGGCGAATACGCCGCAAGCCAAGAAGCGCATCCGCCGCAACGCGGGGCGGACCGAGATCAACCATTCGCGAATCAGTCGAATCCGGACCTTCATCAAGGCTGTCGAGTCGGCAATCGCCGAGGGCAAGAAAGCGGACGCCGCCAATGCCCTCCAGAAGGTTCAGCCGGAGATGGCCCGGGGAGTCGCTCGCGGTGTAATCCACAAGAACACGGCCGCCCGGAAGATTTCGAGGCTGTCAAAACGGGTTGCGTCGCTCGGCTGAAACGGCCCCTGAAATCCCGCTTCAGGTCAGGTTTCCCGCAGTCGGCAATCGGTCCCATTTCAGGACCGTAAAAAAAATGCAGCAATTCCGGCGATTCGCACGGCGGTTAACTCTACGCTAACGGAAAAAATGGCGCTTTTCCGCCATTGGTGCCAACTTTCGGCCTGAATCCTATGTCAAGTGGCTTTATTTCACTTTCGTGAAAAATGGGCACTTGAAAGCTTCCCAATAGGGTTTCAGAAACAGCCTTCCGGGCGCGAATCCGCGCCGGGGGCAAGAGAGAAAAGAAGCTTGAGGCGAACGACTCGGATCGCTCGTAACAGGACCCTTTTGTCTCCAGTCGGGGGTCAGGAGTAGGGAGCTCGGGCCAGTGCAAGTCGCAGGGGCGAATTCATCTGTTGAGCTTATCGGGACGGTCGCAGCACCGCTCGAAGCCGCGTGGGAATCCATTCGCTCGGGACTTCGCCGCGACCTTGGGGCCCGCACCTTCGACGGCTGGCTGAAGCCCGCCGAGCTGGGCGCGTTCGAGCCGGACAGCGGAACGCTGGACATGGTGATGCCGAGCCAGTTCATGGCCGATTGGGTGCGCTCGCATTTCGGGGAGCGGCTGACGCTGGCGTGGAAGACCGTGCTTCCCGTCGTCCGCAACGTTCGGGTCATTGCCGCCGCCGATGCTCCGCGCCCGGCGCCGCTGCTGATTCTCGAGGAAGCTCCGGCGCCCGCCGAGCGCGACCCCAACGCGCCCAATTTCGACCCGCGATACCGGTTCGAGACATTCATTGTCGGCAAGGCGAACGAAGTCGCGGCGACCGCGGCGCGGACGCTCGCGACGGCGCGCAGCGTCAGCTTCAATCCCTTGTTCATCCACGGCGGTACCGGTCGCGGCAAGACCCACCTGCTGCACGCGATCGGCCACACCTTTCTCGCCCACAACCGCGGCAGCAAAGTCGTCTCGATGTCGGCCGAGAAGTTCATGGTCGAGTTCATCCGCGCCCTGAAGGACAATGATACGATCGGGTTCAAGCAGCGCCTTCGGAGCGCCGATTTGCTGCTGATCGACGACGTCCAGTTCATCGCCGGCAAGGATTCGACGCAGGAGGAATTCTTCCACACGATGAACGAGATCATCACTGCCGGGCGGCGGCTGGTGATCACTTCGGACCGTGCTCCGCAGGACCTCGACGGGATCGCCCCGCGAATCCTGTCGCGGCTGTCGTGGGGCCTGGTCGCGGACATCAACCAGGCCGATTACGAGTTACGGTTCAACATCATCGTCGCCAAGCTGGAGGCGCTGCCCGGCGTCGAAATGTCGCGGCCGGTGATCGATTTCCTGGCGCGTCGGGTGACCTCGTCCGTGCGCGAGCTCGAAGGCGCGCTCAACCGCATCGGCGCTTATGCGATGATGACGGGCCGCGAGATCGACGTCGCCTTCGTCGAGGAGGTGCTGGCAAACGTACTCCGCGCCAACCAGCGGCGAATTTCCATCGACGAGATCCAGACCCAGGTCGCTGAGCATTACCGCATTCGCAAGGCGGAGATGACCTCGGCGCGCCGCGCCCGCGAGGTCGCGCGCCCGCGCCAGGTCGCGATGTATCTGTCGAAGCAGCTGACGCCGAAGTCGCTGCCCGACATTGGCCGGCGCTTCGGGGGGCGCGACCATACCACCGTGATCCACGCCGTGCGGCAGATCGAGAAGCTGCGGGCGGCGGACGCCGAACTCGACGCGGATATCCGATTGCTGATGCGGCAGCTCGAAGGTTAGCCCGGCCCCAGGGGCGGTGTTCCACCGCGGCTGAAATCGGCGAAAAAAAAGGCCCGGCGGAGGTGCTCCGACGGGCCTCTTTTTCACGCGTCGTCGCCGATTCTTAACGGCGGGCGACCGGTCTCGTCGGGATGGTGATCTTCACCGTTTCGCCGTTGCGGCCGGGGAAGCCGGTGAAGAGGGCCTCAATCAGGCTCGGCAGGACGACGTCCAGCCGGTTGGTCTCCGAGCGCGCCTGGGCGCGGCCGTCGAACAGCGGCTGGTTGGTGCCCTGGGCGCGGATGTGGAGGTCGACCTCGCTATGATATTCGACATAGGAATCGATCCCGCGGCCCATCCAGAAGGGATCGTTCCAGCCGTAATAGAAGGGTGAGCCCCAGTAACCGAAGCGCGGATAGTAGAAGCTGCTGCGGCCAAAAGAGCCGGGGTAGCCGTACCCGTACGGCCCGAACGGGTCGGACTGCACCCGGACCTGGCCCTGGTCGATGCCATAGCTGAGCTGGACCACCATGTTCGCGCTCGCGGAGCTGGCCGCGGGCGTGTAGCCCCGAGCTGCGAGCTGCTGAGCGACGATGGCCGCATAGCGCTCGAACTCGAGCCCGCCGTTCGCGGCCATCGGACCGACCGGCACGACCGCGAAAGTCTGGCCCTGCGGCGCGGGCATCGCCTGGTAGCGGGTGACTCGCGTGTCGAGCGCCGTGGCGCAGGCAGAAAGCGCAATGGCCGCGGCGCCGAGCGCGATCGCGCCTGCAAATTTACGGATACGCATAATTTATTCCCCTTCAAACTCGGGAATCCAAGAAACGGAACTTCGCGTTGCGATATACCACCAAATGCGGTGAACCGTCGATGAAGCGTGTAATGGCTCAGACCAAAGGTGTTGTACGCACGTGTAGGTGCGGGAAGCTCGCTCGCCCGTTCAGTGGAGGCGCAGCCAGGACGTGGCGTAATTGAGCGCAACGACCCCCGAGCCGATAATCAGGGCGTCGAGCACGAGGCTGGCCACGGCGGCCGCGGCCGCGGCGATGACCAGCGCTCCATCGCGATAGATCAGTGCCAGGCCGAAGAGGACGATCGCCACCGCGGGCGCGACGTGGAACAGCGGGATAGGGATCGCCGCGACAAGCGCGAGGAGGAAGCAGACGAGGCCGATCACCCGCGCTGCGCTGGGCCCGGTCAGCCTCGGCAGGCGCGGCTTGAAGATCCGTTCGACGCGGCGCTCAAGCCAATCCATCTTGCCGATGAGGCGCTGAAGCAGCGACTTGGTGACTCCGCGGCGGTCGAGGCGCGCGGGGAACCATGGGCTCGAGCGCCCGAAGACCATCTGGGCGGACACGATCAGCAGCGGAAGGGCAAAAAAGGCGCTGGTTCCCGGCGGGAGCGGAAGCACGTTGATCGCTGCGAATATGAACAGCAATCCGCCCCATGCGCGCGAATGAAGCTGCGCCGCGAGGTGCGAGAAGGACATGCGATCGGGACCGTGCTCCGCGACGATTTGCGCGAGCCGCTGCGACAGTGGCAGCGGGCGCTCGGGGGCGGGAAGACGATCCGTGTTCAAGGCCGGCGGGGGGTTACAGCGCAAGGCCGACGGCGGCCTTGGCCTGGGCCAGGACCGGCGCGGCGATCTCTGCCGCGCGCGCGGATCCGGCGGCGAGGATTCGGTCGAGCTCTGCCGGATCGCGCCGAAGCTCGTTGAGGCGCTGGCGGATGGGCGCGACCAGCGCGACCAAAGCATCCGCGAGCGCGGGCTTGAACGCTCCGAAGCCCTGGCCGGCAAAGCGCGCCAGCACCTGCTCGACGCTTTCGCCGGTCACCGCAGAATAGATTCCCACCAGATTCTTCGCCTCGGGCCGGCCCTCGAGCGCATCGGGGCTGGCGGGCAGCGGGTCGGGATCGGTCTTCGCCTTGCGGATCTTCTGCGCGATCGCCTCGTCATTGTCGGTGAGATTGATTCGGCTCATATCCGACGGGTCGGTCTTGGACATCTTCGCCCGGCCGTCGCGCAGGCTCATGATCCGCGCCGCGTCGCTGCCGATCAGCGGCTCGGGCGGAACGAACAGGTCGACGTCGAAATCCGTGTTGAACTTGAGCGCGATATCGCGCGTGAGCTCGACGTGCTGCTTCTGGTCCTCGCCGACCGGAACATGGGTGGCGTGATAGAGGAGGATGTCGGCGGCCTGGAGCACGGGGTAGGTGAACAGGCCGACCGACGCGCCTTCCTTGTTCTTCCCCGCTTTGTCCTTCCACTGGGTCATCCGGTTGAGCCAGCCCATGCGCGCCGTGCCCTGGAGGATCCAGGCGAGCTCGGTGTGGGCCGGGATGGCGCTCTGGCGGAAGACGATCGACTTGGCCGGATCGATTCCGCTGGCGATGAGGGCGGCCGCCATTTCACGGATGCTCTTCGCCAGCTGCGCCGGGTCGACGTCGACCGTCAGCGCGTGGAGGTCGGCGAGGAAGAACAGGCACTCGGCCTCATCCTGCATCCGCACCCAGCGCAGGATCGCTCCGAGGAGATTGCCGAGGTGAAGATCGCCCGTCGGCTGGATTCCCGAAACAACGCGTTTCATGGCCTGCGTCGTCATCCTTCTCGCGCCCGTCGTTTGATGAGGAGCTTCACATCGTCGAACGCGAATGCGCCGGTCAAGAAGCAGCCGATCGCATAGACGAGGACGCCGGCGCCGACGAGGACGACCAGTCCGGCGCCGCGGCGAAGAACGGAACCCGTGAGATAGGGATCGACCGCCGGAGCTATGAAAAAGAGCGCGGCGCCCATGATCAGCGCCGCGAGCGCCAGACGCGGGACACGGCGACGCAGCTGAGCGTCGGTGGCGAAATGGCCGCGCTTCTTCAGCGTGTGATAGAGCATCCAGACGTTGAGGGTTGAAGCGAGAGCGGTCGCTAGAGGCGGCCCGACGTGCCCATAACCGAAGCGGCCGAGAAACGGGATCAGGATCAGGTTGCCGGCAAGATTCACGCCGACCGACTGCACTGCGTAGCGCACCGGCGTCCGGGTGTCGTGGCGCGCATAGTAACCCGGGGTCAGCACCTTCACGAGGACGTAGGAAGGAAGACCGAGCGAGAAGGCGGAAAGCGCCCAGCTGCATTTCGCGCTGTCGATGGCCGTGAATTGGCCGTGCTGAAAGAGGCCGCGGATGATCGGTTCAGAGGCGAAGACGAACGCGATCGTCGCGGGCAGAGTCAGGAACAACGCGAGCTCGATGCCACGGTTCTGGGTGTCCATCGCTTCCTTGTCGCGCTTTTGGCTTAGTTGCCGCGACACGGTGGGCAGAAGGATGGTGCCGAGCCCAATGCCGATCAGTCCGAGCGGCAACTGGTTCAGCCGGTCGGCGTAATAAATGTAGGAGATAGACCCCGGATCGAGCAGCCCGCCGGCGAGCGCCGTGGAGACGGCCAGGTTTACTTGGACGGCGCCAGCGCCGATTGCCGCGGGCAAGATGAGCTTCAACAGCTGGCGGAGATCGTCGTCGATGCGCGGCCGCCGGATCGCAAGGCTGACTCCGATTTGCCTGCACGCAAGCATCAGCCAGCCAAGCTGAAGGACTCCGCCCACCGTGACCGAGATCGCCTGCGCCCGCGCAGTCTCGTAGGCGTCGTGACCGTGGAAGAACCACAACGCGGCAACCATCGAGATGTTGAGCAGGATCGGCGCCGCCGCATTCACCCAGAAGCGATCAAGCGAATTGAGGATTCCGCCGAGCAGCGAAGCGAGGCTGATCAGCATCAGGTAGGGGATCGTGATCCGCGACAGCATGACGGCGAATGCGAACTGCGCATGGGTGGGATTCTTGAACCCGCCGGACAGGCCCCAGGTGATCGGCCAAGCGGCGATCAGCATGAGGGTCGTGAACACCAGCAGCACCGGGAAGAGCACCGCAAGAGTCTGCTCGGCAAAGCGCAGACCCGCCTTCATGTCGTCCGCTTCGCCGACCTTGCGGTTGAACATCGGGATGAAGGCGGCCGAGAAGGCGCCCTCCGCGAAAAGCGCGCGGAACATATTCGGGAGGCGGAAGGCAACGAAAAACGCGTCGGAGGCAAAGCTCGCGCCGACGTAGCTCGCTTGAAGCGTGTCGCGAACGAGCGCGAGGATCCGGCTGACCAGCGTGAGCCCGCCGACCGAACCCAGCGAACGGGCGAGGTTCATTCGATTGTGCCGCGCCGGCGTCAGGCGTCGGAGGACGTGTCCGGCGGCGTCTTCTCGCCTCCGCCGTTGCTGCCCTCGACGCCTTGCGGCTGCTGCCCCTGTAACTGCTGGAGATAGGCTCCGGCGAAATCGATCGGATCGAGCAGCAGCGGCGGGAATCCGGCACTGCTGACCGCATCGGCGACGATCTGGCGAGCGAACGGGAATATCAGCCGCGGAGCCTCGATCAGCAGGAATGGCTGAAGCGCGTCGGCGGGCACGTTGCGGATTCCGAACAAGCCGCCGTAGCTCAAGTCGATGACGAAATGGACGCCATTGTCCGAGCGCGCGTTGACCTCGATCTTGAGCACGACTTCATGCACGTCCTCGGCGACGGTCTCGACGTTGATATTGAACTGGACGTCGAGATTGGGCTGGACCTGCCACTGGAAAACCTGCGGTGCGCTCGGATTCTCGACTGACAAGTCTTTGGCATATTGGGCGAGAATGCTGATCGCCGGCTCGGTCCCTGCCTCGCCCGAGCCATTGCTACCGGTCGCCGGTTCCTGGTCCGCCATTTTTTGTGCTGTCCTTGCAAAGTGTTGAGCTATGTGTCGGCGGCCGCTGGAGGCGCGGCGCGTTGCGGCTGGCGACTAGCAGGGCATCAAATGAGGCGCAACGCCGCGCTCGTGCGTTGCGCCGGCAGGCTCCTGCGCTCGGAGTGTTGGAATATTAACGCGGGGCGCACTATGTTGAAGGCCAGACCCAGGTAGGACCACCAAGCTTGACCGTCATCGTCATCCTCGCTCTTGTCGCCCTCTTCATCGGCCTGCGCCTCTATAGCGTATTGGGTGAACGCACGGGCCATGAGCAGCAGCCGATCCTGAAGCCCGCCGATCCGGATGCGCGAGTCGGGCCCCAAGTGAGCCAGCCGTCGCCCCCGCCGACCGCTTCCTCTGAGCCCGGAGACATGGCGTTCGTTCCGACTGCCGGACCCGGAGTCCGTGCGATCCTCGCCGCCGATCCAACCTTCGATGTCGCCAAGTTCCTCGACGGAGCGAAGGCTGCCTACCGCCTGATTCTCGAATCGTTCTGGAAGGGCGACCTCGACGCGATTCGCTCGCATGTCGACGATCACGTTTACGAGACCTTTGCCACTGCGGTCGAGCAGCGTCAGAAAGACGGGCTGACTCTCGATAATCGGCTGGTCAATATCGAGCTGGCCGTCATTTCCGAAGCCTCCGCAGAGCGTGGCGTCGCTATCCTGGCGGTGCGCTTCGAAGCGGACATCGCCGCGGTGACTCGCAATTCCGCGCGCGATGTGGTCGCCGGTTCCATGAGCGATGCGGTGCAGACCCGCGACCTGTGGACGTTCCGCCGCGACATCACATCGCGCGACCCGAACTGGGTTCTGATCGAGACCGACGAGGAGGAGTGAGTTTCGCCGCTCGCGCGTTCGCGCTCGCTTCGCTCGTCCTCCTCGCCGCCTGCGCAACCAAGCCGCTTCCGCAGCCACAAGCTCCGCCGCCAACGGCTCCAGGGCCCGCGCCGGTGCCGATGCCCACCACGCCTCCGCCGCCCGCGCCGATCGGACCGACCGCCGTTGCCACCGGCGTCACACTGGAACGGCCGCGGATTCTCAAAACCGAGGAAGCCGAGCGGGCGCTCGCGGCTTTTCGCACGAGCTGCCCTGTCGTCGTCCAGCGGCAGGATCAGTCGGGGCTGACGCAGCCCGTCGACTGGCGCTCGGTGTGCAGTCAGGCGACCTCGCTACCCTCGGGATATGCGCCGGGATTTTTCTATTACGGCTTCGACTGGGTGCGGGTGGGCGACGGAAAGGCGTTCGCCACCGGCTATTACGAGCCTGAGATCGAGGGCTCGCGACTGCCGCTGCCCGGCTATATTCCAATCTACCGGCTTCCGTCCGACCTCGTCCGCTGCACCAAGAGCGACGGGACCAGCGGGCGCGGGCGGATCGATGCGACCGGCGCGTGCGTGCTCTATTACGCCCGCGCCGAGATCGAGGACGGAGCGCTCGGCGGCAAAGGGCTCGAGCTCGCCTGGGCCAAGGACCCCGTCGATCTGTTCTTCCTCGAAATCCAGGGCTCTGGGCAGATCCGCTTTGCCGACGGGAGCGTGATGCGCGTCGGCTATGCCGGGCAGAACGGTCGCGAGTATCTCGCGATCGGGCGCCTTCTGCGCGAACGGGGGATTCTTCCGCCGGGCGGCGCAAACATGGAGGCGATCAAAGGCTGGATTCGCGCCAATCCCGACCAGGGCCGCGAGCTGATGCGCGAAAACCTCTCTTACATCTTCTTCAAGGAGCTGACGGGGCCAGGCCCGCTCGGCGCGCTCAACGTTCCGGTGACCCCGCGCGCGACGGTCGCTGCCGATCCCAATTACGTCCCGCTCGGCGCGCCGGTGTTCATGAAGGCCGACCGCCATGAGATCGACGGACTGTGGGTCGCGCAGGACACGGGCGGCGCGATCAAGGGTCCGAACCGGTTCGACACCTTCTGGGGTCCGGGGCCGGAGGCGGTGGCGAACGCCGGGGGAATGTCGGCCTCGGGCGAGGCGCTGATCCTGGTGCCGAAAGGCGCGGCGTCCCGTGCGCCAACTCAGCCCTGAGGAGGCCGCGCTGTGGGCGCGCGTGACGGCGTCTATACAACCTCTGTCGCGTGAGAAGATCAGGTTACAATGCACGGAAAAACAAGGCGAGTCAGTGGCTGTCAAGGAACCAGCTCGACAGCCGCACCCACGTTCAATTCGATCAGTCTCCACGCCGCGGCCGCAACCCTCGAGCACGCTCGACGGGAGCTGGGATCGACGGCTGCGCTCGGGTGCGGTCGAGCCCGATCACATTCTCGATCTCCACGGGATGAACCTCGACAGCGCATGGCGCGCGATCGACCGCGCGTTGGAGCAATCGGTTAACGCTGGCCAGCGCATCATCCTATTAATCACCGGTCATCATCGGCCGGGTGATCCGCCAGTTGAACGCGGGCGCATCCGGGCAGCAGTGCACGGCTGGCTTGCCGCTTCGCGTCACGCGCCACGCATTGCCGCGGTTCGCGGCGCGCACAGGCGGCACGGCGGCGGAGGCAGCCTCTATATCATTCTCAGGCGCCGATGACTTTTTTTTAACCCCTATTCTTTAACGCGTGTGCGTCAGGCGGGCATTGCCGTCGCGCGAGGCGCACGAACCGATGAAAGCAGGCACGGCCCAGAAGATCAGCAACGCGATTCTGTCGTGTGCCGCCGGTCTCGCCTCCTTCCTCTTTTCGCTCGCGGCGCTCCTCTATTTGACGGAGTTCGACCAGAAGATCCTCGCCGCGATCGTCGCCGGCGCCTTCTGCCTTCTGGTCAGCTACGTCGCATCGGAACGCCCGAACAGCGAGAGCGCTCGGGCGTTGTCTGCGCTCAGCGAACGCCTGCTCGCGGTCGAGGACGGCGACCTGGTCTCGCCAGCTCCCGCGATCGTCCGCCGGGCAATGCCCAAGGTCGCCGCCGCAGTGGATTCGCTCTTCGCCGAAGTGCGCGCGTCGATCGAGAACGCGCATGCGCTCGGGATGTACGATCCCGTCACTTCGCTTCCCAACCGGCTCCACTTCCGCTCGGAGGCCGACAAGCTGCTGGGCGAAGCAAATAACGCAACCCGATCGGCCATGCTGTTCGTTGACCTCGATCGGTTCAAGTCGGTCAACGACAGCCTCGGCCATGCGCGTGGCGACCAGCTTCTGATCATGGTCGCCAATCGTCTGCGCGTGGTCGTGAACGCGGAATATGCCGGCGGCGCCCGCACCCGTCCATTGCTCGCCCGCCTCGCCGGTGACGAGTTCACGATGTTCTTCCCCGAGATCGAATCCGCCGCCGAGATCGAGCGGCTCGCCCGCCGGGTGGTGGTGGCGATCTCCGAGCCGTTCGAATTGTGCTCGCACAGCGTCGATATCGGAGCGTCGATCGGGGTCGCCATTTCGCCCGATCATGGCACCAGCATCGAAGCTTTGATGCGCGCTGCGGACATCGCCATGTACCGGGCGAAGGCGGCCGGCGGCGGGCGGCACTGCCTGTTCGACTCAACGCTCGCCGCCGAGCACCAGCTGAAGGTCGAGACCGAACGGGCGCTGACCGAAGCCGTACAGCGGGGCGACTTCTTGCTCGCGTTCCAGCCACAGATGAGCCTGGTCACGGGTGAGGTCTGCGGCGCCGAAGCCTTGCTGCGCTGGAATCATCCGCGCGATGGGATGCGGCTTCCGGGCACGTTTATCCCGATCGCCGAGAAGACCGGAGTCATCGCCGAGATCGGCGACTGGGTGACCGGCGAGGTGGCGTCGCTTCTTGGCGCCTGGTCGCGCAACGGCTTCAACGGCCGGCTGGCGTTCAATGTCAGCCCGCGGCAGGTCGATCGGGCCGATTTCTTCGTGAAGCTGCGGCAGGCTTTCGCCGAGGCCGAAGTGCCGCTGTCGATGGTCGAGCTCGAGTTCACCGAGAGCGCGGCGATGGAAGTCAGCGAGCCGGTCCTCGCGGAGATTGGAAATCTGCGCGATGACGGCGTGCGCATATCGATCGACGATTTCGGGACGGGTTATTCGAACCTCGCGCGGCTGCGATCGATGCCGCTCGACCGGGTGAAGCTCGACCCGTCGCTGATTCTCGACATCGACACATCCGAACGGGCGCGCGTGGTGGTGCAGGCGGTGATCCAGCTGATCAAGGGCGTCGGCTGCGAGGTCGTGGCCGAGGCCGTCGAGACCGTGGCCCAGGCGGACATTCTGCGGGCGATGGGCTGCGACACGGTTCAGGGCTACGTGTTCGCGGCGCCGATGTTCGAGGACGAGTTCCTCGCCTGGGTCGGCAACGCAGACCGAAGCGCGAAATCAGTCGCTTAGGCCGCCAGCCAACTCCGGCTTTCGACCCGTTGCAGAGATTCAGCTAAGACCGGCGGCGCAGAGTGCTTGGCGCCATTTTGGAGCCTCGCGCATTGTTGACCCGCGAGAGGGACAATGGCGACCATCAGCTTCGACAGCTTTTTCCAGGCCGGATTCGAGTGCTCGTCGCACCGGCGCCGGGACGGCGTTCGCCTCGACCTGATCCGGGCCACGAGTCACGACCGGCATGCGCTGCGGGATTATCAGCTCTGCGCGAAGCTCGGCTTCCGCACGCTTCGCGACGGCCTTCGCTGGCACCTCATCGAGAAAGCGCCGGGCCAATATGACTGGTCGAGCTGGATGCCCGCGCTCGAGGCCGCCGAACAAGCCGGAATGCAGGTCATCTGGGACCTGTTCCACTACGGCTCGCCCGATCATGTCGATCAGGCGGCGCCGGACTTTCCGGAGCGGTTCACCGAGTTCGCGCTCGCCGCGATCGAAGTGCAGCAATCGATGAGCAGCCGCCCGCCGCTGGTGTGTCCGCTCAACGAGATCAACTTCATGTCGTGGGCGGTCGAGGTCGAATATTTCCCGCGCGTCGGCCCGAAGAAAGTCGGGTGGTTCAAGCGCCAGCTCGTCCGGACCGCGATCACCGCGGCCAAGGCGATCCGCAAGCGCTGGCCCAAGGCGACGCTCGTCTGGGCCGAACCCTTGGTGCACATCGCTCCGCGCGATCATCGCCGTCCCGAAATTCGCGCCGCCGAACAAGCTCGCCAAGGGCAGTTCGAATTCTATGACTGGATCAGCGGCCGCGCCGAGCCCGAGCTCGGCGGTGACCCGTCGTTCGTCGACGCGATCGGGCTCAACTTCTACCCGCACAACCAATGGTATTACCGCGGCCCTACAATCCCGATGGGGCACCACGAATACCGGCCACTGGCCGACATGCTCCTCGAAGTGGCCGAGCGGTACAAAAAGCCGATCTTCCTTTCCGAAACGGGAGCGGAAGGGACGGGCAAGCCCTCCTGGCTCCATTACGTGTGCAACGAAGTGCGCGACGCAACGCACCGCGGCGCCGACGTCCGCGGGATCTGCTGGTATCCGATCACAGCCTATCCCGGCTGGGACAATTCACGCCACGCCGAGACGGGGCTGCTTTCGACGGTCGTGGCGGACGGCAGCCGGCACGTGGACGAGCGGCTTCTCAGCGAATTCGAGGCGCAACGTGAGCTGTTCGCCGGCTTCGGAGAAGAACGCCGCACGGTGGCCGGCGGGGGACGACACTGAGCGGGTCGCTATCGATCCTGTCAGGCGTCCACTTTCTGCGAGGCCGGCAATTTCTCGTGCCATTCCGCCGCATACTTGCGAACTTCCGCAAGCTGGACTCGCCCCCATTCTTGTCCGTAGCCCTGAGGCTCGACGTTATCGGGCTGATCGAGCAGCTTCTGCCACCGGCGCAGCTCTTCGATATAGGCATCGCACGGTACGCGCTCGAAGCTTTCCTTATCCGCGACGTCGTAGATCCCAATCTTTGCCCATTTCTGGGTCCACCAGTCGGGAACGTCGACGAATGGATACAGACAGACCCCGTGCAGATCGACACCTGAGTTGAGCGCTTTCAGCGATTCTTCCATCGTCATGCGCAGCCATTCCGCGCGGTTGTCCTGATAACCGCTCGTTTCGCCGATGATCATCGGGCGACGGTAACGGTCCCATGCAGATTTGAGCAGTTCGCTCAGCGGCTTCCGCCGCGGGTCCCGCGGGCCGAGTATTTCCCGCTTCTTGTCGGCATCCAGTTGGACCTGGCTGTAGTGATAGACGTTCACTCCGACGATATCGAGAATCTCGGGTGAGCCCCCGAGCTCGGGCGCAAGCCGTCCGCAGAGCATGTCCCATGCCTCGTAAGCCTTGTGCTGCTCTTCCTCCCGAGCCTCATCGGCAAGGTCTGGGCGGTCGGGCGGCGGCACGGCGTGGACGATCGGGTCGACGTGCACCATTCGCGCTTCGGGCTCGACGTCGCGGATCGCCTTTACTCCCGCGATGTCCATGCGGCACAAGGCGCGCTTCAGCTCGTCTTCGCGACCCTTCGCGAATGGAAACATCCAAGCCAGATCGCTCGCGGCCGCCGAAAGGAAGGTGATCTCGTTGATGGGCGTGAAGAAATACGGCCCTTCGGCAGTGCTGGTGACGAATTCGGCGGCGGCGCGGCAATAATCGGCGAACCGATCGAGGCATTCTTGCGAAAAGGGATCGCATCCGTCGGGGAAACCGTAGTGGCATAGATCCCAGATCGGCGTGATCTTGAATTCGGTCGCCGCATCCTGCGCCGACTGGACGCTGGACCAATCGTACCGGCCGCCTCCAAGGTCGACCTGGGGCCAGCGAATGGCCTCGCGAACAACCCCGATCCCGAGGTCCATCACTGCCTCGAAGTCGCCTTTCAAATGGCGGTCGTGACCCGTCGCCACGACATAATCCTTCCGCTGCTGATCCTTCCAGACGAATGTCGAGCATTCGAAGCCCGTCATGAAAAAGGTCGGGAAGAGCGCGTCGCCGGACCCGGACACGTTTCGGAGCATCGCCTGTTCCTTTCAGCCGCGGCGGCACGTCCGCCTGCAGACGAACTCACACCTGCATTCGTTGTTCAGATGCTCGGGTCGAAGAGGCGTTGGCGGGACGACGCCAGTCCGCCACGCGGCATCAGGTAATTGGCGCGCTCTGCGCCTCGTCCGAAGGCGTGCCGACGTGCGGCCAGCCGTCGCGCCATTCAATGCGATCGATCAGCAGAATCCGCCGGCTGTTGACCTCGTCCTCCTGGCGCTGCCGGGGCCGGTTCACGTCGATCGCGTGATAGACGATCCACACCTGTCCGGCCTTGTCGATCGCGATCGAATTGTGCCCGGGCGCGAGCCAGCGCTCGCTTTTGAACAGCATCAGGCTGTGCGGAACGCCCTTGGCCTGCTCGAGCGTCTCGAAGGGGCCGGTCGCGCTTCGCGACCTGGCGACCATCACTCCATATTCGGCATCGGGCCCGCAGCAATTGTCGCCCGAATAAAAGAGATAATAGAAATCTTCGTGGCAGAGCAGCCAGGAGGCCTCGACCAGCCGGGGGAATGCGCCCTTCTTCGGATTGGGCCAGACGAGATCGACCGGCTCGCTTCCGGGCGCAAAGGAGATTCGATCTTCGGCGAGCTCTTGGACCTTGATCGGCTGGAAGCCCGATCCCCAATAGAGCAGGCGCTTGCCGGTGGCGGGATCGTCGTAGGCCATCGGGTCGATGAATTCGAAGCCGTTTCCAAACAGGAGCGGTCGGCCCAAGTCGACGAAGGGTCCGGCCGGAGAGGAGCTGGTGGCGACCGCAAGCGCATGGTCGGGGCCTTCGCAATGCGCGTCCGGCGTCGCCGAATAATACATGAAATAGGTCGAGCCGTCATAAATCACGCTCGGCGCCCAATAGTCTTGGGTCGTCCGCGCCCAGGCGGGCTTCTCCGGAAGCGCATCGCCGAGGTGCTCCCAATCGATCAGGTCGACCGACCGAGCGACCTGGATGTTGATCCACTGCCCGTCACGCAGAGTCTGGGTCGCATAGGCGTAATAATATCCGTCCGGGGCGTGGATCAGTGCGGGGTCAGGAAAATCCGCATCGAGAACGGGGTTTGTGTAGGATGCCTTTGCCGCCACGGCCGCGGTTGCCCTGCCGCCGACCCCGGAGGAAGGCGGATCCGCAGAATTGAATGAAGGTCGCATTGTCGGGACATATTGGGCGATAGGCCGATGTCAAAGCGGCAATTGCTGCTGGCGCCGCGCGCTAGCCAAGCACCTTGCGGACCACCCGTTCGTAAATGCGCGACAGCGCCTCAATGTCCTCGACCGCGGCGCACTCGCCGACCTTGTGCATCGTCGCATTGGGAAGCCCGAAATCGACGACGGGGCAGAGCTGGATGAGAAAGCGGCCGTCGGACGTGCCGCCGCTGGTCGACAACTCGGGCGCGACGCCGGTTTCCTCTTGAATCGCGGCCACCAGCACATCGAAAAGCGGGCCGGGCGGGGTGAGGAACGCTTCGCCCGAAATTCGCGCTCGCACGGTTGCGCCGGGCGCCTCGCGCTCCGCGATCTCCTCGACCATGCGCACGAGGTCGGCCCCCTTCTGCAGGTTGTTGAAGCGAATGTTCAGTTGCGCGGTCGCGGAGCCCGGAATGACGTTGCTGACATGCGTCGGCGTGTCGATGCTGGTGAATTCGAGGTTGGACGGCGGGAACGAGTCGGTGCCCTCGTCGAGGTGGACGGCGTCCAGCGCGGCGATCACCCGGGCCAGGGGAGGGATCGGGTTGGCCCCTCGGTGGGGGTAAGCGACGTGGCCCTGGACGCCGGGCGTTTCGATCCACATGTTGACCGAACCGCGGCGCCCGATCTTCACCGTGTCGCCGAGGCGGTCGACCGAGGTCGGCTCACCGATCAGGATCATGTCGGGGCGGATCCGCCGCTCGTTCAGCCAGTCGATGATCCGCGGCGTGCCCCAAGTCGAATAGCCTTCCTCGTCACCGGTGATGAGCAGCGAAAGCGTGCCGTCGGTGTGGTCGAGCCGCGACAGCGCGGCGACGTAGGCCGCGATGGCGCTCTTCATGTCGTTTGCGCCGCGGCCGGTCAGCAGCCCGTCGTGGACTTCAGCCGCGAATGGGTCGGCGCTCCAGCCTTCGCCGGGCGGTACGACGTCGAGATGACCGGCGAAGCCGAAGTGCGGCGATCCCGAACCCCGGATCGCCACCATGTTCTCTGTCGGCCCGTCGGGCGGCTCGCCCATGACCCAGCGGTGGCACTCGAATCCGAGCGGTTTCAGCGCCGCCTCGAGCACATCGAACACTTCTCCGCGGGCAGGAGTGACGCTTGGGCAGTTGATCAGCTGGCGCGCAAGCGCGATGGGATCGAGCGACATTCGCGCCGCCTAGCAGAGGGACAGGGGATGCCCAAGATCGACCTGGAAAGCATCGAGCAGATCAACCGCACCGGCTATCCGTCACCGTTCGACAAGGACGTGGCAGGACGCTGGTACCGGCGCCTCGCGACCGCGGCTGGGCTAACCGACTTTGGAGTAAGCCATGTGACGCTGAAGCCCGGCGCCTGGTCGTCGCAGCGTCACTGGCACAATGGCGAGGACGAATTCCTCGTGATCCTTTCCGGCGAAGCTGTGCTGGTCGAGGACGAAGGGCGGACAGTGCTTCGCGGGGGCGATTGCGCGGCATGGCCCAAGGGCAGCACCAACGGCCACCATCTCCGCAACGAGAGCGACGAGGATTGCTCCTTCATCGTCGTCGGCGGCGGTGTTAACACCGGAGGCGGCTATTCCGATATCGACCTGCTGTTCACCGCCGACAGCCGCTACGTTCACAAGGACGGAACGCCCTATCCGGAAGCGAAGCAGCCGGCTTAAGCCGCCTTGTCGACCTCGTACTGCTCGATCACCCACGGCTCGTCCTGGGCCTTGTCGATCCACTCGGCGACGTGCGGTTGGGAGAGGACGGCCTTCATGTACACGCCGGCGAAATTGGGCACCGGCACCCCGTAGGTGATGAAACGCGTGACAACGGGCGCGTACATCATGTCCGCCGCGCACCAGTCGCCGAACAGGAAATCGCCGGTTCCGCCGAAGCGGGCTCGGGCTTGCGCCCAGAGCTGCAGGATTCGGTCGATTTCCTCGCGCACCTCCGTGTCCAGTTCCTTCGGCGGAAAGCTCTTGCGGACGTTCATCGGCAGCTCTCGCCGCAGGTTCGCGAAACCCGAGTGCATCTCCGCCGACATCGATCGTGCGACGGCACGCGCGGTCACGTCTTCAGGCCAGTATTGTTCGCGCCCCACGCGGTCGGCGAGGAATTCGATGATCGCCAGGCTGTCCCACACCACGCAATCGCCGTCCCACAGGATCGGCACCTTGCCGAGCGAGGGGGCGAATTCGTCGCCTTCGCGGCGTTTCTCCCACTCGGCGTCGAACATCGGCACAACCAGCTCTTCGAACTCTTCGTCGGACTGCTTGCACGCCAGCCACCCGCGCATCGACCAGCTCGAATAAGCGCGGTTGCCGATGATCAGCTTGAACAAGGCATGCTCCCTAGGACGTGACGGCTTCGAGGATCGCGGTTCTCAACTCGTCTATGCCACTACGGGTTTCGCTGGACGTCGTGAATATGGTGGGGTGAGCCGCGGGGTGTCGGGCCGCTTCGAGGGCAATGCCTTCGTAGATCGCGCCGAGCGCTGCGGACTTTACCTTGTCCGCCTTGGTCAGCACGAGATGGTAGCTGACGGCGGCATCATCGAGCATTCGCAGCACGTCGCGATCGACCTCCTTGAGGCCGTGGCGCGCGTCGACGAGCACCAATGCGCGCTTCAGCACCGCGCGGCCGCGGAGGTAGTCATTCACGAGGAACCGCCAGCGCTTGACCATGTCCTTCGGGGCTTCGGCGAAGCCGTAGCCGGGCATGTCGACGAGGCGCATCTGCAGCGGACTGCCGACGTCGAAGAAATTGAGCTCCTGAGTCCGCCCTGGCGTGTTGGATGTCCGTGCAAGGCCGTTGCGGTTGGTGAGCGCGTTCAGCAGCGAGCTCTTGCCGACGTTCGAGCGGCCGGCGAACGCCACCTCGGGCACGATCGGATCGGGCAGGAATTGCAGCTCCGGCGCCGACTTCAGGAACTCGATCGGCCCGGCGAACAGTTTCGGCGCGCGCTCTTCCAGGTCCATGGCCGCTGCATCGGTCATGTATGGACCGGGTGGGTATCCGAAAGGTGCAGCCCGTATTTGCGATACAGCCACGACTGCTGCGCGAGCGTCAGCAGGTTGTTGGTGATCCAGTAGAGCTGCAGGCCGGCGGCGAACGGCGCCATGATGAACACCAGGAACCACGGCATGATGGCGAACACCTGCGCCTGTGCCGGGTCCATCGGCTGGGGGTTCAATTTCATCGACAGCCACTGAGTCGCTCCGACGAGGATCGGGAGGATGCCGATGGCGAGATAGGCCGGCGGCGAGAAATGCAGCAGCCCGAACAGGTTGACCGGGGTCAACGGGTCCGGCGCGGACAGGTCCTTGATCCAGCCGACGAACGGCTGGTGGCGCATTTCGACGCTCACCAGGAGAACCTTGTACAGCGCATAGAAGACCGGGATCTGGAGCAGGATCGGAAGGCAGCCCGCCGCGGGGTTGATCTTCTCCGCCTGATAGAGCTTCAGGATCTCCTGCTGCTGGCGCGCCTTGTCGTCCTTGAACTTCTCCTGGACCGCCTTCAGCTTGGGCTGCAGCTTGCGCATCGCCGCCATCGACTGAAACTGCTTGTGTGCGATCGGGAACATGATCGCGCGTACGATCAACGTCAGGCAGATGATCGCGACCCCGAAATTGCCGATATGTTCGAAGAGGAAGACGAGGACGTCGTAGATGACGAGCATGAACCAGCGGAAATAGCCCCAGTCGATCGCCCGCGTGAAACCCTCGACGCCGCCGGCTTCGTACTTCTTCAGCAGCTCATATTCTTTCGCACCGGCGAACAAACGCGATTGCGCGGTGATTGTCTGACCGGGTGCGACGGTCACCGGTGCGGCAGCATAGTCGGCCTGATAGCCGCCGCTCGGGCTGTTGCGGAAATCCGCGGTTACGCTGCCCGCTGGGACGAGGGCGGTGAGCCAATATTTATCGGTGAAGC
This sequence comes from Sphingomicrobium sp., assembly GCA_039933195.1. Classification (GTDB taxonomy): domain Bacteria; phylum Pseudomonadota; class Alphaproteobacteria; order Sphingomonadales; family Sphingomonadaceae; genus Sphingomicrobium. The sequence continues at coordinate 22,059 of JBDTON010000194.1, read as the reverse complement.
CGAGCCAGCCGCCCACGCTGCCGAAGCTCTGGCTGCCCTTCTCGTCGAGGTCCTTCCAGTTGATGTCGTAATCGGCCTTCCCGCCGAAGACGCTGATCGGCCCGACGTGGTTGGTCCATGTCGACGTGTCGGCCGATTTCCCGGCGCGGCTGACGAGGCCGATCGCGCGCAGCTGAACCGGCTTGCCGGATGCATTCAATGCCGCTTGTTGGACTGTGAACAGATAGCCGTCATCGACCGACACCTTGATCGCGTAGCGGACGCCATCGGGTGTCTGCGTTGTCAGCGTCACCGGATGCCCGGGTGTCAGCACATTGCTGTCCGCGGTCCAAACCGTGTTGAGGTCGGGCGCTGCCGCGCCCTGCGCCGTCCAGCCGAACGAGGCGATGTAAGCGCCGGGAGCGCCGAGTGGCGAGAGCAGCCGAACCGGCGGCGAATCCTTGGCGATCGTTTGCTTCTGCGTCACCAGCAGAAGGTCGTCGATCTGAGCGCCCTTGAGGTTGATCGATCCGGAGAGCGAGGGCGTGGTTATGGTGACGCGGGGCGTCGATCGGAGCGCGCCCGAGACGCTCTGCAGCGCCTTCGGGGTTGCCGGCGCGGAAGGTTGCGCCTGGGGCTGCGGCAGGGGCTGCTGCTTGCCATTCTCGATCTTGGTGCTCGGCGGATTAGCCGTCGGAAAATATTTGTTCGCGGCCCACGTCCAGCCGAGCAGCACGAGCGCGCTCAGCACCACGGCGAGGATCAGATTCTTGCTGTCGTTCACTCGGCTCTAATCCTCATGGTACCGGGTCGTGGCCCTGGCCGCCCCAGGGGTGGCAGCGGCAGATGCGTTTGAGGGCCATCCATCCGCCCCGCGCCGCCCCATAGCGTTGGATTGCCGTAATCGCATAGGCCGAACAGCTCGGCCGATAGCGGCAGCTCGGCGGAAGGATCTGCGACGGGCCCAATTGCCAGCCGCGCGCGATCCAGATCATGAGGCGCGCGATCATGGCTTGCGCAAGCCATCGAGTGCGGTCTCGAGCTCCGAGCGGAGCAGCCCGAAATCGCGTTCGATGCCCGTGGCGCGTCCGATCATGACATGGTCGGAACCCGCCATGCCTTTCACCGGCACGATCTCGCGGGCGAGCGCTCGAAAACGGCGCTTCATCCGATTGCGCACGACGGCGCCGCCGATTTTCTTGGTGACTGTAAAGCCGACGCGCATCGCAGGGTCGGAATCTCGCCGATCGCGAACGAGGAGGACGAAGCCCGGGGTGGACACGCGCCTGCCGCTGTTGGCGGCGAGAAAGTCCGCGCGCTTCTTGAGCGTGGTTAGGCGCTGAGCTTCTTGCGCCCGCGCGCGCGGCGGGCGTTCAACACCTTGCGGCCGCCCACCGTCGCCATGCGGGCGCGGAACCCGTGCCGGCGCTTGCGGACGAGATTGCTCGGCTGGAAGGTGCGCTTCATCGCTCATGCCTCAAACTAAATGAAAAATGGCCGCCGAAAGAGGCAGCCGCTATCGTGCGCGCCGATAGTGGAGAGGCGCGGTGAAGTCAATTGCCGGGGCCCGGCTGCTCGGCCTTGCGCAGGGCTTCGCGCCGCTGCGCGCTTGGGCGCCGAAGCGCCCAGTCCATCCACCGGCCAGCCTTCGGCTGCCAGCGCTTGACCCGTACATAACGCCGCTTCGCCCACATGCTTGTCTTGAGGATCAGCGCCAGGCCGGCGCCCGCGAAGAGGATCCCGCCCGGACCTGGAATCGGCCCGACGACAAGGGCGAGCAAGAGCAAAATGATGCCAAGGACGAACAGCCCCCATTCGACGATGGGGCTGTCCATGAAACGCCGCCATTGCTCCCGCGTGATCATGCGCGGTCATGTGGTCGGCCATGGCGTCTCGCGCAAGCGGCTTGCAGGAAAGGTCCACAGCGGTCTAGCTTTGGTCCGCCGAGCTAGGGGGACATCTGCCCACTGCTGACCGTCCGTGGATCGAGGCCTGAATGGCCGCGACCGTCGCCACTGTCGCTTATCTCGGGCTTGAGGCCCGCGCGGTCGAGGTGCAGGTGCAGCTCTCCTCGGGCATTCCGAAATTCACCATCGTCGGATTGCCTGACAAGGCGGTGGCCGAAAGCCGCGAGCGGGTGCGTGCGGCGCTTGCAGCGATCGGACTGGCGCTCCCGCCCAAGGTGATCACCATCAACCTGTCGCCGGCCGACCTGCCCAAGGAAGGATCGCATTACGACTTGCCGATCGCGCTGTGCCTGCTCGCGGCGATCGGGGCGACCGACGCGGAGACTCTGTCGCACTATGTCGCGGTCGGCGAATTGTGCCTCGACGGGCGGATCACGGTCTCGCCCGGAGTCCTCCTCGCCGCAATCCATGCATCGGGGCTCGACAAGGGACTGATCTGTCCGGCGGCGCAAGGCAGCGAAGCATCGTGGGCGGGAGAGCTCGAGGTCATCGCCGCCCCGGACCTGCTCGCGCTGCTTGCGCACCTCAAAGGCACGGCGCTCGTGTTGCCGCCGCCGCCGGCCGAGGCGGAGCCCGCGGTCGGCGGACCGGACCTCGCTCAGGTCAAGGGGCAGGAAGTCGCGAAGCGGGCGCTCGAAATCGCGGCTGCGGGGGGGCACAATCTGCTGATGAGCGGCCCTCCCGGCGCTGGAAAGTCGCTGCTCGCGGCCTGCCTCCCGGGTATCCTTCCGCCGCTGCAGCCCTCGGAAGCGCTCGAAGTCTCGATGGTCGCATCGGTGGCGGGTGAACTGAACGGCGGTAAGATCCGCCGCCGGCGTCCGTTCCGGGCGCCGCACCACAGCGCTTCGATGCCGGCGCTGGTCGGCGGCGGGTTGCGTGTGCGCCCGGGCGAGATCAGCCTCGCGCATCTCGGCGTGCTGTTCCTCGACGAACTTCCCGAATTCCAGCGGCCGGTGCTCGACTCACTGCGCCAGCCGCTCGAAACGGGGAGCGTCAGCGTCGCCCGCGCCAACACGCACGTGACCTTTCCCGCGCGGGTGCAGCTGGTCGCGGCGATGAACCCATGCCGCTGCGGTCATCTCGGCGATCCGGCGCTCGCCTGCAGCCGTGCGCCGCGCTGCGCCGCAGATTATCAGGCGAAGGTGTCGGGGCCGTTCCTCGATCGCATCGATCTGCACGTCGAGGTCCCCGGAGTTTCGGCCGCCGACCTGACCTTGCCGCCGCCCGCGGAAGGCAGTGCAGAGATCGCGGAGCGTGTCGCCGCGGCGCGCCAGCTGCAGGCGGACCGCTACAATGGCGCGGGCGTCAGGACCAATGCCGAAGCCGACGGCGAGCTGCTCGACCGGGTCGCGACGCCGGACGAGCCGGGGCGTAAGCTCCTGGCTGATGCGGCGGCGGCGATGCGCCTATCGGCGCGCGGCTTTCATCGCGTGCTCCGCGTCGCGCGCACCATCGCCGATCTCGCCGGCGCCGAACAGGTCGGCCGAATCCACGTCGCCGAAGCGCTCAGCTATCGACGCCAGGCGCCGCGCAATTGAGATCTCGCCCGCTGAACTCGCGCGAAGGTTGCCCGGGACGGTCCGCTCGCCTAGCTAGGCGCCGCGTGCCCCTGTGGCGGAATGGTAGACGCGCTCGACTCAAAATCGAGTTCCTTCACCGGAGTGTCCGTTCAAGTCGGACCAGGGGCACCAATCGCTAGCGGTCGCGCGGACGGGGCGATATGCTGCCCGGCATGGACGCCCGGACCGGGAAACAGCACAGCCAGGAGCACCCTCCCGAACCGGTGACGGAGGAAGCGCGCGCGCTGGCGGAGACGATCACCGTCAAGCGCGACCGCCTGCTCGCATCGCTGACCCTGCTCGCCGGCATCGGATTGATCATCGCGCTTCCGTTCGCCCTGCGCGAGGGGGCCGAATTCTTCATGCCGGTGACGGCCGCGCTGGTGGTGGCGATCGCGCTCGTGCCGTTGCTCGAGTGGTTCGAGCGGCGCGGCGTGCCTTCGCGCCTGTCGGCGGGTCTGTGCGTAATCATCTTCCTTGCTGCCGCGATCTTTGCGATCGGCTCGATCCTCGTCCCGGCGACCGACTGGATCGCTCTGGTGCCGCACCGGATCGGGAAGGTGCGGGCAGCGCTGCAACCGGTCCTCGATCTGTATCAAAACCTCGACCGTTTCATCACCCGCACAGCGTCGCAAATCCAGTTTAGCCAGGAGGTTAGCCGCACGGTGAGAATCGAGGACTCGAATTCGTTTACGAGCCTCCTCGCGACGTCCGCGCCGCATTTGCTGATTCAGCTGTTTTTCGCGCTCCTCGTCATCTTCTTCTTTCTCGCCGGCTGGACGACGATGCGGAAGAGGACGATCGTCAGCCGCGGAAGCTTCGAGGGCGCGCTCACCACCGCCCGAGTGATCCAGCAAGTGGTCGATGCGACCTCGACCTATCTCGGCACGATCACCCTCATCAACATCGGTCTCGGCGCTTTGACCGCGGGTGCGCTGTGGCTGCTCGGCATGCCGTCGCCGATCATGTGGGGCGGCATTGTGGCCGTGGCAAATTACATTCCGTACCTAGGCCCGATCGTCTGCGCCCTGCTGCTCTTCGTCGGCGGCCTGATGACGTTTCCGGACGTGTGGGGCGCGCTGATGCCGCCCGCGGCATTCATCAGCTTCCACCTCATCGAAGCGAACTTCTTCACTCCGATGGTGGTGGGTCACCGGCTGACGATCAGCCCGCTGTCGATCCTGATTTCTCTATCCTTTTGGGCGTGGGTGTGGGGGACGACGGGTGCTCTGCTCGCGGTGCCGCTGCTGATCATCATGAAGACCGTCTTTTCCGCGGCCGGGACGCCCGACATCGCCGGTTTCCTGTTCGAGCACGGCACTTTGACCCACGTCGGCGAGCTTGACGAAGAAGAGACCGAGGAGCGCCAGGAAATGGGACCCGCTATGGTTGACACTGAAAAGCCCGCCTCTTAGGTGCCCGGCACGCCAAAAACGCGGGTGTAGCTCAGTCGGTTAGAGCGCCGGCCTGTCACGCCGGAGGTCGCGGGTTCGAGTCCCGTCACTCGCGCCACTTTTCACGCGATGCCCGAGTGGGTTAGATCGTCCGCTCAAGATGGCGCACGACACATCCGCTTATTTTGCCCTGGGGCTCGAGCCGGGGGCCGACGCGACCGCCATCGAGCGCGCCTACAAAAGGCTGATCAAACAACATCACCCGGACCGCGAGGGCGGAGATTCCGATCGTGCCGCGGAGATCAACCGCGCGTATCGCGAGCTTCGCTCAGCGCTGGAGCCGAAGGATACGCTCATCCTGATCGACGATGACCCGCCCGAGGAGGGGCGGAGCGGGTGGATACGGGCCGCGGTCGTCTTGTTGCTCGGATTGGCGGTGTTGCTCGCGATCACCGGCCCCGTTGGCGATTACATGCGCCAGTTGGCGTGGCCTCTCGTGCCGACGCTTCCAAGCGGCCAAGTCGCGCCGACGGCGGTGGGCGTCGACACGATGGATCAGCCGCTGCACCTCGCGGCGGTGAGTAGCGCGGTGCACGCGGCCGTGGCGATGATCGGGAAACATGACGATCTCGCGCTGCTCGGCGCGAGCCGCAATTGCCACCGAGCGCTGCGCGCCGAGCCGAGCGTCACCCAGCTCGACCGCTGCGCTGCGTTCGACGATGCCATCGTCCAGCTCGAGGACCGCGACCCGATGTGGGACCAGGGGCCGTTCAGCCAGATCGCGGTCACTAACCGGCAGTGGAGCGCCGCTTCGGCCCTGTCGAACGATTATCTGGCGATCGACAGCCGCCTCGATCGCATCCGGATCCAGGTCGAGCTCGCGCTTGCGCCGCCCGATCTGCCGCGCCTCGCACCGGCACTGCCGCTGACACCGGTGGTCAATTCCGCGGATGAACTGGGCGGCAATGTCGTGGTTCCGCAATCCGCGGACGATGAGGTCAGCGCGAATTAGTGTTGCGCTGCCGCCCCGGCGGCGCCGCCAGCCGCAATGGCTTCAGCCGCCGCCTTGCCGAGGGGCTTTTCGCCCTGAGCGACGACTTCGCCCGAGAGCGACCATTTGAGATTGTCGGACGCTTCGAACTTCTTGGCATAATCCTCGTGGCTCACCTGGTCGGAGGCCTTGCGTGCGGCGAGGTTGAAGCGGATCGCGACGCGCTTGTCGCCGCGCAGGTCCGGGCTGAGCTTGATGGCCTCGGCGCCGGGAATGTCCTTGATCGCCTCGGCGACTTCGCTGCCCTGCGACTGGACCGGGGTGGTGTGCACAACTGCCAGCGCGGCATTGCGCAGCGCAACCGCGTTGGGCTCATGCCCCGCATAGGCTTCGGTAAAGGCGGCAGGCCGGCCCCAGCCGCCCGCCCAGCGGTAGAAGATATGCGCTCCGACCACGGCATTCTTCGCCAGAGTGGAGGCCCAATAGGGCACCACATAATTGGCGTGATAATGGGTGGCGTAGCCAATCGGCGCGTAGACCGCTCCGGAAAGCGCCGCTTCCGCGATCTGGTATGAGCGTCTCCAGCCGGCCGCATCGGGCTGGCGATAGAGCGAGCCATCGCAGGTGAAGGTAAACTGGCAGCCGGTCTGGCGCGTCGACCCTTGGTAGACGACTCCGCAGACGCTGGCCGGGAAAGCGGGGTGGTGGACCCGGTTGAGGATCACCTGGGCGACCGCGCGCTCGCCATCGTCGTCCTGGCTTCCGGCTTCGTAATATACGGCGCTCGCGAGGCATTCGAGCGCCTGCTTGCGGGCGGCCGCATCGCCCTTGAACACGAATGGCGCGGCGGCCGGATTCGGGCCTTGAGCCACCGGGATCTGCGCGTTGACCTGAAGCGCCTGCTCCGGAGGGAGCTGGCGGATCAGCAGTGGTGGCGGAGCCGGCGGAGCGGCATTGGCGCCGCTCGGCAGACCAGGAGTCGAATTGGCGGAGCCAGCGATTGCCGCGGCCGCAATCAATCCGAGCACACTAAAGCCGACCGTCTCGCGCGGGCAGGCGCGCCACAGCGCCTCCGCGCGCAGCCAAAGCTGCGCCGCGGTGCGGTTGAGCCCCTGGAAGGGACGGGTTAGGCTTAGCGCTTGTGACATTGGATAGTGATATAGTTGCCTAAGACAGTGAGTTCAACGCGTTACTCGGGAGGAGCCCTGAAGTGCCCACTCTCGCTCCACCGGATCAATGGTTTCAAGGGGATGATCCAGATCGTTCCCATAATGAGATAATATGGAGCCTGAACGAGAATAGGCCATTGCCCAACGAGCGGCGCGAGGCTTGCGACGAATGCGGCCCAGAAAACGATGAGCAGCAGGATGATCGCGATACCGGCGAGCTTGCGCAGGGAGGGGGCGGGCGGTTGGGCCATTGGCGGGTCGTAGCGGATCGAGCGAATCTTCCCAATGTTCGCGGTGACCTCACCATGCGCTTGCAAGGCGGGTGAGGGAAACGGCGGGTAGGGCAAGACTAGCGTCCTCCATCGGGGAGGATAAGCCATAAAGAGGGTGCTGTAAGACAAAGTTTTTGTCTCAAGGGAGGGCGTGGAGCGAACCTCGTAAACGCGACGTCGAATCCCCATATCAACCACATCGCTGACAACTGCTTTTCCAAGCGTCGGCGGCTGAGAGACCCCGCGCTCCCGCTTAAAGAAGGAGGCCAGTCATGGATCTCGACCGGCTGCTACATCGCCACCGGCGTTCGCTGATGGTTCTGGACAGTGGCGCAACCGATGAGGAGCGTAAGGCTCATAGTCAGTTTGCTCGAGATTATGCCGTGCGGACCGGGATGGTTCGAACCGCACTCGGCGCCCCTCACGCAATTTGTGGATTTTCGAAATGACGCTCGTACCAGCTGACTCTCAAGCGGATCGTCGACCGGTCTCCTGGACCAAGAGGTTCAGAAGAAAAGCTCCGTCCGTGCTGCCCACCCAGGAGCAGTTGCGACGCCAGGGCTCAGTGCTCCGTTCTGCCTGGCAGAGTCTGGGCGAGTCCGGTCCGGTCGTTGCGTTCCTCAACACCCATAATGATCGGTTGGGCGGGCAGCCGCTCCATCTTGCCCTGGAGAGCGACGAAGGATTGTTGCGTGTCGAAGGTGTGCTGGAAGAAATCGCCCTCAAAGCTTAGGACCGAAAGGCTCGCCGCGGGCAGCAATCGCCGGTCGGTTTCTCCGTTTGACGACAGCAGATCACCAATTTGGAGAGACGGATATGACCAGCCCCGACAATGACCCAAATGAGGGTGGGCATATGAGTTCGAGGTTCGGCCGAATCATACACACTGCAGACGCTGATCTGCCCTATAAGGCCGTTCTGACTCACGATCAGTGCGCCGAAACGGAATGCTCATTTTCCACGATGCGCGAGGCAGAAGCGTTCATCCGCCGGAATACGCCGCGGCCGAAGGCTCGAAGCACCTTCTGGGATCGAGACGCGGACGGCTAACCGCGATGTTCGATCCCTGGTGTCACGTCACCAAAGGGGGCGGTCGGGACGCAGCTTCTCGCGGACTACCTTGCCTTGCATGATATGAGCCTTGAACGTCTTGCGCATCTTTTCCGCGCCGCTCACGCTCATGCAGACAAGACGAACGCCGCCCGCCGGTATCCGTTCGATCACCGAGACCCCGATCTTGGCCGCCTGGCATTTGGCAACCACATCCTTCTCGCTCATCGAGACCAGAATTTCGCGGCTCATGGCTTCGGACTCCGCTTCGCGGCGGCCACTGCATCGCGGGCGCTGGAGTAGCGGTAGCCTCCCCACAGGAACACGTCGGCGGGAACGCGTTCGATGCCGTACTCGTCGAGCTCTGCCTGCTCGATCTTGTTGCTTTGCTTCTCAGTCATTGATCATGTCTCCAGGTCTTCAATGTTTCGGGCTCGACGGATCGATCCATCGGAGGGCGTTCGCCGCGATGAACGGCGAGATATCTGCTGGCGTGCTCCATTGCGTAAGCGGGAGCACTCTAGTGTCTCTCAGCCGCACGAGCCTACATCGACCATGCCGTGCGATTGAGCACTCTTAGCACATTCAGGACTCGCGTCCTAATGCGGGAATGGCCGCCACTGCTCTCGCGAAAGCGATGTCGGCCACTATCGATCGCCCGTCGCTCGCCCGTGCAGATAGGCCGTTGCCGCTAGATCCTGTGCGACGTGGCCGAGGGATTTGTAGATTGTGATCTGGCGATCATCTTCCCGGCCCCGAACGCGGCCGGCGAACACCTCACCGATCTCACAGATCACGTGCGAATCGTCGACCATTCCAGAGTCCCGCGCGACGGCGAGCTCCGCCGCCTGGGCGAGCACGCCGGGACGATAATCGGCAATGTAACGAGACTTCGCGACAAGCGCTGTATCGATTTCCAGGGGCCCAAGATAACTCGAGCCGACCAGGTTGACGTGCGCTCCGGGCTTCACCCAGTCCCCAAGAAGAACTGGTTCGGGAGATGAGGTAACGGTGCAAATCACGTCGGCCCTCGAAGCGGCGTCCTGACCGCTGGAGAGCGGGGTGATCGTTCGGCCCAGCTCCTTGCTCATCCGCTCGGCGAGTTCGTGCGTCCTTTGCGGCGATTGTCCCCAAAGCAGGATTTCGCGGAATGGTCGTACCAGCGGCACTGCGCGCAAGTGCGACTCGGCCTGGAGTCCAGTGCCGAAAATGGCGAGAATCTCGGCATCCGCACGTGCCAGTGCATCGGTCGCCGCCGCGGTCGCGCAAGCGGTACGGATCTTGGTCACGGGTTCGGCGTCGGCGATGCAGCTCACCGCCCCGGTCTTGCCATCATAGGCGACCACGACGCCCTGGTGCCGAGTCCGTCCGGGCCGGTCCGGGTCGCCGAACACGCTGACGAGCTTGGCCCCGAACGTCGAAAGCGCGGCCAGTTCGCCCGGCATGGTTCCGAACATGTCGTTCTTACCGACCGTGAAGATTTGCCGCAGCGGTTGCGGCCGCTCACCGCTCGACAGCGCGATCATTGCCCGGCGCATCGCATCGATGCAACCGGGGTAATCGAGCAGCTCCTCGACTTGAGCGGCGTCATAGAAAGCGATGGGCATGGTGGCGTTCTGTAGACCGAGGTTTGCCTCTGAGCCATTGCGGAGTGAGCCGCGTGGGCTAAGGTCGCGCGCATGATTAGAGGCTTGCTGTTCGCTGTAATATTGACGCTTGCAGCGCCGGTTTTGGCTCGGCCGGCGGGGGCGCTTCCCAACGGTATCGAACTGAGCAACGGATCGACGAGCATCCGCGTCACGGCGGTCACGGACTCGATCCTGCGAGTGCGCGTGGCGCGCGGGAACGCGTTCGGCGAGGACTCGAGCTGGGCGGTGCCGGCCGAGGTGCGACGGCGGAGCGCGGCGGTACAGGCTCTGCCGAACGGGTTTCGGACCGCCGCAGTCGCGGTGCATGTCGAACCCCGCACTCTGCAGCTGGTCGTCAGCGACCTCCAGGGGCGCACAATCGTCGCCGACAGTCCCGATGCGATCCGGTTCGCGGGAAGCGGGTTCAGCCTCAAGAAATCCCTGCCGATCGGCGAGCATATCTACGGGCTGGGCGACAAGACCGGGGCGCTCGACCGGCTCGGCGGGACGTTCGTCGACTGGAACACCGACGCCTTCGGCTTCGCCCCGTCAAGCGACCCGATCTACAAGTCTATTCCCTTCTATATCGGGGTTGGCGAGGGCGGGACCAGCTACGGTCTGTTCCTTGATAACAGCTGGCGCGCGGGGTTCGACTTCGGTCATCGCAACCCGGCCGCGATCGAAATCAGCGCGCCCGACGGTCCGATCGATTATTATGTGATCGCCGGGCCGACCACGGGTGAGGTCGTCCGCCGCTACGTCGAGCTCACTGGGAAGCCGCCGATGCCGCCGCTGTGGGCGCTCGGCTATCAGCAGTCGCGCTGGGGTTACAAGAGCGATGCCGACATTCGCGGGATCGCGGCGCGCCTCCGCGGAGACCGAATCCCCGTCGACGTCATCTGGATGGACATCGATTACCAGGACCGCGATCGCCCGTTCACGGTCGACACCAAGGCCTTTCCGAACCTCAAGAAGCTCAACGCGGACATGGGCGCGAAGGGCATTCGCCTCGTCGCCATCACCGATCTTCACGTCGCGTACCTGCCCAACCAGGGATACGCGCCGTACGAGAGCGGACTCGCGGGACACCATTTCGTCCGCAAGCCCGACGGGAGCCTGTACGTCGCTCCGGTGTGGCCGGGGCCGTCGGTGTTCCCCGACTTCACGCGCGCCGCCACGCGCGAATGGTGGGGCGGGCTGTACAAGGACTTCATCGCCGACGGCTTCTCCGGATTTTGGAACGACATGAACGAGCCGGCGGTGTTCGAGACGCCGACCAAGACCATGCCGCTCGACAATCTCCACCGCATCGAGAGCGATGATTTCGCCCCGCGCGACGCGACGCATTCAGAGATCCACAACGTCTACGGGATGCAGAACACGCGGGGCACGTTCGAGGGGATGGAGCGGCTGCGCCCGGGCGTTCGGCCGTTCGTGATGACCCGCGCGAGCTATGCGGGCGGGCAGCGCTATGCGGTGACGTGGACCGGCGACAACAGCTCGACGTGGGACCATTTGCGGCTGTGCGTCGAGCAGTTGACCAACCTCGGCCTGTCGGGTTTCGCGTACAGCGGTTGCGACGTCGGCGGGTTCATCGGCGGTGCGAGCCCCGACCTGCTTACGCGCTGGTATGAGATCGCCGCCTTCACGCCGGTGTTCCGCAACCATTCGGCGCATGACGCGCCGCGGATGGAGCCGTGGGTCGACGGTCCGGTGCATCTCGCGATCCGCCGCCGCTTCATCGAAGAGCGCTATCGGCTGATGCCCTATTTCTACGCGCTCGCCGAGCAGAACGCGCGCACCGGCGACCCGCTGATGCGGCCGCTGTTTTACGATTATCCGGATGCGCTGAAGCTCAGTTGCGATCCGGCCTTGAGCTTCACCGTCGGACGCGACCTGCTGGTGTCGGCGCCGCCCAGGCCGGAATCGCCGCAGCCGTTCGATATCTGCCTGCCGGCCGGCGGCTGGTACGATTATTGGACGGGGCTGTTGGTGAGCGAGCACAAGCTGACGAAGACGCCGAAGTTGGACGTGGTGCCGGTGTTCGTCCGCGCGGGCGCGATCCTGCCGCGCCAGCCGCTGGTGCAAAGCACGTCGGAGACGCCAAACGGGCCGTTGCAGCTCGACGTCTATCCCGGAGACGATTGCCGAGGGTCCTTGTACTTCGACGACGGGGTGACGGTGGGCGGGCCGAGCTTGCGCCAAGCGATTGAGTGCAGCGTCAACGACAAGGGCATCGAGCTGCGGTTCCGCGCGCGTGAGGGCGCCTGGCGGCCGTGGTGGAAGCAGATTGCGGTGACCGTGCACGGGGCGCGGCCTGTTCGCAGGATCATCGCCGACCAGCCGAGCGCCGGGACCGTTCAAATCCGGTGACGGGACGCCCGGCAAGGCCGCGGCGTGCGTCGGCCACGGAGGAAGAAGTTCGCGGTCAGGCGGCCCTCGCGCGCGGCGGAGGCCTGGGTAAAAGTTTCCCTGGATGGGGGAAAGGCGCGAGCGCGTCGGCGAGCCGGGCGACGTCTTCAGCGGAGCCGCTGAAATCGTCGACGACGACCACCGGGCTCTGAGTATTTCCGAAACGCAGAAGCTGGGGCTTCACCGGATCATTTAGCGGAACCATTCGATTCCGTCGGGCGAGGCGAAGGCGTCGAGCGGCACGTCCCAGTCGTCGGCGGGGATGGTGGCGGCCACGCGCTGCATCGGCCAGCCCACGCCAATGAGGCCCGCGCCGCTCTTCTTCAGGCCGACGAGCGCGCGATCATAATGGCCCTTGCCGCGGCCGAGCCGAGTGCCGCGGTGATCGATCGCGATCAAGGGAATGAGGACGAGATCGGGCTGGACGGCGGGGTGGCGCTTGGCCGGTTGCATTATTCCGAACGGGCCGGGCTCGAGCGGATCGCCGGCGAGGAAGCGGAACGGCTTGGCAGGATTGGCGAAGCAGGGGAAAGCGGCGATCGCTCCGACGGAGCGCGCTTCCTCCATTGCCGGTAACGGGCTGATCTCGCTGCCCAGCGGGCAATAGCCGCCGACGACCGCGACTCCCGCGAACAGCGAAGTCAGGCGCTCGGCGAGCCCTCGCTCGAGGAGGGCGCGGTCAGCGTCGGAAAGGGTACGAACGAACGCCTTGCGCGCGTCGAGCGCTGCCGCGCGCAGAGACTCCTTCGAGAGCGGCGGCATTTCAGGCCGCGGACCGGGCGGGAAGGGGGGTGACGGGACCACCATGGCCGTTTGCCCTAAAATCCTCTGACGCCAAAACGTCAGGTGGGCGCCGTGTGTCCCAGGCCAGGGCCCGGGCAGGGACAGCTCCCAAGTGGATGATATCGCCTCAGGGATTTTCCGAAGGCGCGCACCGGGTAGTGCCCGTCATGACCAGAGATAAGGTCAGACGCCGCTATGCTCAAGTGCCTCGGCGAGCGATTCGAGCCGCGACGCGAGCGATTCGGCGCGCCGGACGAGTTCTTGATCGGGTTCGGCGGGAGCCGCGGCGGCAACCGCGTCGGGCTGCTTCTCGATCAGCTGATCGGCGAGCAGGAGTCCGGCGAACAAAAACTGGCGGGCTTCGGATAACGTGCCGAGGCCGGACAACGCCTCGCGGCTTTTGACGTCGAGCAGCTGCGCGGCGGTACGCAGATTCTCCTCTTCGCCTTCGCGGCAGGCCACTTGATAGGTGCGCCCGGCAATTGTCAGATCGACCATAGCCGCCACTACACTGCAGCCTCGCGGATCAGCTCGTCGAGCTCGTCGACCACTTCGCGGACCTTCGCTCGGAGCTCGTCGTCGCGGCCCGCTGGCGGCTGTCGATCGGCAAGCGCACTCTGGATTCGCTCAATCGCGCGCTCCGCGCGGTCCAATGTCGCTGAAAGGCGCCCGTCATCCATGAAGGGCAGCTACGCAACTTCGCGATTCCGGGCAAGCATTGACGCTGCACGGCTCACCTTTCAAAGGGCGCATGCCTTCAGGTTGAGTCCTTCGGCCGAAGCAACCCCGCCCACGGAGAGTCATGCAGCCGACCCAACGCCGCCTCGCCAACGCCATCCGCGCCCTCGCGATGGACGCCGTCGAGGCCGCCAACAGCGGACATCCGGGAATGCCGATGGGCATGGCCGACGCGGCGACGGCCTTGTTCACCCGGCATCTGAAGTTCGATGCGAGCGATCCCGCATGGCCCGACCGCGACCGCTTCGTGCTGTCGGCGGGACACGGATCGATGCTGATCTACGCTCTGCTTTATCTCACCGGATACGCGCGGCCGACGATCGACGACATCAAGCGCTTCCGTCAGCTTGGGTCACCCTGCGCCGGGCATCCCGAGAATTTCGAGCTTCCGGGAGTCGAGGTCACGACCGGTCCGCTGGGGCAGGGCGTGGCGATGGCGGTCGGAATGGCAATCGCCGAGCGGCACCTAAACGCCATTTACGGCGACGAACTGGTCGACCACCGCACCTTCGTGATCGCGGGCGACGGCGATTTGATGGAAGGCGTGAACCACGAGGCGGTCGGGCTTGCCGGGCATTTGAAGCTCGGTCGGCTGATCGTTTTGTGGGACGACAACAAGATCACGATCGACGGTTCAACCGATCTGTCGCGCAGCGAGGACGTCGTCGCCCGGCACCAGGCGGCGGGCTGGCACACGCTCGAGTGCGACGGGCTCGACGCGGGCAAGGTTTCCAAGGCGATCGAAGCCGCAATTGCGGAAGAGAGGCCGAGCCTGATCCGCTGCCGGACGATCATTGGCTACGGCGCGCCCAACAAGCAGGGGACGGCGGCGACCCACGGGGCGGCGCTCGGCGCGGACGAAGTCGCCGCGGCGCGCATCGAGCTCGGCTGGGACCGGCCGCCGTTCGAGATCCCGGACGACGTGCTGTCGACCTGGCGCGAGTGCGGACAGCGCGGCGCCGAGCAGCGCGCGGCCTGGCTCAAGCGGCTCGAGGCGAGCGGGAAGAGCGACGAATTCCGTGCGCGGATCGCGGGCAAGGCGGACGGAAGCTGGCTGAAGCCATATCTCGAAAAGCTCCTGACCGATCAAGAGCCGGTCGCGACGCGCAAGGCGTCGGAAATGGCGCTGGAGGCAATCAATACCGTGGTTCCGTCGACGATCGGCGGGTCGGCGGACCTCACCGGTTCGAACAATACCAGGACCAAGGCGCTCGAGTCACTGACCGCCGACAATTACGGGGGCCGCTACATCTATTACGGAATCCGCGAGTTCGGCATGGCCGCGGCGATGAACGGGATGGCGCTCCACGGCGGGGTCATTCCGTACGGCGGCACGTTCCTCGTGTTCACCGATTATGCGCGGCCGGCGATCCGGCTGTCGGCGCTGCAGAATGCGAAGGTCATTTACGTGATGACCCACGATTCGATCGGGCTCGGCGAGGACGGACCGACGCACCAGCCGATCGAGCATCTGCAGAGTCTGCGCGTGATGCCGCAGATTGACGTTTACCGGCCTGCTGACGCGGTCGAGACCGCGGAATGCTGGTCGCTCGCGCTTGAGAGGAACGGCCCGTCGATCCTCGCTCTGACTCGGCAGAACCTGGCGCCCGTGCGGACAAAGGCTTCGAGCGAGAACTTGTGCGCGCGCGGCGCCTATCGGCTGAAAGTGGCGCAAGATGCGCGCAAGGTGATCCTGATCGCGACCGGTTCGGAGGTCGAAATCGCGCTCGGCGCGGCCGAGAAGCTTGAAGCGCAGGGGATCGGTGTCGATGTCGTTTCGATGCCGTGCACCGAACGTTTCGACGCGCAGCCGCAGGATTATCGTGAGGGCATCCTTCCCGACGTCAGCAACCGCGAGATCCTCCGCGTCTCGATCGAGGCAGGAACGACGATCGGGTGGGAGCGCTACACCGGCCTGCATGGCCTCAGGATCGGGATCGACCGGTTCGGCGTCTCGGCGCCCGCCAACGACGCTTACGCACATTTCGGCCTCACCCCCGACGCGGTCGCCGCTCGGGTGCTGGAACACATGAAACAAAGGGAAATCGCATGACGAGAGTTGCAATCAACGGCTTCGGCCGAATCGGCCGCCTGGTCGCGCGAGCGATCCTCGAGCGGCCCGACTGCGGGCTCGAGTTGGTCAGCGTCAACGATCTTGCCGACGCCAAGGCCAATGCGTGGCTGTTCAGTCATGACAGCGTCCACGGCAAGTTTCCCGGCAAGGTGACCACCGACGGCAACGACATCATCGTCGACGGCAAGCGCATCCACGTGACCGCGGAGAAAGACCCCGCGAAGCTTCCGCACAACGCGAACGGCGTCGAGATCGCGCTCGAATGCACCGGCTTTTTCACCGATCGGGCGGGCGGTGAGAAACATATCGAGGCGGGCGCCAAGCGGGTGCTGATCTCGGCTCCGGCCAAGGGCGTCGATTTGACCGTCGTCTACGGAGTGAACGAGGACAAGCTGACCGCCGAGCACCGAATCGTTTCGAATGCCTCGTGCACGACCAACTGCCTCGCGCCGGTCGCCAAGGTGTTGAACGATTCGATCGGCATCGAGCGCGGGCTGATGACGACGATCCACGCTTACACCAACGACCAGAAGATCCTCGACCAAATCCACCCGGACCTGCGTCGCGCGCGTGCCGCGGCGATGTCGATGATCCCGACCACCACCGGTGCCGCGCGCGCGGTCGGAGAAGTGCTCCCAGAGCTCAAGGGCAAGCTCGACGGTTCGGCGATCCGCGTTCCAGTGCCCGACGTCAGCCTGGTCGACCTGACCTTCACGCCGAAGCGCGACACCACACGTGACGAAGTCAATGAGATCCTCAAGACCGCGTCCGAAAGCGGCCGCCTGAAGGGCATTCTCGATTACACGGACGAACCGGTCGTCTCGATCGACCTCATGCATACGAGCGCGAGCTCGACCGTCGACAGCCTGGAGACGGCGGTGATCGAGGGGAAGCTGGTGCGCGTGCTCAGCTGGTACGACAACGAATGGGGCTTCTCGAACCGCATGGTCGATACCGCCGCGGCGATGGGGAAGCTGGGCTAAGCGCGATGGGCCGGATCGCGGGCATTGCTCTGCACGACCGGCCGCTTGGGCCGATGGAGATCCTCGAGTGCGCCGAGTTGGTCGAAGGCCGGGGCGTCGACGGTGATTTCCGCGGGACTCGAAAGGCCGGATCGCAAGGCCAGAACGGAGTCGTGCTGATTGAGGCGTGCGACTGGGCGGTGGCGACGGCGGAGTGCGGAGCGGCAGTTCCGTGGTTCGAACGCCGCGCGAACCTCCTGGTCGAGGGCCTCGATCTCCCGCAGCAGGCGGGTGCCCGACTTCGGATCGGCGATACCGTGCTGGTCGAGATCACGCAGGAATGCGCGCCTTGCGAACGGATGGAGGCGTTGCATCCCGGCCTTCGGGCCGCGCTCACTCCGGACTGGCGCGCAGGCGCTCGGGCGCGGGTACTCAGCGGCGGCTTTGTCGCGGTGGACGACGAGATCAGGGTCGAGAACGCGTGAGGTTCAAGACGCTCGACGATCTGCCCGACGATCTCCACGCCAAGCGCGTGCTTGTCCGTGTAGACCTCAACGTTCCCATGCAGGACGGCGCGGTCAGCGACGACACCCGGCTGCGCTCGGCGGTTCCAACCATCGCCGAGCTTTCCGACCGCGGCGCGACCGTGCTTCTGCTGTCGCATTTCGGCCGACCCAAGGGGCAGAGTCGCCCGGACATGTCGACCGCGCTGCTGGTGAAACCGCTGTCGCAGCTGCTCGGCCGATCGGTTCGCTTCATCGAGGACTGCCAGGGACCCGAGGCGGAGCGCGCCGTGTCGACCATGACTCCGGGCTCGGTTGGAATCCTCGAGAACACGCGTTTCCACGATGGCGAAGAGAAGAATGATCCCGAGCTCGCCAAAGCGATGGCGGCGCTGGGCGATTATTTCGTCGACGATGCCTTCTCCACGGCGCACCGCGCGCATGCCTCGACGGAGGGGATCACGCATTTCCTTCCGAGCTTCGCCGGGCGAGCGATGGAAGCGGAACTGACGGCGCTGGAGCGAGCGCTGGGCAATCCCGATCGGCCCGTGGCCGCGGTGGTCGGCGGGGCCAAAGTCTCGACCAAGCTCGGCGTGCTCGGGCACCTCGTCGGCAAGGTCGATCATCTGATCATCGGCGGCGGAATGGCGAACACCTTTCTTGCCGCGCGAGGTGTCAACGTCGGCAAGTCGCTTTGCGAGCACGAGCTGACCGGCGAAGTGGAACGCATCTTCGAACGCGCCGAGCAGGCGGGTTGCACCATTCATTTGCCGTACGACGTCGTCGTCGCGAAGGAACTCAAGCCCAATCCGCCTGGCACGCGCACCGTCAACGTCCACGAGGTGGCGCCCGACGAGATGATCCTCGACGTCGGCCCGGCGGCGGTCGAAGCGCTGGCCGACGTGCTCAAGACGTGTCGGACGCTCGTGTGGAATGGACCCCTCGGAGCGTTCGAGACTTCGCCGTTCGACGCCGCGACCGTGGCGCTGGCCAAGACCGCGGCCGCCCTGACCAAGGAAGGCTCGCTGGTGTCGGTCGCTGGCGGCGGCGACACCGTGGCGGCCCTTAATCACGCGGGCGTCGCTAAGGACTTCACCTTCGTCTCGACCGCGGGCGGAGCATTTCTCGAATGGATGGAAGGGCGTACGCTTCCAGGCGTCGCCGCGTTGGAGCAACAGGGGTAACAATGAACCAGTCTGAAATGACCGCCAAAATCCGTGAGGGAAACGGCTTCATCGCCGCGCTCGACCAGTCGGGCGGGTCCACGCCCAAGGCGCTGAAGGGCTATGGAATCGAGGAAGGCGCCTGGTCGAGCGATGAGGAGATGTTCGGCCTCATCCACCAGATGCGCTCCCGGATCATTACCGCGCCATGCTTCGGTTCGGGCAAGGTGATCGGAGCGATCCTGTTTGAGCGGACGATGGACGGGACGGTTGCGGGCAAGCCGACTCCGCAGGCGCTGATCGATTTGGGCGTCGTCCCGTTCATCAAGATCGACAAGGGGCTCGAGCCTGAGGAGAACGGAGTCCAGCTGATGAAGCCGATTGCGGGACTGGACGAGCTTCTCGATCGCGCCAAATCGCTCGGCGTGTTCGGGACCAAGGAACGGTCGGTGATCAATTCAGCCAACGCGGCGGGGACTGCGGTGCTCGTCGCGCAGCAGTTCCAGGTGGCGACGCAGGTGCTCGCCCACGGCATGATGCCGATCATCGAGCCCGAGGTGAACATCAAGAGCCCCGACCGTGCGCAAAGCGACGGCCTGCTGCTGACCGCCATCCTCGAGGCGCTCGTGGAGATCCCCGAGGGGCAGCAGGTGATGCTGAAGCTCTCGATCCCCGCGCAGCCGAACCTGTTCGCGCCGCTGGTCGACCATCCCAAAGTGCTGCGAGTGGTTGCACTGTCGGGCGGCTTCAGCCGCGAGGACGCTTGCCGGGAGCTCGCGAAGAACCCCGGCATGATCGCCAGCTTCAGCCGCGCCCTGCTTTCGGATCTTCGGGCGCAGCAGGACAACGAGGAGTTCAATCGTACGCTCGGTACGGCCATCGACGAAATCCACCAGGCGTCCACCGCAAAGGTGCCGGCCTGACCTTAGATGAAGTCAGCCGCGAGTTCGCCGAGGTGTTTGGCGAGAGAGAAGCCGGCTCCGGCAGGCTGTACCTGATCAGCCCGCAGGACGTTGGCGGTGCGTTCCCCGAGCGATTGAGGGCGGCGCTCGATCCGGGCGTCGCCGCGGCGTTCCAGCTGCGGGTGAAGGATGTGGGCGAGCATGAGCTCGCGCGTCTCGCCGAGCCGCTTCAGCGGATCTGCGCGGATGCAGGGGTCGCCTTCATCGTCAATGACAGCATGGCTCTCGCGAAGCGCCTCGGCGCGGACGGAGTGCACCTCGGCCAGCAGGACGGCGACATCCGCGAGGCCCGCGCGCTGCTCGGGCCTTCGGCGCAGATCGGCAAGACGTGCCACGACAGCCGGCACTTCGCGATGGAAGCGGGCGAGGCCGGAGCGGACTATGTCGCTTTCGGCGCCTTCTATCCGACCACGACCAAGCCGTCGCACTATCGGCCGGACCCGTCGATCCTCGCGTGGTGGTCGACATTGTTCGAAATTCCCTGTGTCGCGATCGGCGGGATCACGCCCGACAACGCCAGGCCCCTGGTTGACGCGGGCGCAGATTTCCTCGCCGTCTGCCAGGCGGTGTGGGGCGCGGCCGATCCTGCTGACGCAGTGCGCCGCTTTGCCGAGGCGGTCACGGTCTGAGCCTTCTCTTGCGCGTCTAGGCACCGGCGTTAGTTTGGGCCGAGGCAGGAGGGTACAGCGTGGCCAAGGAAAAGCCCGCGTCCGCAGCGGCTCACGAGCGGTCGATGGTGGTGAAGCTGCACGCCCTGACGGAGCATCCGCCGGAGGTTCGGCCGGCACGCGCCAAGCGGCAGTGGATGGACGATTTCACCGACCGACACGCCTATCGCTGCCTGCCGCTGTCGATCGCCAACGCCTACGGCTGGGAGGTCTTGTGCCCGATCCCGCTGGAGATCCGCTGGAACGGCGGAATGGCCGTGGAGGACATCGAGGTGATCGGCCTGAAGGAGCTTCCCGGCGGGGCGCCGATCGACCACTTCTGCCGATCGAATTTCTCGCGCGGAATCGTCACCTTCCACCTCGACTATCTGATCGAGACCGAGCCGGACTGGGAGATTCTGGCGACCGGCCCGTTCAACGATCCGAAGCCCGGCGCGTCGCCCCTGACCGGGGTCGTCGAGAGCGACTGGTTGCCCTATCCCTTCACCATGAACTGGCAGCTGACCCGGCCGGGGATTACGCGCTTTGAGGAAGGCGAGCCGTTCTGTTTCTTCCTGCCGGTGCCCAAGCGCGCGCTTCCGAACACCGAGCTCCAAATCCACCGGCTGGCGGACGATGCGGAGCTCGAGGCCCGGCACAACCAGTTCCGCGACGCGCGCAACGACTTCATGCGACGCTTCCACGCCGGCGACCCGGAGACGATCAAGGAGGCGTGGCAAAGGCATTATTTCGTTGGGCGGCATCCCGACGGAGCGCTGGCGCCGGAGCATTTAAACAAGCTGCGGCTGAAGGAGCCGGTGGACGTGCGTGGGCCTCGCCTCGCCGCGGTGCAGGACGCACCGAGCACGCCGGTACAGCCCGGCATAGCCCCACCCGACAAGAACGACCCGCGCTGGGCGCATGATAGTCCGCTGAGCAGGATCGCGACCTATTCCGGCACCGTGCTGATCCCCAACCGGGCGAGGATGGACTCGGAAGGCCGGATCACGCCCGGTCCCGACACCAGGACGGTGTCGACGAGTGCCGAGGCCGCTGCCCTGGGGCTGGATTTCCTCCTTGCCGACGAAGTGCTTCGCGAGGCGGAATGCGAGCTTCTGGTGCGCACCTTCGAGGAGCTGCAGGAGCTGGTCTTCGGCGCTTCGGATGAAGCCTCCTTCTGGGACAAACGCGGGATCTGGTACGCGGACGTGCTGAAGCACCGGCCTGAGGCGGCCGCGACCATGGTGGCGGCCATGAGCAGGTGCTTGGCCGAGATGAAGCAGTTCTGGAAGCTGAAGGTACCAGTCTATCCGGACGGGCTGCACATGATGAGCTGGAAGGCGGGGCTGTTCATGCCGCCTCATGCCGACAACGCTTACCCTGACGGCAAGCCGCACGAACTCGCTTACCGCGATCTGTCGGGAGTGCTGTACCTGAACGACAGATTCGAAGGCGGCGGCTTGTACTTCACTGCGCTGGACGTGCTGTTGAAGCCCAGGGCGGGGACGCTGATCTCGATGACGGGGGGCTTCCACCACGAGCACGGGGTGGTGCGGGTGGAGAGCGGGTTGCGGATCACCATTCCGTTCTTCACCACCTTCACCAAGAAGCGCTCCGACCCGGCCCTGGTGGAGATGAGCGAGGCAGTCGCTGCGGCTTAGGAATGGAGGACAATGCATGCCGTTCGGTCGCGTAGTGCTTGCTGTTCTTTCAAGCGCCATGGTCGGCAGCGCCGCCAGTGCAGCAGCCTCCGCGGCCACGGCGGGACTGATCCGCCAAGCCCGCACGGACTTCCTGTCTCTCCGG
>JBDTON010000193.1:0-2983 GCA_039933195.1 Sphingomicrobium sp. | reverse complement strand
ATCGCCATGGTCGCAGAACGCCCAACTGCGGAGCCGCGCCTCGAGCAGGCCAAGGCTGCAGTGGTTCGGGCGACTTCCGAGGATGTGCAGACAACGGAAGATGCCGCTCACCAGCTGGCATTTTTCGAAGGGGTTGGCGCGCTTGATGCACTGCTCGGCATGCCGCAGCACATAAGCGCCGTACGCGCAGCTGACGTTCAACGCGTGGCTCGTGCGTACCTGCGAACGGAAAGCTCTACCCTCGGCTGGATGGTTCCGGGGAGATCGCCTTCCCCACGCTTGGGTGCGAGTGATCCACAACCGGCCGCTGACCGGCCCGGAGCCGCCCCGGTCGCTGGACCAGCGGGCGAGCCGCTGCTGCGCCATCTTTCAAGCGGGCTACCGGCCATCGTTCAGTCAAACCCCCTTTCCGAAACGGCCACCGTCGAGTTGCTCTTGTCTGGAGCGGTTGAAGCCGGGGCACATCCCGCGGAACTGCCGGGGCTCGATGCGGTGGTTCGCTCCGGCACGCCAGAACATCTCGACGCCCTGATCGTCCAATCCATTGCTGCGGCGCGTCAGCCGCAAACACGCTCAGAACAGGCGAGCAAAGATCCTGTAACGCGCCTGCAGGAGCTAATCTTCGCGCACACCGGTACTCACGCGACCACCGCACCGAAGCCGCTGGCCGTAATCGTCAGCGGGAAGGTTGAACCGGAGCAAGTCTTCGCTGTCCTCGAGCGGGCGCTTGGCCCGACTGCGCCGGGCAAGCTGGCCGGCAAAGCGCCGCCTGCCGCTTCCCCTACCCTGCGCCTGGTTCGCGAACGAATCTCCAAGCCGCTGTCGCAAGGCGCAATGGGCTATGTCGTCGAAGGTCCGCCGCTCGGCACTCGCCAGGCGCTGGCGTGGCAAATGCTGCTTTATGTCCTGACTCACGATTATTCGGGCCGGCTTGGCCGTTCGGCCATAACTGACAAGGGGATTGTCTATCACATCCACAGTGATTTTCGGACGGACGGCGGACGCACCTGGGCGACAATCTCGACCGGCGTGGACCCCGACAAGGCGGATGCGATGGAAGCTGAGCTCAGGACTGAGCTCACAAGACTCGCCAGCGACCCGCCCTCGCCTGGCGAAGTCGCCGCCGCACGAGATCAACTCCTGGGCCGAGATCTGACGGCCGCTCAAAGCAACGACGAATTGACTAGCAAGCTCGGTCGCGAATTCATCGAAGTCGGCGGCTTGCGCTCACATGAGCAGCTCCGCGCTGAACTGATGAGCATCTCACCCGCTGATCTTGCGGTGGTGGCGCAAGCATTCGCCCACGGAACGATCATCCGCGTCGACGTGCTTTCCCGCGACTGAGTGAGATGTAAGCCGAGCGGATGCTCGTGTAGATTTCGGGTGCTAGGCGGCCTGCGCCGCCGAGAGCGCTGCGCGCGAATTGAGGCGGCGCATGACCGTGCGGATGGCCAATCCCGCGGCGAGCAATACCAAGCACCAAAGGCTGGCTTCGAGGCCGACCCCATAGGTGGCAAAAACAATGAACGTGACGCCGATCGCGATGATCGCGCGCGGGCCGAGCGTCGGGCTGAGCTTCCAGGCCGCTAATGCGCTGGCGAAATAAAGGACGATGATCGCCGCCGTCGACAGCAGGATGATAAACGTGAACAAATTGGCTGTAGCGCGGCTGCTATTGGCGAGCAGGAGGAGGATGGTGAGCCCGGATCCGGCGAGTTGCGCCACGACCGGAGTGTTGACGCCGCGCGTTTTTGCCATGACGGCCGGCAGGTCGCCGCGCAGGGCCATGGCATAGCCGAGCTCGCCGGTGGCCAGTATCAGCCCGTTCAGGCAACCGAAGGCACTGATTGCGATCGTCAAAGCTGCGAGCGATGCGACGCCGTGCCCCCAGTTGGAGACCAGGGCGTCGGCATATGGGGCCGCGGAAGCCGCGACGACGTTAGCGGGCAAGAGCAGCTGGATGCCAGTCCCCGCGAGCAGGTACAGGATCACGACGAATGTCGTGCCGACAAACAATGCGCGCGGGATGGTGCGTGCGGGATGGGCGACTTTGCCGACGGGGGTCGTGGCGCCTTCGAAGCCGGTAAGCGCAAAGAAGGTCAATGCAGTGGCCGTGGCCACATTGGCGAAAGTGATCGCGAGTGGCGGCAGCGGCTCGTAGCTGGCGTCACTCGCACCGCGTTGAACGAACAGCCAGATGACGGCCAGCAGCGGTAGGAGCTTAATGACTACGGTCACGACCGAAAGTCCGCCGGCCGCACGCACCCCAATCGCATTGACGGCGGTGAGCAGAACAACGCAGCCGATGGCGACGGGAACGATGAGTCCCGGCCCGCCGAACTGCGATCCAGCGAATGACAGGGCCGATGCCGCACCGATGGCGACGGACGCCTGCGCCGTCCAGTTGGAAACCCAGAACGCCCACGCGACGACGAACGCGATAGTCGGCCCGAATTCGCGCTCGATATTCGCCTGGATACCGTCGCCACCCAGGCGCGATAATTGTGCCAGGGCGAAGACGATGCACATCACACCAACGCCGCTGACCAACCAGCCGACCAAGACATTACGCCCAAGCGGCGCAAGGCTGACCGGGAGCATGAAAATTCCCGATCCGATGATCGTCCCGATCACCAGCGCAGTCGTCATCCAGATGCCGATGGTCTGCGGCTTTCCGCCCTGTTTTGTCATGCGCGCCCGAAGCCCTTGGCAGTCCCCTGCATCAGCCTAGTCGCCCCGGCTTATAGCGAATAGGGGCCTTATGTTCGCATGCCTCGTTCCGAGGCACGGCAGTCGGTCGGCCGGCATGGGCGCCGAGCTGAGCGACGCTGACGGTCGGCTTTGATGACAAGACCGCGAAAATGTCACGGCGAATGTGCTTGCTCCGTGCTTACATACTAGCGCTTTGTTCCAGGTTGCGCATCAAGACCCGCAGACCTGAACTTACCGGGCCTGCCCTGCCCTCTCCAGAGCGCGCGAGAGC
>JBDTON010000192.1:0-4874 GCA_039933195.1 Sphingomicrobium sp. | reverse complement strand
AGGTGACGATGAAGAAGAAGCTGGCGCCGTTCATGTGGGCGTAGCGCAGCAGCCACCCGGCGTTGACGTCGCGCATGATGAGCTGGTTGACCGAATTGAACGCCCCGTCGGCGGTTGAGACATAATGCATCGCCAGGACAATCCCGGTGACGATCTGGATCGTCAGGAAAATCCCGGCCAAAACGCCGAAATTCCAGAAATAATTGAGGTTGCGCGGCACCGGATAACCCGGGCCCGTCGCGCCATAGACGAGCCGCGGAAGCGGCAGGCGCTCATCGAGCCAGCGCATGAAGGGATGCTTGGGTTCGTAGGCCTTGGCCCAGGAAAAGCTCATCTGCTTACTTCCCCTTCTGGCCGATCACCACCGTAGTCGGTGATGAGAATTCGTAATCCGGAACGAAGAGGTTCTTCGGCGCCGGGCCTTGGCGGATGCGCGCCGCGGTGTCGTACATCGACCCGTGGCACGGACAGAAATAGCCGCCGTAAGGGCCGCGGTTCTCGCCTTCGCCGATGCCCAGCGGAACGCAGCCAAGGTGGGTGCAGACGCCGAGCGTGATCAGCCAGTTAGGCTTGCCCGGCTTGGTCCGCTGGGCGAGCGTTTCCGGGTCGCGCAGCGCCGACAGGGGCACCGCGTTGGCCTCGGTGATTTCCTTGGGTGTCAGGTTGCGCACGAACACCGGCTGTTTGCGCCAGCTGACCTTGATCCCCTGCCCCGGCTGGACTTTGGAGATGTCCACCTCGGTCGTCGCCTGGGCAAGCACATCGGCCGACGGCGACATCTGCACGATCAGCGGAGCGAGCGTGGCGAGCGTGCCGACTCCGGCGAAGCTCACGGCCGCGACATAGATGAAGTCGCGGCGGCGGACGTCTTCCCCGCCTGCGCCTTTCCCGCCTGTGTGATCGGAAACCTCAGCGGACCGAGCCTTGGTGGCCATGCTTTCCCTTTTGACGCGATTTGCTTGTGCCGAAGGGCACGGGATCGACGCCGCGCCGGCTTGCCGCCCGCGCGATTGGCGCCGCCTTTAGCGAGCGGTTTTCGGGATGTGAAGGGGCTGAAGTCGGCGGAAGCGTCAGGAAAGCGGCGAGGTGGCGGGAGTCGGGTCGGCTAGAGGTCGCGCTCCCGGATCGGCTTTTCGCCGAGCGCGTCTTCGATCCCCCCGGCGATCGCGTCGCCGACCCAAATGACTGCACCGACGAGGATGATGGCCAGTGCGAACTGCAGCGCGTTGATCATCGGGGATCTCCTAATTCCCCTTTAGTCGCAGATCATTAAACGCGCAATTAACTCGCGGCCATGAGTCCCATTCCTGAACGCTATGAGGTCGCAACCGCCGTCGAAGAAATTGTCGCCAGCAGTCCGGATCAGCCGCGGATCGACGATTCGTCCCTCACCGCCCTCGGCGTGCCGCCGAAGGAGAATGAGGGTTTCGGAACGGCAGCCCGCGCCGGCGGTAGCTGGACTGTTATCGAGGCCTGGCGGCTCGATGCCGAGTCGCGGCAACCGGCCGCCGACAAGGCGATGAAAATCAACATGACAGGGCCCGACCGGCCACCTTCCCGCATGCGACGATCGCTAGCAGGCGGCGCCTAACGGAAGGTTACATCCGAAATGGACCAAGACCCGGACTCGCCCAAGCGCCCGTTCGCCGCGACTGCCCGAACTTCCTTCGCTCCCGCGCTCGGATATTCTACCGACAAATCGAGGAGGAGTGACTGCGTATGAGCTGGTTCATCGGGCGCACCGAAGCCTTGTCCAATCCCGAGCGCGCCCGGCGCAAGGCGCTGGAACGGGTGCGTGGGCTTGCCGAGCTCGACGACCCCGAGAGCCTGGTCGTGCCGATCCTGCTGGACGCGATCCTGATGGCCGAAAGCTACCGCGGCGCTCGCCACCAGGTCAGCTTCCTGCCCGAGCTGACGAAAAGCGTTGACGCGCTGCTTCGCGAGATGACGATCGTGGAGAAAACGAAGGAATGGGTGGAGTCCTAAGCCGGCCCGTTTAGAGCACAGGGACCACTTCTCCCGTCGCCGCTTTCCCGTCGCGCCGGTTCAAGAAGGCCGCGCGGAACATCACCGCGGCGGCATAAACCACCACGACGAACACCAGCCAGCGCAGCATCTCGATCGGTATCGCCTTGCTGACCAGGAATGCCGCGACGAGGACCGCGGGCACGCCGCCGATGGCAAGGCCGACCACGACCTTCAAATCCATCTGACCCATTTGGATATGGCGGACGCAGGCGCCCGCTCCCATCACCGCCGCGCCCGCCGCCATTATCGGGAAGATCAGCCGCGGATCCATGCCCATCAGGCTCAGCGTCACCAGCGTCGGTGCGTAATTGCCGACGCCGAAGTTCAGTAGAACGCCGAAGCCGAAATTCGCTGCGATGGCGATGATCGTCATGGTCAGCGGCAGCCCCGCGGCCGTGCCTCCGCCGGGGAACAGGTGAAGGTTGGTCGCCGCATAAGCGATCGCCGCGAGGACGAGGCCGATGGCAACGACGAGCTGGACGATCCACACCCGCGCCCGGGCGACCAGCGGCGCTCCGGTGAGCCCGCCGAGAAGCACCGCGATCGCGCAGCCGAACAGCAGCACCGGATCGACTTTCACCCCGAGCAGGATCAGGAAGATGATGCTTTCCGCCATCGCCGGCGGAGTTAGCCCGACGAGCATGGTCGGCGGAATCAGCCGGTCGGGGACCATCTTGCGCAGCTTCAGCCAGGCGGTGGTCGGCGCAAACGAGCCGATCCCCAGCGTGTCGAAGAAGCTGACGATCGCGCCGAGCACAATCGCCTCGGGCCGCGGTGTGGCGCGCCCAGCGATCGCGGCGCGGCTCAGCACGAATGCAAAGAGCAGGATCGAAAGGCCGAGCGGAACCAGAAGCGCAATCAGCATCGATCATCCCCGCCGTTTTTGAGCCCGCGATGCTAGTTGATTGCGGCAAGAGCGCAATCGTCCGAACGAGCCGGCGACGTCACAAAGTGAGGCGACTTAAACACGTGAAAACCAACAGCTTTTTAACAAGTCTAGTCGCAAGTTGATTAATCTCGCCTCAGAGGCATTTCATTCGTCACGGCTGTGGATAAGTGCTATTGGCGACTCGTTCGCGCCGGGGGGCCTGAATGGCTGGGTACCGCCTCTATTTCATGGACCGTTTCACCGGTCACATCGAGCATCGCCGCGAGTTCTTCGCCGAGGACGATGCTTCAGCGATGGACATCGCCGAAACGTGCGGCACCGGGCAGCCGATGGAGCTGTGGGCAGGCGAGCACAAGCTCAAGCGCTGGGAAGCCGAGACCACTGCGCCGGAGTGAGCACCCCAGCGGCAAATAAAAAGGGCCCGCCCTTGCGCCAGCGAGAGCGGACCCCCGTTACCGGCCCTGACCGCAGTGTCGGGAGTCGGCGCCCCAACATTACAGCGATTAACGAAAATTTAACAGAACCTTTTGATGCCCGCCACCGCGTTAGAAATGGTGCGCGCAGCCGCAACGGTTCCCGCTGCGCCCTTTCCTCAATCCGGAAACCTCGCCAGGCGTGAAAAGTTCACGGAGGCGCTGACTCTCCGCGCGTCGTGGGGAATCTGGACTCCCAAGCTCGAATCGCGCTGCTGTGACCCGGCCGACCGTCGGTCCGGCAGCATTTGTTCGAGCGCAAGTGATTCGAGAACGAGGGCACAATGGCGACCGACGCAGGCACGATTCTTTCGCGCATCAAGGACGAGGAGATCGAGTGGGTCGACCTCCGCTTCACCGACCCCAAGGGCAAATGGCAGCATCTGACCATGGCCTCGGGCGTCGTCGACGACGATAATTTGACCGACGGTTTCATGTTCGACGGTTCCTCGATCGCCGGCTGGAAGGCGATCAACGAATCCGACATGATCCTGAAGCCCGACCTCGACGCGGCTTATGTGGACCCGTTCTCGGCGACCCCGATGCTGGTTCTGTTCTGTAACGTCGTCGAGCCATCGACGGGCGAGCTCTACGGGCGCGACCCGCGTTCGACCGCGACTCGCGCCGAAGCCTATCTGAAGGCCGCCGGAGTCGGCGATACGGTATACGTCGGCCCGGAAGCCGAATTCTTCATGTTCGACGACGTGCGATTCGAAGACGGCTACAGTGCCAGCGGCTACCGCATCGACGACATCGAGCTTCCGACCAACACCGGGCGCGAATATGAAGGCGGCAACCTCGCCCACCGCCCGCGCGCGAAGGGCGGCTATTTCCCCGTCGCTCCGGTCGACAGCGCCATGGACATCCGCGGCGAGATGGTCTCGACCATGCTCGAGATGGGCTTGCCGATGGACAAGCACCATCATGAGGTCGCCGCTTCGCAGCACGAGCTCGGCCTCACTTATGGCGGCCTCGTCGAGACCGCGGACCGCATGCAAATCTACAAATACGTCGTGCACATGGTCGCGCATGCCTACGGCAAGACGGCAACCTTCATGCCCAAGCCGATTGCCAAGGATAACGGCAGCGGAATGCACACCCACATGTCGATCTGGAAGGGCGGCAAGCCTCTCTTTGCCGGTAACGGCTATGCCGGGCTCAGCGAGACCGCGCTGTATTTCATCGGCGGAGTGATCAAGCACGCGCGCGCGCTCAATGCGTTCACCAACCCGACGACGAACAGCTACAAGCGCCTAGTCCCCGGGTTCGAAGCGCCGGTGCTGCTCGCTTATTCGAGCCGCAACCGGTCGGCCTCGTGCCGCATCCCGTACGGCGCGGGCGAGAAAGCGAAGCGAGTCGAATTCCGCTTCCCCGATGCGCTCGCCAATCCGTATCTCGCTTATTCTGCGCTGCTGATGGCCGGTCTCGACGGAATCCAGAACCGCATCCACCCCGGCGATCCGATGGACAAGAACCTCTATGAC
>JBDTON010000191.1:0-10812 GCA_039933195.1 Sphingomicrobium sp. | reverse complement strand
CGCCTCGAAGGCAAGAAAGTGATGGGGTTCGAGCTTGCCGAGCAGCTCGGTTGGGAGCTGCCCGACGCGATCTTTTATCCGACGGGCGGGGGCACCGGCCTCATCGGCATGTGGAAGGCGTTCGACGAACTGGAGGCGGTGGGGCTGATCGGGTCGAGAAGGCCACGGATGTACGCGGTCCAGGCCGAGGGTTGCGCTCCGATCGTCCGCGCATTCGAGCGCGGCGACGACTTCGCCGAACGCTGGGAACATGCGGCCACCGTGGCGACCGGCATCCGAGTGCCCAAGGCGGTCGGCGACTTCCTGATCCTGCGCGCGGTGCGCGAAAGCGGCGGGGCGGGCATTGCGGTGTCGGAGGATGCCATTGTCGAAGCGGTCGAGGATGCCGCGCATGGCGACGGATTCCTGTTGTGCCCGGAAGGCGGCGCGGTGCTCGCCGCGTGGCGCAAGGCGCTTGCGCAGGGTCTGGTCGGCAAAGACGAGCGCGTGCTGCTGTTCAACTGCGCCAACGGCAACAAATATCCGCTGGCCGACCGGTCGCGGCGGCTGAAGCTGGCGGAGGCGAAAGTGGAGGATCTTTGATCGTCATTGCTGAGGCTCCGAAGAGAGCCGTGGCGATCCCGACGTTGCACTGGATTGCTTAGCCCGGGTCGCAATGACGTGTGCGGGGCCCATAAACGAGTAAACCCCGGCAACCGAAGTTGCCGGGGCTCCATGCTCTGTCCATCTTTCGACTTTCAGAGCACGCAGCATCAATACCTCAACGTGCCGCTAGTTCCAGCTCTAAATTGCGGCGCTCTCAAGAAAATTGTGGATGAATCGGTGGACGACTCTGTGCATCGATCGAGCGACTCCGCGCTGCAACGGAAACGGCGGCGAGGGGTTGCTAGCAAATGGCCAAGCGTCGCCTCCGAATCGCGAGCTACAACATCAACGGGATCAACAGCCGCCTGCACGTGCTCACCCGCTGGCTCGAGGAGTTCCAGCCGGACGTCGTCGGGCTGCAGGAGCTGAAGTGCACCGACGAGGCGTTTCCCGCGCAAGCGATCGAGAAGCTCGGCTATTCGGCGATCTGGCACGGGCAGCGAAGCTGGAACGGAGTCGCGCTGTTGAGCCGAGTCGGCGAGCCCGTCGAGACTCGGCGTGCGCTGCCGAACGATCCGAACCTGGAGCAAAGCCGCTACATCGAGGCGGCGGTCTGCGGGATCCTCATCGGCAACATGTACGCGCCCAACGGCAATCCCTGGCCGGGGCCGAAGTTCGATTACAAGCTCGCCTGGCTCGACCGGCTGAAGGAGCATGCGCAGGACCTGCTCGATGCGGGGCTGCCGGCGGTGCTGATCGGCGATTTCAACGTCATCCCCACCGAGATCGACGTGTACAAACCCGAGCGCTGGGCGAAGGACGCGTTATACGCGACCGAAGCCCGGCAGAAGTATCGCGAGCTGGTCGCGCAGGGCTGGACCGACGCCATCCGGCATCGCCACCCGGACGAGCGGATCTACACCTTCTGGCACTATTGGCGGAATTCGTTCGCGCGTGACGCGGGCATCCGCATCGATCACGCTTTGCTCAGCCCCGCATTGGCGAAGACGCTCAAAGGGGTGGGAGTCGACCGGGAGCCGCGCGGCTGGGAAAAGACCAGCGACCACGCGCCGATGTGGGTCGAGGTAGAGGTGTGAGGCTCACGACGCGGCGGACTTCGCCGAGGCCGCAGTTGGAGCGGCAGGCGCCGCCACATCGCGTATGCCAAGGCGCTTCTTTGCCTGATCGAGCAACCTCTGGAACCGAGGATCGTCACGCAGCAGGTCGAGATCGGTGTCGGTTTCGGCGACTCTGACCTGGTACGGGCCTGCCTTGGGCAGCGTGCCCTGGAGCATGCTGAGTGCGCCGTCCTTGTCGCCCAGGTGGCTGGCGAGAACGCAGGCGAAATTGTATCGCATGTTGAGATTGTCGGGATCGATGAGCAGCGCTCGCGCAATCCACTCCCGAGTCCGTTCCTCGTCACCAAGCAGGGCATGGCCGCCGGCGAGAATTCCCAGAGCGGCGCCATTGCTCGGATCCTGCTGCACCGCGCGTTCGCTTTGAGACACCATCATCCGAGCCGCGTCGCGAAGCTTTTCCTTCTCGCCAAGCGCATGATAGCAAGTCGAAAGCATGGCCCAGACGTGGAAGTCGCTCTCCATGACCTCAGCCGCTTTCTCATAATGTCGTGTGGCCGTGGGGACGTCCCTTCGCGTTAAGTAGAAGCGCCCGGCTTCCTTGTTCACTTCCCAGGAGTCGGGGCCAAGACCGATGGCGGTCTCCATCGCAGCGGCGGCCGCTTCGATTTGCTGTTTCTCCTGCAGTCTTTTGACCATCGGCAAATGCGCCTCGGCGATGGTCGGGTCGATGGCCAAGGCCGTATGGGCAGCGGCGAAGCCGTCATCGACGTCTTGCCCGTAACCATAGCGGAGGCTGGACTGCGCGATCGCCAGCAATGCCCAGGCCTGGGCATAATAGGGATCGATCTCAACCGCCCGGCTGCAGATGCGCATTACCCGCTCTTCGCGGCGGACGTCGCCATGATTGCCGGTGACCCAATATTGCCGGGCGAGGAGGTACATGTTGTACGCTTCGACGTTGGTCGTCCCGCGCTTCTCGATCGCTTTCTTTTCTTCGGGGAGCAATTTGAGTTTGAGGGCAACGACGATGGCTTTCGAAATCTCGTCCTGGATTGCGAAAATATCATCGAGCTCTCGGTCGTAGCGCTCGGCCCAGACGTGATCGCCGCTGGTGCCGTCGATCAGCTGGGCGTTGATCCGGACGCGCCCGCCGGCCTTGCGGACGCTGCCCTCGAGGACATGGCTGACGCCGAGCTTCTTGGCGACCTCGCAGACGTCGACCGACTGGCCTTTGAAGGTGAACGCCGTGTTGCGCGCGATCACGCCGAGCGCGGAGACCTTGGATAAATCGGTCGTGATGTCTTCGCTGATGCCGTCGCTGAAATATTCCTGTTCGGCATCGCCGCTCATGTTCTGGAATGGAAGGACGCAGACACAGACTTGTTGGCGGCGCGGACGCGCGCTGCTCTCGGCCACGATCTTTGGCGCGAGCGCCTGAACGCTGGCGATCAGCTTGCGCCAGCCTGGCGAGTCCGTTTCTTCGGTCCAGCCATTGAGGTCCGCGCATTGAATTTGATTGAAGGGAAGCGGCGGAACGATGCCGTCGAGTGAGGCCTGGATCAGGTTCCCCGCCGATCGCGCCGCGTCCGCCTCGGCCCGCACCCATTGCGATTTCGCCGCATCGGCCGACCATAGCACCACCACGGCATCGGCAGCCTTCAGCCGCTCCTCGATGACGTCGGCGTAGGCGCGGTGGGCGGGCAGCTCGTCATCGCGCCAGACGGCGTAGCCCTCGGCGCGCAGCGCCTCGGCGACACGCTCGGCCTGCGGCTCGTCCGGCCGCGCATAGGAGACGAAGACGTCCGACATGCTGCCCCTCTTCCGTCTGTAATACCAAGACTTTGCCGCAGAGTCTTGGGCGGGCGAGCGACGGGTTTATTCGGCGGTGGTGGGGTCGATCGTGCTGCGGACCTGCGAAATCTTGTTGCACGGGAATCCGCCGAGCCGCGCATGTTCGCGGATTACGTCCTCGTTGGGTGCCCGGTATATGCAATAGAGCTTGTTGTCGGTGACGTAGCTGTGGACCCACTGGACCTGCGGCCCGAGGTCGCGCAGCACCGAGCATGAGGTCTGCGAAGCGGCCTTGAGATCCCCCGGCTCGAGCTGGCCCACTCCGGGCATTTCACGTTCGATCACATATTGCGGCATGCTTGCCTCCCAAAGCTGCGGTGCCGGATGCAGGATTCGAACCCGCGACCTTCGGTTTACAAAACCGCTGCTCTACCGACTGAGCTAATCCGGCTGCCGGGAAGCGCGTTTGCGTCAAAGGACGCCGAACGTCCAGCCTTCGGTCCGCGCGATCTCGGGCGTGAGGCCCTCGGGCGCAAACGCCCGCGGTTCGGTTGTCGCGAGCAGGCGCATGCCCGCCGCCGTCACGAGGGCATCGGTCTGGTGATCGTTGGGCTCGAAGCGGAGGCGCGCCGGCGGGCTGTCGAGCCCCTTCAGAGCGCGGTTCAGTTCGGCGCGGGTCCTGAGCTTCACGCCGCTCATTCCGGCGCGGCGAAGATAGATCCGGGTGTAGATTTCGACCACCACGCTGCCGCGTTCGAGGAGCGGGTCCATCGGCCAGATCGCGACCTTGCCATCCAGACGGTGCATGAGGCGCATGCCCGAGAAGCTCGCCTTGGCGACCTGCGCGGCGCCGATCGCGTCATAAGAGCTGGCGATCTTTCGTCCGCCCTGGGCATTGAGGTGTGCGTCGCACTGGCGGAAGTGCATGAAGCCGGCCTTCACCCCATCGGCGATTCCGAAATAGAAATGCCTGCGGTGCGCGTTCTCGAGGAAGCTTGCGGCGCCGAGGTCCACGTCGTTGCTCATGCGGTCGACATAGGCCCAGAACTCGCGCGCGGTGGCCGGCACGTCGGGCTCGCCTGGGAGATATTCCCCCCGCTCGATCAATGGCGGCGCGAGGCTGAAGTCGAACCCGAACAGCGTTGGCTCCTTGGCCGCGCGCTTGAGC
Organism: Sphingomicrobium sp.; assembly: GCA_039933195.1. GTDB lineage: Bacteria > Pseudomonadota > Alphaproteobacteria > Sphingomonadales > Sphingomonadaceae > Sphingomicrobium. The sequence continues at coordinate 6,189 of JBDTON010000191.1, read as the reverse complement.
AGCCATCGCAGCACCTCCTCGCGCGACCAGATATGGCCTGCGCGGACGAGCCGCGGTGCCGAAACGCCGCGCGCCTCGGCGATGGCGATGCCCTTGTGGCGCCTCCCTTTCGCGCCGGACCAGTCGATCGCGACGTAGCTGGCGAACGGCCTCACTTGCGCTTGCGCGGACGCGCCTTCGGCAAAGTTGCAGACCAGTCCCGCGAGCGGCGGATCAGGTCGCGGACGCGCTCCTCGTCCTTGCACGCGTAGCGCACGAGAACGGCGGGCCAGCCCGCATAATGCGCAGTTTGCCAATAGGTCGCGGGCTCAGTCTCCTTGAGGATCTCAACGGTGTCGAGATCGATCCCGACGCCGAACGAGGTGTCGTCTTCGTGGCTCGGATAGAGGAACGCGCGGCCGTTGGACGCGACCTTTACCGCCGGCTTGCCGTAGCTGGTCGACAGCTCCGTGTCGGGCAGGGTCAAAGCGAACGCGACCGCTTGGTCCCAGGTCATCTTGCGTCAAACCAGAGGCGGCTGCACGTCGTCGGGGCCGCTCTGGTCAGTGCCGCGGATTCGGCGCTGGGGCGGAGGCGGCGAGACCGGCCCCGCCCGATCCGCCCAGCGCTCGAGGATGCGGGCGGCAGCGTCGCGCCCGCCGAGGCCGAAGGCGAGCGCGGTGGCGATGGCCGCCGAACCGAGGATGAGGCCGAACGCGAGCATCACGATCTGGTCGGCGAGCCCCATGAAGGTGAGGCCGATCGCCGTGAACAATGCGATGATCGCGTAGCGCACCATCGTCTGCGCATAGCCGCCTTCGCCGGTGCCGCTGCCGACCAGAGTGGCGATGATGCGGGCGAGGAAGATGCCGACGACGATGATCAAGGTGCCGAAGATCACCTTGCCGCCGAGCGCCGTCACCTGGGCGAGGAAGGCCGCGATGTCGTCGCCGCCGAGCTGCCGCGCGGCCTCGATCGAAGCGGTCAGGATAATCGCGATCATCGCGACGTTGGCAACGATCCGCGACGGCTTGGCATTGGCCGGGACGACCCCAGTCGACTGGATCGCCTGATCGAAGCCGGTGGGCGGAAGGATCGCCTCGATGATGGTCTTCAAGAAGCGGGCGGCGATGAACGCAATTCCGATCCACAGCGCGGCCGCAAGCACGCGCGGGATGGCGGCGAGGATCGCGTTGAGCATGGTGATGGCGGGGCCCGAGATGGCCTCGATCCCCAGCACCTGAAGCGCCGCGATCGCCACCGGAATGATGATCAGCGCATAGACCAGGACTCCGGCAGCGCGGGCGAGGCTGGCGCGGGTTGCTCCAGGCGTAGTGCCCGGAGGTACGGCGGCCGGATCGGTCCGCGCTGTTCCCGACGTTTCCCCAATTCCGATCCGCGCCATCAGCGCGTCGACGTTCGCGGCGATCAATACCGTTTCCACCAGCCGCCGCACGATCCGTGCGACGATCAATCCCAAAAAGAAGATCAGCCCGGCGCCGATCAGCCGCGGCAGGAATTCGAAAATTTCGAGAGTCAGTGCGTTGATCGGCTGCAGGATCTGGCCGATCCCGAGGAAGCGCAGAGCGGCCATGATGCCCACGAGCCAGATGATCAGCTTGGCGATGGTCCCGAGCTGGTGGCCGACCGTCTCCTCGGGCGTGCCAGTGACATGCTTTTTCAGCGCGGGTGAGCGGTCGATCGCTTTCTGAAGCACCCATTTGACCGCCCGAGCGACCGCCCAGGTGGCGACGATGATCAGGATGGCGATGAGGACCTTGGGTCCCCAGTTCATCAACTGCGCTTGCCAGTAAGCGCCGGTGTCGACCTGGTACATGGCTTAGCTCCCCGTGTGCGCTGACGGTCTTAACCCGCTTCGGCTCCGCTTTGTTGCAGCTCTTTGCGCCGCTCATTCCAATATTCAATCCGTTCGCGGACGCGGGCCTCGAAGCCGCGGTCGGTGGGATCGTAGAAGGTCTGGGCTTCCATGCCTTCGGGCCAGTAGTCCTGGCCGGAGAAAGCCTCGTCGGCATTATGGTCGTAGGCGTAGCCCTTGCCGTAGCCGACGGTTTTCATCAGCCGGGTGGGCGCGTTGAGGATATGCATCGGCGGCATCAGCGAGCCGGTCTCCTCGGCGCTTCGGAACGCCTGCTTCTGCGCGGCATAAGCGGCGTTCGATTTAGGGGCGGTCGCGAGGTAGAGGCACGCCTGGACGATCGCGAGCTCGCCTTCGGGTGAGCCGAGGAAGTCGTAGGCGTCCTTGGCGGCGAGGCACTGCAAGAGCGCATTGGGATCGGCGAGCCCGATATCTTCCATCGCCGCGCGCGTCAGGCGGCGAAGCACGTAGAGCGGCTCCTCGCCGGCGACGAGCATTCGCGCGAGATAATAAAGCGCCGCCTGCGGATCCGAGCCGCGAAGGCTTTTGTGAAGCGCGGAGATGAGGTTGTAATGGCCCTCGCGGTCCTTGTCGTAGACCGGAACGCGGCGGTGGAGCAGGTCCGATAGCTCGGCGGGACCGAGCGGCTGGGCGAGCTCAACCGAGAAGAGGGTCTCGACCTGATTGAGGACGAAGCGGCCGTCGCCGTCGGCGCTGGCGATCAAAGCCTCACGGGCTTCGGGCGTGAGGGGAAGCGCGCGGTCCTCGAGCGCTTCGGCCCGTCGGATCAGTTCGGCGAGCGCGCCATGGTCGAGCCGCCTGAGTATGAGCACCTGGCAGCGCGACAGCAGCGCCGCGTTGAGTTCGAAGCTCGGGTTTTCGGTAGTCGCCCCGATCAGCGTGACCGTGCCATCCTCGACGTAGGGCAGGAAACCGTCTTGCTGGGCGCGGTTGAAGCGGTGGATCTCGTCCACGAAGAGCAACGTGCGCTGGCCGGCGCGCGCGGCGGTGCGCGCCTCGGCGAAGACCTTCTTCAGATCGGCGACGCCCGAAAAGACCGCCGAGATCGCGACAAAACGCATTCCGACCGCGTTGGCGAGCAGCCGCGCAATCGTCGTCTTTCCGGTGCCCGGTGGACCCCACAGGATCATCGAGGCGAGTTTACCGGCAGCCACCATGCGGCCGATCGCGCCTTCGGCGCCGGTCAGATGCTCCTGGCCGACGACCTCATCGAGCGAGGTCGGGCGAAGGCGGTCGGCGAGCGGCGCGTCGGCCCCGGGCGCCTGCTGCGGCCGCGATGCGATTTCCTGATCCGCGAAGAGGTCCGCCATTGAAGGTCAGCATAGGGCCAGCCCAAGAAATTGCACGCGCGGGCTTGTCGAAGATGCAGCTAAGATATATCTTAGACACATCAAAGGAGGAAGCATCATGAATCATCGGGATCACGGTTGCGGTTCGCGCGGACGGGTCGAGATCAATCTTCCCGAGGCCCTCTTCGCAATGCGCGGCGGTCGCGGCTGGCAGGGCGGATGGGGACCATTCCACTTCGACTTTGGCGATGAGAACTGGAGCGGCCGTCGCGGGCGCCGCAGCAAGCGCATGTTCGAATCGGGCGAGCTTCGGCTGGTCCTTTTGAAGCTCATCGCCGACGAGCCGCGCCACGGCTACGACCTCATCCGCGCGATCGAGGACCTGACGGGCGGCGAATATGCGCCGAGCCCGGGCGTCGTTTATCCCACGCTGACACTGCTTCAGGATATGGGCCTGATCGAGGAAGCGGCGGGCGACGGCCCGCGCAAGCCGTTCCAGGTTACCGACGAGGGCAACAAACATCTCGAAGAGCGCTCGGAAGAGGTCGAAGCGTTGTTCGATCGCCTTCGCGATCTGGCCCCGAGCGAGCGTACGGCGGGGCCCGCGATCGGCCGGGCGGTCAAGAATCTGATGACCGCGCTCAGCCACCGGATCGGCCGCGACGGACTCAATGAGGAGTTGCTGCACGAGATCGCAGCAATTCTCGACGAGGCGGCGCAGAAGGTCGAACGCGTGAAGCCTACGTCGACCGACGAAGCAGCTTAGCGGCCAGTCATACGGGTGAGCCGTTCGCGTTTGACGATCGCGTGCCGGTACACTCGGAGCACCGCCGAATTGATCGTATCCCAATCCATCGTCTCGGCCAGGGCAAGCCCTCCTTCGCCGTGACGCCGGCGAAGCTCCGGATCGCGGGCATAAGCTGCGAGCGCGTCGGCGAACTCGTCGACTTCTTCGGGGTCGACGATCGTGCCGGTGACATCGTGGCGGACGATGCTGGTCGTCCCGCTCGCTTCCGCGGCGAGAACGGGCAGCGCGCAGGCCATCGCCTCCAGCGTGACGTTGCCGAAGGCTTCGGTGATCGACGGGTTGAAGAGCAGATCCGAGCTCGCGAGGGCTCTGGCGAGATCAGGTCCGGTCAGTAGCCCGGTGAAAATCGCGTCCGGCAATTGCTCCTCGAACCATGACCGGGCGGGACCTTCGCCGATGACCAGCACACGGTGCTTCAGTCCGTACGTTGCGAAGGCATGGATCGCGTCGGCGAAGACGTCGAGCCCCTTTTCCATGACCACCCGGCCAAGAAAGGCGATCACTAGTTCCTCGTCGGCGATCCCGATCGATCGCCGCCACTCCATGTCCCGGCGCTCGGGATTGAACTGTTCGCGATCGATTCCGCGCGCCCAGATGGCGATGTCGCGGTTCATGCGCTGCGCGCGCAGAACGGCCGCGGTCGACTCCGCCGGGGCCATCACGACTTGGCAGCGGTGGTACAGCCGCCGCATGATCGCTCGCGCGGCCGGCTCGAGAAACTGGATGCCGTAATACGACAGATAGGTGTCGAAGCGCGTGTGGACCGAGGCCACCGCTGCAATCTTGTTGCGGCGTGCCCAGGTCACGGCCCGGTGCCCGACGATGTCCGGGCTGGAGATGTGGACGACGTTCGGGTTGAACTCGCGAAGATCGCGACGGACCCGCGCGGGAATCGCAATCGGAACGAGATATTCGGACCGTTTGAGCATCGGAATGGCCGGAATGCTGACGAGGTCGCCCGTTGGCGGAAAGGCAGGGTCCTTCACCGTCGGCGAATAGACGCGCACGTGCGCGCCCTGCCGCAACAGATATTCGACCAGCCGGTTCAACGCCTGGTTGGCGCCGTCGCGGACGTAATTGTAATTGCCCGAAAAGAGGGCGATTCGGAGGTCGCTGGGCTTCACGGGCGAGCGCTGTAGGGGTTTCTCGGTGAGCGTCAAAGTCGGTTTGCCGCAGGTCGCCCGCTCCGATGCGCGGCTGTTCGTTCTCGGCAGTCTTCCGGGCGACGCCTCGCTCGCCGCTCGCCGTTATTATGCCCATCCGACCAACCAGTTCTGGCGGCTGCTTGGGGACGCGATCGGAGAGGAACTTCAGGCGCTCTCCTACCCACAGCGGCTGGAGCGGCTGGCCGAGCGCGGCGTGGGCCTGTGGGACGTGATCGCAACCGCCGCTCGCCGCGGCAGCCTGGACCAGGCCATCCGCCTTGCCGAGCACAACCGGATCCAGCGCCTGCTGCACGATTTTCCGCAACTTCGAGCGATCGCGTTCAACGGGTCGACCGCTGCGGCGATCGGTCGCAAGCGGATTGGCGAAAATTTAAAGGTGACGTTGATCGACCTGCCGTCCTCGAGCGCTGCGAACACCAAATCCTTCGCCGAAAAGGCCGAGGCCTGGTCGATTCTCGGTGGATTCGTTCCAAGCTAGCAGCCTTTCGCTTGCGCCGCGCGGAGTTGACGCCATGATCTTCCGGCGATGATGCCCACCGATCAAGACGAAGACGTCGACAACGACAAACGGCTGTCGATGGTCGACGAGGCGCTGGTCGCGGGCACGATCGCGAATACCAACGGACTTCTCGTGATCCTCGCCAAACTGGTCTCCAAGGGTGTGTTCGACCGTTCCGACTTGCAGGCCTTTTCGGACAGCTATTCCAAGCCGCTCGACCATGTCGGAATGCGCGAGAACGAGCTGGTCAGCCAAATGCAGGACCAGATGGAATCCACGCTCGCCGAGCTGATGCGCTACTTGTGCGACCGCGACAACGACGACTGATCGGCGCTGAGCCGCCCTCCTCTCGACCTCAATTGACTAGGCGGCGATCAGTCCACATATGGCGCGCTCCGCTTCAGCGCATGGCCCCTTCGTCTAGCGGTCCAGGACGTCGCCCTCTCACGGCGAAAACACGGGTTCGAGTCCCGTAGGGGTCACCAGCCTGGCGCAAGACTGTGGCGGACATCGAGCCATTGTTTGATCACTCGGGCGATCTGGGGGGCGGC
>JBDTON010000190.1:0-5562 GCA_039933195.1 Sphingomicrobium sp. | reverse complement strand
TCGTCGCGAACGAAGCGTCCTTCGGGGCCGGTCGAGCGCTTGCTCCAGACGACGATCACGCAGGCGGCGCCATCGAGCTGTTGTTCGATGCTCTCGCGCCACGCTTCGCCGCCGCCGACCTGCTCGTCCCACCAGACGGCGAGGCCCTCGGCTTCAAGCGCTTCGACGAGAGGCCGTACGCGTGGCCGGTCTTCCGCCTTGTACGAAATGAAAACGTCGGACATGCGCAGCCCCTCGGGATCGCTTCTTACGGATAAATGGCCTTGGATGCGATGGCGAAAGCCCATTTGCGGAGGCAGCGGTGAAACACGAGGGCTGGTCGAAACACCGGCCCCTTTTCGTTGCACGGCGGCGTTTAGGCAGGCGGTCAGATCGAGACGATGTGGTAAGTGCATTCCATTGCATTTGCCAATTTTGCCAAACGCTTCTTGACCGCTGGTCCGATCAATGCGGCCTTGGATCGGGCTGTCGACAGTTCAATCGTTCCGTCCTTCTTCTGGAGCCGGGCCATTTGAAGCGCTGACGCAACGCCTCCGGACAGCCTTTGACCCAAGCGCATCGCCAAGCCCCATTGCCGCGCTCGTTCCAGGCTCGTGCTGCTACACAGTCGAGCAAGCGAATCGTTGGGCAATTCCTCACGGCCGAAGTTTACCGACAGGGCTTGTGCCATGATCACTCGTCCGCGAGCATCGACCGCGGCCCAGTTTCCGTGCAACGCCATTTCAATTCCGCGATCCGCCCGGAAGGGAGCGGTGCTCTGCCAGGCGACATCCGACAAGAGACAGGAGGCGAGCCTTAACCGCCGCATTTCGGCAGAATCGTCGAACAGCGGCGCAATCCACTCTTCGAGAAGATCGCCATGCTGACCGAAGCGGTGCTCGCCGCCGCCGGCAGCGCGCGCTTCCTCCGTCAACGGATCCATCGAGCGGGTGCCAGGGTCGAGGTTCGAATAGAGCAGTCCCTCGCGGATGCCGAAGCTCGAAACGACCAGCTTCGAAGGCTCGAGCTCTTGCACCAGGAGGTCGAGCAACATCGCGGCGACGGGCGATGTTGCAAAACGCGGCGGAGGGACCGCCCTGCCCAGCGCGCCGTCTTCCGAATCCAAAAGCTTCCGAAGCTCAGCCGCGCGGCCGGGCTTCATCCGATACTCATGCGTAACCGGAAGGGGAAAGCCGGTCGCGAGCATGTCGATTCGCGCCAGCGCGCGCCAGGAACCTCCAACCATGTAGAAGGCCCTGCCGCGGCTGCGCTCACGCAGACCCGACTCAATCAGCGCCGACCTCATCCGGTCGCGGGCAGCTTTTTCGCCCGTAGCGCTCGAATCCAGCCGGAGCACGCCCAGGGGCATCGATATCCCACCGCTCGAGATACCGGCATTCACATCGACCAGTTCCAAGCTTCCGCCGCCGAGATCGCCGACGATTCCGTCCGCATCCGGAATGCCCGACAGCACGCCTTCCCCAGCAAGGCGCGCTTCTTCAGCGGCACTCAGCACATCACAATCGAAGCCGACCCGCTCGATCTCCCGCACGAACTCAGCGCCATCGCGAGCATCGCGGATCGCAGCGGTCGCCAGAACATAAGTTTGGCGGACCTTCATCTGATCGATGAGGAGCCTGTAGCGGCGCAATGCGCCCAGCGCCTTCTCTCGCCCCTTCTCCGAAAGCGCGCCGGACTGTTCGAGCCCGGCGCCGAGCCCCGCAAGGACCTTTTCATTGAAGATTGGCGTGGGAATCCGCTCGGGCCCGGCATAGACGACGAGCCGGACCGAGTTCGATCCGATGTCGACGATCGCTACAGGTTCGGTCGTCGCCACGCGTTCACATTATCGTCCACGATGGAAGCGTAGCTTCGGGACTCGCCGGCCCTTCTTTAGTGCCTGACCGCGGCCCGATAAGGACGGGTTTGACATGAAATATTGGTGCAGATTGAACTCCTGATCCGGTTTGGGCTGGAGGCGGCTATAAGTGCCGTCCGGATTCAGACGCCAGCTTTGTTCGTTGTCGATCAAATTGGCGACCATCACCTGGTCGATGAGCTGGGCGTGCACCGTCGGGTTCTCGATCGGAAGCATATATTCGATACGGCGGTCGAAGTTGCGCGGCATCCAGTCGGCCGAGCTGATGTAGACCTTGGACTCCGGGTGCGGCAGTTCGTGACCGTTGGCGAAGCACCACAGCCGCGCATGCTCGAGGAAGCGGCCGACGATCGATTTTACATAAATATTGTCGGACAGACCCGGGACGCCGGGGCGAAGGCAGCAGATTCCGCGGATCACGAGGTCAATGGAAACGCCCGCGCCGCTCGCCTCGTAAAGCTTGTCGATGAGGATCGGATCAACCAGCGAGTTGAGCTTGGCCCAAACTCCGGCGGGCCTGCCGTCGCGCGCCGCGGCAATCTCCGCGTCGAGCAGCCGGATGAGCTCGGCTCGCATGTTCGTCGGTGAGATCACCAGCTGCTTGAGGTTGCGCGGCTCGAGATAGCCAGTGATGTAGTTGAACAGCTTAGCGGCATCGCGGCCGATTTTCGGGTCGGCGGTGAAGTAACTTAGATCGGTGTAGATGCGCGCGGTCACCGGGTGATAGTTTCCGGTGCCGAAATGGCAGTAGGTGCGGTAGCCTTTCTCCTCACGCCGGACCACCATCGAGACCTTGGCATGGGTCTTCCAATCGATGAAGCCGTAGACGACCTGGACTCCTGCGCGCTCGAGCGCGCTCGCCCACATGAGATTCTGCTCCTCCTCGAAGCGGGCCTTGAGCTCGACGACCGCAGTGACTGACTTTCCGGCTTCCGCGGCGTCGATTAGCGCGCGGATGATCGCCGACTGCTTGCCCGCGCGGTAGAGCGTCTGCTTGATGGCGACAACATCGGCATCGGCCGCGGCCTGCTGGATGAATTCGACCACCACTTCGAAGCTTTCGTACGGGTGGTGAACAAGGATGTCCTTCTCGCTGATTGCCGCGAAGCAGTCACCGCCATGCTCCCGGATGCGATCGGGGAAGCGGGGGTCGAACGGCGGAAACTTGAGGTCGGGCCGATCCTCTTCGACGAGCAGAGAGAGACCGGTCATGCCAAGAAAGCCCCGCGTTTCGGACGTAATCGCGGTTGCGGCATTGAGGCCATCCTTGATCACGCCGACGAGGCTCTCCGGCATCCCCGGTTCGAGCTCGAGGCGTACGACCCGGCCTCGCCGCCGCCGTTTGATGGCGGTGCGGAAATAGCGAACGAGGTCCTCGGCTTCCTCTTCGACCTCGATGTCGCTGTCGCGGATGATCCGAAACGCGCCTCCGCGCACGACCTCATATTTGGGGAACAGATAGTCGGTCTTGCGCCGGATCAGAGTTTCGAGCGAGATGTAGCGCGAGTCCCCTCCGGGAATGCGGACGAAGCGCGGCAAGGTCGCCGGCGCCATCACCAGCTCGCGCACGGCGTTGCGCCCTTTCTTGAGCTCGAAAATCAGGCTGAGCCCCGCGTTGGGAATGAACGGAAAGGGATGCGCGGGGTCGATGGCCTGGGGCGTCAGGATGGGGAAGATTTGCTCGCGGAAGTGCTGGTCGAGCCATTTCTCCGCGTCCTCGTCGAGTGGTTCCAGGCCGACAACCTGCATGCCCGCTCCGTCGAGGTCCGCCTGTAGCTCGCCCCACACCTCATGCTGACTGGTAACCAGCCGGTCGGCCTCGGCGTTCACTGCGGTAAGCTGCTGGCCGACGGTCAGGCCATCGACCGAGCGCTCCTCGACCCCGAGCGCCTGGTGCGCCTTGAGGCCCGCGACCCGCACCATGAAAAATTCGTCGAGGTTGCTCGCGGAAATCGACAAGAAGCGTACGCGTTCGAGCAATGGGTGATGAGGATTGCACGCTTCTTCGAGAACCCGGCGGTTGAACGCGAGCCAGCTCAGTTCCCGGTTGAAGTAGCGCGGCTCCGCCTGCTGCGACTCGGTGCCAGTCACGGCAGCCGTCACTTCGCTGACGTTGTCCATCAGCTTTCGGGAACGAGAAGCGATGCGGTCGATCTTGCCCACGTCATGTCGCAGAACTGAAACAGAGGCCTGTTACAATGTTGTGACGATAATTGGTATGAGGCCGGCCCACTGAGGCGGACGGCAAGGGGAAATCTGTGGCCAAGGGCAAAAAGAAAAAGAACGAAAAGAATCGCGACAACGCGAAGTCGACGGGAGCCGAGATGGGCAAGCGGCTCCGCGAAATATCTCAGAATCCGCTGGTTGCGGACGTGGTCGTTGCAACTTTGGTGGCCGCCGCTTCCGCACTCAAGGACTCGAAAAAGGCGCGCCAGCTCGCGGCCAATGCAGGAGATGAGCTGCAAAAGCTCGGGCAGGAGGGCGCGGACCACGGGAAAGCGCTCTGGCAGCTGGCGCTCGACGTGGGCCGAAAGACCGTCGAGGCGCTCGCGGGCGATGAATCGCCCAAACGCCGGAAGGCTAAAGTGCAGAGCAGTAAAAAGGCGGATTCGACGAAGCGTCCGAAAACCAAGACGCGGTCCAGCAAGAATCCTAAGAAGTGACATTCGCCGCTGGTCGTATTCGTTGACAAAAAGGCCGACCTGCTAATCACTAGACGTCGTCTAACATGGGTTGCGATCATATGACCTCCAGCCGACCAGCCGCCTTAATCGTCGACGACCAACCCTTTGTGGGATTGGTCGCTTCCGACATCCTTCGTGAATCGGGCTTTGACACTTTCCACGCCCACGACGCCAAGAGTGCCACCGCATTGCTCGACGCGCACCCGGAAATCGAGGTTGTCGTGACCGACGCGGAACTGTCCGGCACGGTACATGGCCTCGAGCTCGCCCGGCAGGTTTCGCGGGAGCGGCCCAATGTGCGGCTGGTGGTGACCGCGGCCGGCGACAACCTCGCGCAATCCGAAGTGCCGGAGGGCGCGCGCGTGCTGCGCAAACCTTACGCGAGCGGCGAGCTTCGGAGCCTGGTCGCGGCCGAGTGGCTGCTCGAGGACGTCTGAATAGCCAGACCTAACGCGGCCATGCGACTGGACTCGACCGCATGAAAATCGTCGGACTGTTACGGCACGCAAAATCGAGCCGCGATGATCCCCACCTTCGCGACTTTGATCGTCCGCTGACCCGTCGAGGCGTGCGCGCTTCGGAGCTCATGGGAACGGAGCTTCGTCGATGCGACGTGACTTTCGATTTGGTTCTCGCCAGCACCGCGCGGCGTGTCGTTGAAACGATCGAAAATTTCGAGAAAGGCTATGGAGAGCCGCTCAAGCTCCAATTTGAACCCGCCCTCTATGAGAATTCCGCGCGCACACTCCTGAACATTCTCGACGCGCTCGACGATACATCGGATCGCGTTCTCTTCGTTGGACATAATCCAAGCCTGCAGAGCCTGGCGATGACGCTCGCTGCCTCTGAGGACATCGGGTATTCGGAAGTCGCGAGCGCCTTTCCCACCGCGGCGTTCGTGCTCATTGAACTTCCGATCCGGCACTGGAGTGATGTCAAGCCTGGAACAGGTCGAATAGCCCGGTTTCTCAAACCAAGAGACCTGGATCGGCGCACGGAAAGCTGAGCGTGACGGACGCT
>JBDTON010000189.1:0-11731 GCA_039933195.1 Sphingomicrobium sp. | reverse complement strand
CGCGGCTCGCGGTAGATGTAGAAGGCGAGGCTCTCCTGGCTGCCGTAGCGCAGCCAATCCTCGAGGCTGAGGCCGTTGCCCTTGGACTTGGAGATCTTCTCGCCCTTTTCGTCGAGGAACATCTCGTAATTGAACCCCTCCGGCGGGCGGCCGCCGAGGATGCGCGCGATCTTGCCCGACTGGGTGACGCTGTCGATCAAATCCTTGCCCGACATTTCGTAATCGACCCCGAGGGCGACCCAGCGCGCCGCCCAGTCGACCTTCCACTGGAGCTTGGCGAGGCCGCCGAATGCAGATTGCTGGACGCGGCCGCCGTCCTCGTCGTCGAAGGCGATGAGGCCGGCTTCGGCGTCGATCACCTGAACCACGACCTGGAGGACGCGCCCGCTCGCGGGCGAGATCGGAAGCAGCGGCGAATAGGTCTTGCGGCGGTCCTCGCGCAGCGTGGGGAGCATCACGCCCATGATCGCATCCCAGCAGTGAAGCACTTTGCGGATCATCGCGTCGAAGCGGCCGGTCCGATAACAATCGGTCGCCGACAGGAACTCGTAATCGAATCCGAAGCGGTCGAGAAAGCGCTGGAGCATCGCATTGTTGTGGTGCGCGAAGCTTTCGTGCGTCCCGAACGGGTCGGGGATGCGGGTCAGCGGGCGCCCGAGATTTTCCCCGAGCATGTCGTGGTTGGGGACATTGTCGGGGACCTTGCGCAGCCCGTCCAGGTCGTCGCTGAAAGCGATCAACCGAGTCGGCGCTCCGCCAGTCAATTCTTCGTACGCATGGCGGACAAAACTGGTGCGCGCGACCTCGTTCCAGGTGCCGATGTGCGGCAGGCCGGAGGGACCGTAGCCCGTCTCGAAGATCACCGGGTCGCCCGCCGGCTTGCCGTCGGGCCAGCGCTTCAGCAGCTTGCGCGCTTCTTCATACGGCCAGGCCTTGGACGCGAGAGCGGCGGCGCGAATGTCGGGGGCGTCGGTCACGAGGCGCTCCTAGCGAAGGGGCGGCGACGCTGCTAGCCGAGGGCCATGCGAGCCATCGCTGAATTTGAGGACGTCGATCGGCAGCGCTTCGAGCAAGAGATCGTGCCGAAGGGCGAACCGGCGGTGCTGCGGGGGCTCGCTCCCGAATGGCCGATCGTCGAGGCGGCCAAGAAGGGCGATGAGGCGTTCGCCCGCTTCCTCCGCAAGGCGGCGTCGGACGAGCCGTTCGAAGCGTGGTTCGGAGAGCCGGAGATCGAGGGCCGGTTCGGCTACACGGCCGATTATTCGGGCTTCAATCATGAGCGGCGGCTGGCGACGATCGACCAGCTGCTCGACCTGCTGCTTCGGCAGCGTGGGAGCGATCAGCCTTATTCGATGTATGCGGGCGGGATCCCGGTCCGCCGCCACCTTCCCGGGCTGCTTTCGACGATCCCCGTACCGCTGCTCGACATGAGCAAAGCGACGCTGATCTCGCTGTGGCTCGGCAACCGCACGCGCACCGCGGCACATTGGGACCTGCCGCAGAACCTCGCCTGCGTCGTCGCCGGGCGGCGGCGATTCACATTGTTCCCGACCGACCAGATCGCCAACCTCTACGTTGGCCCGCTCGATTTCACGCTGGCCGGCCAGGCGACCAGCCTGGTCGATGTCGACGCGCCTGACCTCAACAGATATCCCCGCTTCGCCGAGGCGCTGGAGGCGGCGCAGACGGCCGAGCTCGGGCCCGGCGACGCACTCTACATTCCGAGCCTGTGGTGGCACGCAGTGGCTTCGCTCGACGAGCTCGGGGCGATGATCAATTTCTGGTGGCGCGACGCCGAGCCGCCGCTGCTGACGCCGCTCAACGCGCTTTATCATGCGGTGATCACGATGAAGAACCTGCCGCCCAGGGAGCTGGCTGCGTGGCGCATGCTGTTCGGCCATTACATCTTTGGCGACAACGGGGACCCGGTTGAGCATTTGCCCGAGCGGGCCCGTGGAATCCTCGGCCGGCGCACGCCCGAGCTGGTGGCGCGCGTGAAAAAGCTGCTGATCGACGCGCTGAGCAGCTAATCGGCGTTCCACTTCCGTTCTGCGTTGCGTAAGACCGGGCGATGGCTCCGCTTACGATTCCCGCGCTCCATGCGACCCATGCCGGGATATGGCTGGCGAGCGGAGACGGCGAGGTGCGGGAAGCGAGCCGCGGCGAGGCGATCGCGCGCGCCGCCGAGACTCCCCACATCATCCTCAATGCTCCCTTGGTCGGGCAGCGGCTCGGCTATCCCGAGCTCAGCGGCCTCGACCTGCTCGAGCTGTTCGCTTTCTTGCATCCCGCCCGGTTCGCGGTGCCGACCGCGGCGGGGCTGAGCCGCGTGCTTGGGCTGGATCCGCCGGCCGATGAAGCCGGGGCCGCGCGCTCGCTTAAGCCCATCGCCGAGCGCCTGCTCGCGGTGCTTGACGACGCCGAGTGGCGCGAGCGCGAGGGCGCGTGGACGGCGAACGCGACGCTGCACCGGCTCGGCTGGAGCTGGGCGCCGCTGATCGGCGCGCGGCTGGAGCGGCCCGAGCGCGGCGAGCGGATGCTGTTCTCGCGCCTCAAGCAGTGGGAGGAAGCGGCCGAGCGCCCGCCGCCCCGGACGATCACGATCGATCCAGCCGCGGCGCGCGACAAGCTCGACCGGCTGACCGGGCGGATCGAGCCGCGCGAAGGGCAGAAAGCGATGGCCGAGGCGGTGACTTCGGTGTTCGCGCCCAAGCGCGGCAAGGATTCGCCGAACATGCTGCTCGCCGAGGCCGGAACCGGGATCGGCAAGACGCTGGCCTATCTCGCTCCGGCGGCGTTGTGGGCGGAAGGCTCGGGTGGGACGGTGTGGGTCTCGACCTTCACCAAGGCGCTGCAGCGGCAGCTCGATGCCGAAGGGCCCAAGCTGTTCGCCGAAGCCGAGGAGCGCGCCCGCAAAATCGTGATCCGCAAGGGCCGCGAAAATTATCTGTGCCTGCTCAATCTCGAGGACGCGCTCCAGGGCGCCTTTTCCGGCCGTGCGGCGATCCTTGCCCAGCTCGTCGGGCGCTGGGCCGCGTACAGCAAGGACGGCGACATGGTCGGCGGCGATTTGCCGGGGTGGCTGCCGAGCCTGTTCCGGCGCGCGGGCGCAGCGGCGCTCACCGACCGCCGCGGCGAGTGCGTCTATGCCGGCTGCCCGCATTACCGCCGCTGCTTCATCGAGCGGGCGGAGCGGGCGAGCCGCGAAGCCGACATCGTCATCGCCAACCATGCGTTGGTGATGGTCAACGCTGCGCGAGCGCGGGAGGAGGCGCCGGGGCGGATTCTGTTCGACGAGGGTCATCATCTTTTCGATGCCGCCGATTCGACCTTCGCCGTCGCGTTCGGCGGGCAGGAAGCGATCGAGCTGAGACGCTGGATCGTCGGGCCGGAAGGACGCTCACGCGGCCGGAGGCGCGGACTTGCGGCGCGCCTGATGGATGTCGCTTCTTATGACGACGAGGGCGGTCGCGCGCTCGATTCGGCTGTGGAAGCGGCGAAGGCGCTTCCGTCGGACGGCTGGCTGCAGCGGCTGGTCGAAGGCGCCCCGTTCGGACCCGTGGAGGCGTTGCTGAGCGAGGTTCGCGGAATGGTCTATGCTCGGGCGAAGGCGCAGGAGGCGGGCTATGGGCTCGAGACAGAGCTTGCCGAGCCCGACGGCGCATTGGTGTCTAGCGCAGCCGCCGCGGGCGAAGTGCTCGAAAGCCTGCAGAAGCCCCTGGCGGCGCTGGCCCGGCGGCTGGAAGCGGTGCTCGAGGACGCGCCCGACTGGCTCGATGCGCAGGCACGCGCTCGTGTGGAAGGCGCAATCCGCGGATTGTCGTGGCGGCGCGAAACTCTGGCGGGGTGGATCGCCTTACTCGGCCGCATTGGCGGCGAGGCGGATTGGGAGTTCGTCGACTGGCTTGCGGTCGAGCGGGTCGACGGGCGCGAATATGACGTCGCGATTCATCGCCGCTGGCTCGATCCGACCAAGCCGCTGGCGGCCGCGGTGCTGACCCAGGCCGACGGCGTGCTGGTCACCTCGGCCACCTTGCGCGGCGGGGAAGGATGGGACTCGGCCGAGGCGCGCACCGGCGCTTTGCACCTGCCAAGCCCCGCCGACCGCTTCGAAGCGGAGAGCCCGTTCGATTACGCAGGGTGCTCGGAAGTGCTGATTGTCACTGACGTCAAGCAGGGGGACGTCGCCGCGCTGTCAGGCGCCTACGGCCGGCTGATCGAGGCCGCGGACGGCGGCACGCTCGGGCTGTTCACCGCCATCCAGCGGCTGAAAGCGGTGCATGCGCGGATCGCCGACCGGCTCGCCCGCGCGGGGCTTCCACTACTTGCCCAGCATGTCGACCCGATCGATGCAGGGACTCTCGTCGATATTTTTCGTGACGATCCGCGCGCCTCTCTCCTCGGCACAGACGCGCTGCGGGACGGGGTCGATGTGCCGGGCGAATCGCTTCGGCTGGTGGTGATGGAGCGCGTGCCCTGGCCGCGCCCGACCGTGCTTCACGCGGCGCGGCGGATGGCCGGCGGGGGCAGCGCATATGACGACCGGGTGGTTCGCGCACGGCTGGCGCAGGCATTCGGCCGGCTCATCCGCCGTGACGGCGATCGTGGCGTGTTCGTGATCCTGTCGGCGGCGATGCCGTCGCGCCTGTTGCCGGCATTCCCGCAAGGCGTGCCGATCCGCCGGGTTCCGCTCGACCAGGCGATTGCGCGCGTCGCGGAAAGATTGGGCGAGACTCTAGCTTTCGAGCGCGTCGGCGAGGCGGTTGCGCAAAGCGATCAGCCGGAAGACATCCACTCCGGCGGCGTCATCGCGCGGAAGGACTGACGAACTCGGCACCGCCTGCGCCTCCGCCAATTCACGCCCAGGCCCGGGCTCGGCTTTGTCCCGGAGCAGCTTCTGGACTCCGCGGACCGTATAGCCTTCTTCGCTGAGCAGCCGGTGGATTCGCCGGGCGATCTCGACGTCCGCGGGCCGATAATAGCGGCGGTTGCCCGCGCGCTGCATCGGCCGAAGCTGCGGGAATCGGGTTTCCCAATAACGCAAAATATGCTGGGCGACTCCCAGCTCATGCGACAATTCGCCGATGGTCTTTAAAGCGCCGGGTGCCTTTTCGGCGGTCGCCACCTTTTGGCCTACCTGGCAATCCGGTCGCGCATGATCTGACTTGCGCGGAAGGTCATCACACGGCGCGGAGCGATCGGCACTTCTATGCCGGTCTTGGGATTGCGCCCGATGCGCTGGCCCTTGTCGCGCAGGATGAAGGTGCCGAAGCCGGAAATCTTCACGTTCTTACCGACGGAGAGCGAATGACACATGTGGTGGAGGACTCGTTCAACAAGGCTCGCCGATTCGGCGCGTGACAGGCCGAGCTTGCGATGCACCACGTCCGCGAGGTCCGCGCGGGTCAAAGTGCTGCTCGCGTCCGCTTCGTTATTGAGCCGCGCGATCCCGAGATCCGCCATTCTATTATCTCCCGCCCCGTCCGGCATTCCCCGCCGTAGATTACGCTTTCGTAACGGAATTTCGTGCTGTCTGCAATTCGACTTTCCACGGATTACCGAACTTTTTCAATACCTGAGGGCTGCCGCGCCCCATGTAAAGCCACCGCCCATCGCCTCCAGTACGACGAGATCGCCGCGCTTGATCCGTCCATCCTTGACGGCTGTATCAAATGCAAGCGGGACCGACGCGGCAGATGTGTTCGCATGCTCGTCCACGGTCACCACGATTTTCTCTTTCGGAAGGCCGAGCTTTTTCGCCGTCGCATCGAGGATTCGCGCATTCGCCTGGTGCGGAACGACCCAGTCGACGTCGGCCGAAGTCAGCCCCGCCGCGGCCAGCACCTCGTTGAGGACGTCGGCCAGGTTGACCACGGCGTGGCGGAACACTTCGCGGCCCTTCATCCGGAGCTTACCCACCGTCCCCGTGGTAGAGGGTCCGCCGTCGACGAACAGCAGATCGTTGTGCCGACCGTCCGCGTGAAGCCGAGTCGCGAGGATACCCCTTTCCGTCTCCTCGACCGCGAGCACGAGCGCTCCGGCGCCGTCGCCGAACAGCACGCAGGTGGCGCGATCGTCCCAGTCGAGGATCCGGCTGAACGTTTCCGCGCCGATCACCAGCGCCTTCGTCGCGTTGCCCGAGCGGAGCATCGAATCGGCGACGGACAAAGCGTAGAGGAATCCGGTGCATACCGCGTGCACGTCGAAGGCGATGCAGTCGTTGATCCCGAGGGTAGCCTGGACCTTGGTCGCCGACGATGGGAAGGTCTGGTCGGGAGTCGCGGTGGCGAGCACGATGAGGTCGATTTCCGCTGCCGAAACGCCGGCATGATCGAGCGCGCGCCGCGCCGCGGCGGCGCCCAGGCTGGCGGTGGTTTCACCTTCACCCGCAAGGTAACGCGCGCGGATCCCGGTGCGCTCGACGATCCACTGGTCGGTCGTGTCGACCGTCTCCGCCAGCTCCTCGTTGGTGACACGCCGCTTGGGCAGAGCGCTGCCGGTGCCGAGCACAACCGAATGACGGCTAGCGTTGTTGGAGTTCATTGGGCAGCTTCGTTCGCGAAGGCGTGCGCGCGGAAATTGTCGAGGTCTTCGCCGATCTTGCGGATGATGTCGTTGCGAACCATCCGGGCGGCCACTCCGATCGCATTGGCGACGCCCTTGGGGGTGGCAGCGCCGTGGCTCTTGATGACGAGGCCGTTGAGCCCGAGGAAAACCGCGCCGTTATGGTTGTTCGGGTCGAGGTGGTGTTTCAGCAGGTTGAGCGCGGGGCGCGACAGAGCGAATCCAGCCTTCGACCGAAGCGAGCTCTTGAAGGCCCGGCGCAGCAGGTCGGTGACGAACCGGGCGGTGCCCTCAGCGGTTTTCAGCGCGATGTTGCCGGAAAAGCCGTCGGTTACGACGACGTCGACATTGCCGCGCGACAGCTGGTCGCCTTCGGTGAAGCCGTCGAAGCGGAAAGCCAGATAATCGGCTTCGCGCAGCAGCCCCGCCGCTTCCTTGAGCTCGTCGGTGCCCTTCAATTCCTCGGTGCCGATGTTGAGCAGCTTCACGCGCGGCTTGGGGATGGAGAGGACGGTGCGCGCATAGGCCGCGCCCATGACAGCGAACTGGACGAGGTTCTGCGCGTCGCACTCGGTGTTCGCGCCAAGGTCGAGCATCACGAGGTCGGTTTCGGCGAGCGTCGGAAGAAGCGCGGCAAGCGCTGGCCGGTCGATTCCCGGCATGGTTCTGAGCGCCAGCTTGGCCATCGCCATCATCGCTCCAGTGTTGCCGCCCGAGAGCGCCGCGTCGGCCAGCTTTTCCTTCACCGCGTTGATCGCCATGCCCATCGAGGTCGAGCGGGCGCGGCGGATCGCCTGGGTCGGCTTCTCGCTTGGCGCGATGGATTCGGGCGAGTGGACGACGGTTACCGCGCTGCGCAGCGCGGGGTGGCGCTGGAGCTCCGCCTCAACCTGGGCGTCGTTGCCGTAGACGATGAACTGCAGCGACGGGTCGCGGCGGAGCGCGCGCGCGGCGCCCGCAATCATCCCCGTCGGGCCGCTGTCGCCGCCCATGGCGTCGATTGCAATTCGCGGGCCCCCGTCCATCGTGAGGCCTGTCGCCGCTTAGGCCTCGGTGGAGACGATTTCGCGGCCGTTATAGTGGCCGCACGCCGCGCACATGTTGTGCGGCAGCTTCAATTCGCCGCAATTGGGGCATTCCTGGAACTGCGTCGGCTTCAGCGCATGGTGGCTGCGGCGCATGTTCCGCTTCGACGGCGAGGTTTTTCTCTTGGGGACAGCCATTGCGGCACCTTTGACACAAAACAAAAATGGCGACGATCTGCGCCCATTCCCAGCGGGATAGCCCCGCGGCGGCGGCCGGATCGTCGCGAACGCGGTTCCTATAGCGACTGGAGCCGTGGTTGCAAGGGCGGGCAGCCGGTGCGAGCGTAGGGCAGGGGAGATGTGTCATGACATCGATTCCGGTGACGCTTCTGACGGCCGCAGCAGCCGTCGGCCTAAACATCTGGCTCGGCTCCAGGGTCGTGAGGAGCCGCCGCGATAATGGGGTGAAGATCGGTGACGGCGGCAATGAGGCGGTGCTCAGGCGGATGCGGGCGCAGGCGAATTTCATCGAGAATGCCCCGTTCTTCTTAATCCTGCTCGGAGGGCTCGAACTGTCCGGCGCAAGCCGGGCGGCGTTGGGCGCGATTGCAGCAGCCTTCATCCTCGCCCGGATTGCCCATCCGATCGGGATGGATGGGCCTCACCTCTGGCGCTGGAGAATGATCGGAATGATGACCACGGTGATTGCAATCGTGGCGCTCGCGATCTGGGCGGTCGTGTACGCGGGCGCAGCGCTGCTAGGCGGCTAGCGCTGCATCGCCGACGAATGGATTGGTCGCGCGTTCGTGGCCGAAGGTCGACATCGGCCCGTGCCCCGGAACGAAGGCGGTGTCGTCGCCCATCGGCCACAGCCGCTCGGTGATTGAGCGGATGAGTTGCTCCTGATTGCCGCGCGGGAAGTCCCAGCGGCCGACCGACCCCTTGAACAGAACGTCGCCGACCAGCGCCAGCTTTGACCCGGGATGATGGAAGACGATGTGGCCCGGCGTGTGGCCGGGGCAATGCCGGACGTCGAACGTGAGATTGCCGACGGTCACCTGATCGCCATCCTTGAGCCACCGCGAGGGCTCGAACGGGCGGCCGTTGATGCCGTATTTGGGACCTTCGACGCCGAGCTTCTCGATCCAGAAGCGGTCCTCTTCGTGCGGGCCTTCGATCGGGACCCCGAGCTCATCGGCGAAAATGCCCGCCGAGCCGCAATGGTCGATATGGCCGTGGGTCAGCAGAATCTTCTCGATCGTGACTCCGGCCTGCTGCGCCGCGGCTGTGAGCCGCGGGAGGTCGCCGCCCGGATCGACGAACGCTCCGCGCATCGTCGCGGTGCACCAGACGAGCGAGCAGTTCTGCTGCAATGGAGTCACCGGAATGATCGCCGCGCGAAGCGGCGGCTGGCTCATTTCCACGGCTCGGCCGGGCGCGGCTGCAGGGTGGCCAGCGCCGGCGGTTCGTCTTTCATCGCCGCGGCGGCGGCCTCAGCCTGGCGCATGACTCGGAGCACGTTCCCGCCGGCGAGTTTCGCCAGATTTTGGTCGCTCCAGCCGCGGCGGACCAGCTCGGCGAAGAGCAAGGGATAGCCGCTGACGCTGTTCATCCCCGACGGCGCCTCGTCATAGCCGATGCCGTCGAGATCGCCGCCGATCCCGACATGGTCGTAGCCGGCGACCCTGGCGACATGGTCGACATGATCGGCGACCTGCGCGACGGTCACCGCGGGGGCCGGGTTGGCGGCTGCCCACGCCTTCATCCCCGCTTCGCGCTTGTCGGGATGGCCGACGTAGAGCGACTTGAGGCGAGCCTCTTCGGCTGCGCCCTCGGCATTCCGCTTACGCACCTCGTCCGAGACATAGCCGGTGTAGAAATTGACCATCACCACTCCGCCATTGGCCGCGACGAGCGTGAGGATGTCGTCGGGGACGTTGCGCGGATGATCGTCGAGCGCTCGGGCGCTCGAGTGCGAGAAGATCACCGGAGCGCGGCTGGCCTTGAGCGCGTCGCGCATGGTGTCGTCGCTAACGTGGCTGAGGTCGACGAGCATTCCGAGGCGGTTCATCTCGTGGATGACCGTGCGGCCGAAGTCGGTGATGCCGTGGTATTTGGGATCGTCGGTGGCGCTGTCGGCGAACTCGTTGTTCTTGAAGTGGGTGAAGGTCATGTAGCGCGCCCCGAGCTCGTAGAACTGCCGAAGCGCGGCGAGACTGCCGCCGATCTGATGCCCGCCTTCGATCCCGATCAGCGAGGCGACTCGGCCGCTTTTGTGGATGCGCACCACATCGTCGGCGGTGCGGGCGAGCGCGAGGTCGTTCGGATAGGCTTTGACCAGGCGCTTGACGATGTCGATCTGCTCGATCGTCTCGCGGATCGCGGCGTCGCCAGTCACTTCCGACGGGATGTAGACCGACCAGAATTGCGCTCCCACGCGGCCCTGATGAAGCCGCGCCATGTCGGTCATAAGCGGATTCGGCTGGCGCTGGTCGCTGCCGCTGGCAAGACCCTCGACGCTGAGATTGTAATTCTCGCGCAGCTGCTCGGGAAGGTCGTTGTGCCCGTCGATCAAGGGCGTGGCCTTGAGGATGCGGTCGATCCGCGCCTGGACTTGCGGCGGAATGGTCTGGGCGGAAACGCCGCTGGTCATGGCCAAAGCGGCGGCAAGCAGGAGCGTGTGTTTGATGATCATGGCGAAGGTTTAGGTACAGCGGTGAGCCCGCGCAATCGGGCTTGCCCTTTGCGGCGCGCCCGACAATGAAGTGGGCCATGGCCGAGCTCGAGGAGACGATGCGTTTCGATCCCGACGAGGGCATCGCCAATTTGGACGAGCATCTCGACCGGCTGGAGGCTCAGGCGGACGCGCAGGGCTTCAAGTTCGACCGCCACGCCGCGCGCAACGAGCTCCAGGCGGCGACCTTCGGAAAAAGGCGTCCGGCGATCGCGCGGCTGCTGCTGTCGCCGACGGGAGCGATGGCGATTGAAGTGAGGGTGGATTAGCCTTCCGGCTCTCTCCTCGGGGGCTTAGGCCGCGAGCGGGAAGCGCAGCAGGCGATCCGACACCGGCACGAGCGCGGCGGCGTTGGCGCCGACGCTTCGGAGGATCTCGGGATGGTGGGCGTCGAGGCCGCCGGTCAGCGCTCCGAACGCGGGCAGGATCATCTTGCTCGGCGAGACCACGAAGCACCGCCGCGAGACATGGCGGCCCTTGACGTTCACGCGCAGCTTGGGATGGAAATGACCGGAGATTTCAGCGCGCGGGTCGTGGCGCTCGGCTTCGTGGCGGAGCACAATTCCGGCGAGCTCGACTTCGTCCTCGAGCTTGCCGCCGCAATGGTCGGCAAAGCCCGGGTCGTGGTTGCCGACGATCCACGTCCAGTCGAGCTTGGCGGTGAGCTCGGTCAGAAGCGTCTTCGCTTGCTCGGGGAGACGCTCGCACCCGAATGCGTCGTGGAAGCTGTCGCCCAGACAATACAGCCGCCGGGCGCCGGTGCGCTCGACTTCGCCGGCGAGCGCGCTCAGCGTCGCGTGCGAATCGTAGGGTGGAAGGAACTGCCCAAGCCGCGCGAACCAGCTCGCTTTTTCGAGGTGCAGGTCGGCGACAAGCAGCGCGTCCTCGCGCGGCCAGAACAGCGCTCCGTCAGCGGTCGCGAAGACCGTTTCGCCTGCGAACGAAAAGGGAACCATGAGGTCGGTGTAACCCCGGCCCCAAAGTCATTCTAGTGGAGAATTATTCGTAGTCCCCGCCCGAGGGAGTCGGACGCGGCGGCGCGGCGGCGGTGAGGCGCAGCGCCTCGGCCGCTTCGCTGATCGAGGCGAGCTCTTCGGTCTCGTCCTCCTCGTCGATCCGCACTTTCTGCAGATTGGTGACAACCGCTTCCTGGAGCTCCTTGGGCTTGACCATCTCCTCGGCGATCTCGCGCAGCGCGACCACCGGGTTCTTGTCGCGATCACGGTCGATGGTGAGGTCGGCGCCGCCCGAAATCTGCCGCGCGCGCTGGGCCGCGAACAGGACGAGATCGAACCTGTTCGGAATCTTGTCTACGCAATCTTCAACTGTAACGCGCGCCATCGATCGCTCCGCAAAAGCCGTTCGGCCTGCAATATGGGTTGTCAGGAAGGCCGCGCCAATAGCTTGC
>JBDTON010000188.1:0-4071 GCA_039933195.1 Sphingomicrobium sp. | reverse complement strand
TCTCAATCCCGTGCTCGGCCCCGACACCTCGATCACCGCCGGCAATGCCAGCCAGCTGTCCGACGGAAGCTCGGCCATGGTTTTGATGGAAGCGAAGGAAGCCGAACGCCGCGGACTGTCGCCGATGGGCCGCTACGTCGGCATGGCGGTCGCCGGTACCGAGCCGGACGAGATGGGCATCGGTCCGATCGACGCCGTCCACAAGCTGTTGAAGCGCTTCGACCTCAAGGTAGACGACATCGGCTTGTGGGAATTGAACGAGGCCTTCGCCGTCCAGGTGCTGTACAGTGCAGAGCAGCTGGGCATCCCCGAGGACCGGCTAAACGTCGACGGTGGCGCCATTTCCATCGGCCACCCCTACGGAATGTCGGGCGCCCGCCTCACCGGCCATGCGCTGATCGAAGGCAAGCGCCGCGGCGTGAAGCACGTCGTCGTGACCATGTGCGTCGGCGGGGGAATGGGCGCGGCGGGACTGTTCGAGGTGCTATAAGCCCGCTCGACTATTGGAGCTCAATCGATGATGATTTCGTCGGCACTCATTGTTCTCGCCATCGTCCTGATCCTGCTGCTCGTGACGACGCTCAAAAGCTTCGGCATCAACCGCGAATATCAGCGCGCGGTGCTGTTCCGCCTCGGGCGGCTGGGCGAGATGAAGGGGCCCGGCTGGTACTGGCTGATCCCCTTCGTCGACCGCGTCGTCCGGGTCGACACGCGCATCATCACCTACCAGCTCGAAACGCAGGAAACGATCACGCGCGACGGAGTCGCGGTGCGGGTGAACGCGGTCCTCTGGTTCCGCGCGGAATCGCCGATCCAGGTGGTGAACTCGGTCGAGAACTGGATGTCGGCGACCGTGCAAGCGGCCGAGACTGCGCTGCGCGACGCCATCGGACAAAGCGAGCTCGATCAGATGTTAAAGGACCGCCTGTCGATCAACAGGCGCATGCAGGAGCTATTGCGCGAGGCCTCGTTGAGATGGGGCGTCGAGGTGGATTCGGTTGAGATCAAGGACGTCGACATCCCCGAGCAGATGCAGCGGGCCATCGCCAAGGAAGCAGAGGCGATCCGCGAAAAGCGCGCGCGCATCATCCGCGCCGAGGGCGAGCAGGAGGCCGCGACGAAACTCTCTCAAGCGGCCGATACGATCAGCGCGTCTCCCGGCGCTTTGGAACTGCGGCGGCTGCAAACGCTCACCGAGATCGGCGTCGAGCACAACAGCACGATCATCGCGATGCTGCCCGTCGAGCTGGTCCACGCGGCGCGTAAGATTGCGGGGATGCCTCCGGCCGAAACCGAAACGGGTGAAGCGGGTTGAAGGCTGCAGAGACGGAGAAAAAAGCATGCCCGAATCCAACCGCCCGCTGCTCGAACGGATCGCCCGCGTCCTCGCCGGCGCAAAGCTCAGCAGTAACGCCGAGGGCAGCAACGGCTCGGCCGGGCCTGAAGTCGACCGCACGTGGCGCGACCATTTGAATCAGGCGCAAGCGGTCCTGCACACCATGCGCGAACCCGACGAGGCGATGGCGGCGGCCGGCGATGCGAATATGTGGCGCGACATGGTCGAGGCGGCGATCGCGCAGCACGTCGATTGAGCCCACGCGACTCCGGCAAACGGGCGCACGCTCGAAACGCGCACCCGCGCTGGACGCTCGTCGCCTGCATCCTCGCCTCAAGCCTGTCCTTCGTCGAGGGCTCGGTCCTCAACGTCGCTTTGCCCGCGATTCGTGCGAGCTACGGCGCCGGCGCGGAGCAGGTGCAGTGGGTGGTCAACGCCTATCTGTTGCCGCTTTCCGCGCTGCTCCTCCTGGGCGGTGCGCTCGGCGACCATTTTGGACGAAGGCGGCTGCTGGTCATCGGCACGGGCATCTTCGCCGTGACCTCGCTGCTCTGCGCGCTTGCTCCAAGCCTCCCGATCCTTCTCGGCGCGCGTGCGGCGCAAGGCATAGGAGCGGCGTTGCTTCTGCCCAACAGCCTCGCCCTTCTGAACGCCGCTTATTCCGGCGAAAAGCGGGGCCGCGCCGTCGGCATCTGGGCCGCAGCGGGCGCCGCGGCCGCCGCCATCGCACCGTTGATCGGCGGCTGGCTCGTCGGAAGCGTCGGCTGGCCGGCGATTTTCTACATCAACTTGCCGCTCGCGCTCGGGGCGATCCTGATCGCACTGAAGTTCGTCGAAGAGAGCAGCGATCCCGGCGCGGGCCGCACCGATTATGCCGGCGCAGTGCTGGCGACAGCGGGGCTTGGCGGCCTCACCTATGCGCTTACTCTATGGTCCGCATCCGGTGAGTTCGGCCCGAAGGCCGTAACCTCGCTTGTGCTTGGAATCGTCCTCCTCGTCGCTTTCCTCGCTGCAGAACTGCACCGCCGGGCGCGGGCCATGCTGCCGATCGCATTGTTCGGCAATCTTTGCTTTTCCGGCCTCAACCTCGTCACATTCCTGCTCTACGGAGCATTCGGAGCGGCGATGCTGCTCATCCCCTTCGTTCTGATCACCAGCGGCGGCTATTCGCCGGTGGAGGCAGGCCTCGCCATGCTCCCGCTGCCCATTCTCATGACCGCGGCGTCGCCAACGATGGGCAGCCTCGCCGCTCGGATGGGCCCGCGCATTCCACTCACGATCGGGCCGCTCGTGGTCGCCGGCGGACTGGTGGTCGCTCGCCTGATCGGACCAGACAGCAGCTATTGGAGCGGTGCGTTTCCGACAATCGCCATCCTGGCGCTCGGAATGACGATCGCGGTCGCGCCACTAACCGCATCGGTCCTCGGTTCGGTTGAAGAACAGCATGTCGCGATGGCGTCGGGCTTCAACAGCGCCGTCGCGCGACTCGGCGGCCTCATTGCCACCGCTCTCCTTGGGTCGGTGCTGGGCCAACACGGTGTGGCGATATTCGCCGGCTTTCACACCGCGATGTTCGTCTCCGCCGCCGTCGCTGCGCTGTCGGCCGTCGTCGCTCTGACGATGCTCGGCGGAGTCAGGATGAAAAAGCCAGCCTAAGCGGCGGCGATGAACTTCTCGACCACGGGCGCGATCATCTCGCGCCACTTGCGGCCGTGGAAGATGCCATAATGGCCGACGTCTTTGGCCAGGAAGTATTTCTTCTTCGCGGCCGGAACCTTGGTCGCGATTTCGAGCGCCGCCTTGGTCTGCCCGATTCCCGAAATGTCGTCGCGCTCGCCCTCGATCGCGAGCAAGGCGGTATCGCGGATCGACTTGGGATCGACGCGCCGGCCGCGGTGCATCAGCTTCCCATCCGGAAGCAAATGGCGCTGGAACACCACGTCCACGGTCTGGAGATAGAATTCGGCGGTCATGTCGCAGACCGAGCGATACTCGTCGTAGAAGTCCCGCGTCGCGTCCGCGCCTTCTTCGTCTCCAACGACAAGGTGCTTGAACATCTCCCAGTGGCTGATGAGGTGCGAGCCGAGGTTCATCGTCATGAACCCGGCGAGCTGGAGGAAGCCGGGATAGACCTTCCGCCCCGAGCCCGGATAGATCATCGGCACGGTCGCAACCACATTGTTCTCGAACCAGCCGAACGGCCGCTGCGTCGCCAGAGTGTTGACCGCGGTGGGCGCTTTGCGCGTGTCGATCGGCCCGCCCATCATGGTCAGAGTCTTCGGCCGCCATGGATTCCTGTCGCCGGCCATCAGCGCCGTCGCGGCGAACGCCGGGACCGCCGGCTGGCAAACCGCGAGCAAGTGCGGCCGTTCGCCGGTGCGCTTGCCAATGAACTCAAGGAACTCGATCAGATAATCGATATAGCCATCGAGATCGAAGGTGCCGTCCGACAGCGGCACCAGCTTCGCATCGCGCCAGTCGGTGATGTAGACGTCATGACCAGGAAGCAGACGCTCGACGGTGCCGCGCAGCAAGGTCGCGTAGTGCCCCGACATCGGCGCAACGATGAGTAACGGCGGACCGCCATCGATTCCGTCTTTCGCGAAATGCTTGAGCTGGCCGAACGGCTTGCGGAGCAGGATTTCCTCGTCGACGCCCACGGTCTTGCGCCCGACGCGCGTAGAATGGATGCCGAATTCCGGCTTTCCGCGCGGCGCGGAGGCATGGGCGAAGAC
>JBDTON010000187.1:0-2269 GCA_039933195.1 Sphingomicrobium sp. | reverse complement strand
CCTTCGCCTCGGAAATCACGGCCCTTCGCGAGCTTCCGGACCACGCCTTCGACCTAGACGAGGACGGCGTCGACGATTTCTTCTGCTTCGGCCACACGCTCCCGCCCCGCACCATCTTCCGCCATGTGCGCCCGCTCGAGCCGGGCCACGTGCTCCACATCGGCCCAAGCGGGGAAGCCGTCGTGCGCCCCTTCTGGACCGCGCGCCTCAACGTCGAACACGGCATCAGCGAAAACGACTGGATTGAACGCACCCGCTCGGAACTGCTGCGCACGGTGAAGGAGCACCAGCTTTCCGACGTGCCGATCGGCGCTTTCGTCTCGGGCGGTGTCGACTCGGGCGCGATCGCCGCCGCCATGGCGCGCACCTCGTCCGCCCCTTTCAAGATCTTCACCGCCGGATTCCCCGGCTCACCGCGCGACGAGACCGCGGCCGCCAGGCGCATCGCCGACCATCTCGGCTGCCAGCACATCGTTCTCCCAATGCAGCCGCAGGACGCCGCCGACGTGCTTCCCGCCGTCCAGGCGTCGTTCGACGAGCCGACCGCGGCTAACAGCGCCATCCCGCTCTGGTATCTGTCGCGGGCCGCAGCGGAGCATGTGAAGGTCGTGCTCTGCGGGGAAGGCGGCGACGAATTGTTTCTCGGCTACAACCGACAGCGCTGGGCGCAGCGAATGGCCCGCTTTCGGTCCCTCGCAAGGCCGCTCGGCGCGATCGAACATCTGCCCGAACTGCGCTTTCGCAAATTGAATTATCTGCGCCAGCTCGCCGGCCGCTTCCGCGAGGGCGCGTCGCTCACCGACGGCTATGAGCGCTTCTTCGCCGCAGTCTCGATCAGCACTCCGGATCTGCGCTCGCGCATCTTCGCCCGCGACTTCCTCGCGCGCCAGAGCGAACGCGACACCATCGAGAAGCGCGCCCTCGACTATTTCCCCGAGTCCGGCCGCCAGCCGCTCTCCGACCTCGAACAGTTCATGATGGGCGACCTCACCGTCCACATGCCCGCCTCAATGTGCCAGCGGCTCGACCGCGCCAGCATGGCCCATTCGCTCGAGGCGCGCGTGCCCTTCCTCTCGCACCGCTTCGTCGATTTCGCGCTGACCGTTCCGACCGGGCTCAAGCTCAAGGGCAACACCGGCAAATACGTGTTGCGAAAAGCCGTCGAGCCATGGCTTCCCCCCGGCCAGCTCGACCAGCGCAAGATCGGCTTCCAGCTGCCCCTCGCCGACTGGTTCATGGGTGGGTTCAACGACTTTGCGCGAGAATCGTGGTCGTCGTCGGGAGCGTCAGAGCTGGGACTGCTCAACAAGAAGGGGGTCGAGCAGTTGTTTGATGAGCATCGTCGGGGCGTCGCCGACCACGGCCGGATGCTCTACGCAATCGCCATGTTCAGCTGCTGGTGGAAGGAGCAGCGGTCCGCTCCGGCTCAGAGCAAGCCCGCGCACCGGAAAGCGGCCGTCGTTCCGACATGAGCCCCGCCATCTCGGTCATCCTGCCGGTCCACAATCGCGCCGACGTGCTGGGGCGCGCCATGCAGAGCGTGCTCGACCAGAGCTTCCGGGACTTCGAGCTGATCGTCATCGATGACGGCTCGACCGACGCCAGCGTGGCCGTCGCCAAGTCCTTCGGCGACTCGCGCATGAAGATCATCGAGCTCGGCCAAAACCGCGGCGGCAACGCGGCGCGCAACGCAGGCGTCCGCGCGGCGCAAGCGCCGCTGATCGCCTTCCTCGACAGCGACGACACCTATCTGCCGGAGAAGCTCGCAACCGTCGCCGCCGAGTTCGCCCGCCGCGCCGACCTCGACCTGCTCGTCGACAGCTTCGTGAAAATTCAGCCGTCCGGCGCGCGCGTCACCCGCAAAAACTCGGTGATCGCCGACCGCGAAACTTTCCGCAAAGCCCTGTTCCAGCGCGTACTGTGGAAGGCGACGCCGTCGATCACCGTGAAGCGGGACACCATTCTCCGCGCCGGCCTGTTCGACGAGACCCTCCGCCGCCTGCAGGATTTCGATTTCCTCATCCGCGTGTCGCAATTCGCCAACTGCGCGTCGACCGACCAGGTGCTGTGGGTCAAATATTGGGACGCCGGAGCCATCTCCGCGCAGGACAACATGATCCCGGCGAATATCGAGCTGGTCCGCCGCCATCCCGAATATCTCAGCGTCCGCGACTACCGCCCCGGCCTCGCCTACATCCTGCGCCTGTCGCTGTGGCGGCGGCTGAAGAAAGGCGACCCCGCCGGAATTCTCCGCGACATCCGCAACCTG
>JBDTON010000186.1:0-2557 GCA_039933195.1 Sphingomicrobium sp. | reverse complement strand
AAAAGCCCGACTACCGCTCGACCGTCTTCCTTCCGCGCACCGACTTTCCGATGAAGGCCGGGCTGCCGCAGAAGGAGCCGGCGATCCTTGCGCGGTGGCTGGAGAGCGATCTCTACGGCCAGCTGCGGAAGGAGCGGGCGGGACGGGAAAAGTTCATCTTCCACGACGGGCCGCCCTACGCCAACGGCGACATCCACATCGGCCATGCCCTCAACCATGCGCTGAAAGACATGGTGGTGCGGACGCAGACTTTGCTCGGCAAGGACGCGCCCTACGTGCCCGGCTGGGACTGCCACGGGCTCCCGATCGAGTGGAAGGTCGAGGAACAGTATCGCAGGAAAAAGCTCAACAAGGACGAGGTGCCGGCGAAGGAATTCCGCGCCGAGTGCCGCGCTTATGCGCAACATTGGGTCGACGTGCAGCGCGAGCAATTGAAGCGGCTCGGCGTCAGCGCCGACTGGGACCACCCGTACCTGACGATGGCCAAGGGCGCGGAGGCGACGATCGTCTCCGAGCTGTTCAAGTTCGCGACAAGCGGCCAGCTCTATCGCGGCGCCAAGCCGGTGATGTGGTCCCCGGTCGAAAAGACCGCGCTGGCCGAAGCCGAAATCGAATATGAGGACATCGTCTCGACCCAGATCGATGTCGGGTTTGAGATCGTTGAGAGCCCGATCCCCGAGCTGGTCGGAGCCTATGCGGTGGTGTGGACAACCACGCCGTGGACGATCCCGGTCAACCAGGCGATCGCGTATAATCCGGAGGTTGAGTATCTCCTCGTCGAGGTCGACGTGGTCGGCGGCTACATCGACATTTCGACAGATCAATTGGACGCTGTCGAAGAAGACATCCTCGGCTCATACCGGACGCTCGTTGCGGCAGAACTCCTCGATCAGTTTCACAGACGCGCAACGCTTGGCGGAGAGGCACGCGCCGCTGACGTTCTGTGGCGTGGCAAGGGCTCGGACCTCGCCGGCACCATCTCCCGACATCCCATGCACAAGCTCGGCGGCTTCTTCGCCAGGCCGCGGCCGTTCCTGCCGGGCGACTTCGTCACCACCGACCAGGGCACGGGCCTCGTCCACATGGCTCCCGATCATGGCGAAGACGATTTCGAGCTGTGCAAAGCGAACGGCATCGATCCGGTGTTCGCGGTCGATGCGGGCGGGTTCTACCGGCCCGACTGGCTGTGGCTTGGCGGACAGGGGAGCGTGATCAACGCCAAGTTCAACGCGCCCGACGGGCCGATCTGCTCGGACCTGCGCGAGGCCGGCGCGCTGCTCGCCGCGAGCGCCGACTTCCAGCACAGCTATCCGCATTCGTGGCGGTCGAAGGCCAAGGTCATCTACCGCTGCACCCCGCAATGGTTCATCGCCATGGATCGGCCGCTGCCCAACTGGCATTGCGAGAGCTTCGCCGAGCAGCGCTGGGACAATGAAGGCGGAGCGATCGAGCAAACGCCGACGCTGCGCCGGCTCGCCATGCAGGCGATCGCCAACACGCGCTTCGTGCCCGAGAAGGGCCGCAACCGGCTCGCGTCGATGGTCGAGGGGCGGCCGGACTGGGTAATCAGCCGCCAGCGCGCGTGGGGTGTGCCGATTGCGCTCTTCGTGGAGCGGAAGAGCGGCGAGCCCCTGGTCGACCGCGAGGTCAACGCGCGCATCGTCGAGGCCGTGCGCCAGCAGGGCGTCGACGCCTGGGACCCGGCCAATGCCGCATCCTTCCTCGGCAACCGCAACCCCGACGATTACGAGATGGTCACCGACATCCTCGACGTCTGGTTCGACAGCGGCTGCACCCACGTGTTCACGCTCGAGAGCGGCCATTGGCCCGAGGAGCGCTGGCCCGCGGACCTCTATCTGGAAGGGTCCGATCAGCACCGCGGCTGGTTTCAGTCCTCGCTGCTCGAAAGCTGCGGGACGCGGGGGCGCGCGCCTTACGACGCGGTTCTGACACACGGCTTCACCATGGACTCCAAGGGCATGAAAATGTCCAAGAGCTTGGGCAATACGGTCAGCCCGATCGACCTGATGAAGGACTATGGCGCCGACATATTGCGGCTGTGGGCGCTGTCGGTGGACTTCACCGAGGACCACCGCATCGGCAAGGAGATCCTCGCGGGCGTCGCCGATCAGTATCGCAAGCTCAGAAACAGCTTTCGCTACCTGCTCGGGGCGCTCGAGGGGTTCAGCGACGCGGAGCGGCTGGACGACGTTTCAGCCTATCCGGAGCTGGAGCGCTATATGCTCCACCTTACCGCGCAGCTGGACGCCAAGCTCCGGCAGGCCGTGAACGACTTCGATTTCAACACCTACGTTCGCGCGCTCACCGATTTCTGCAACGACGACCTGTCGGCTTTCTACTTCGATATCCGCAAGGACGTGCTCTATTGCGAGGTGAACCCCGAGAGCGGGTTCCAGACCGACAAGCGCCGCGCCTACCGGACAGTGCTCGACACCTTGTTCCAGGCGCTGGTGCGCTGGCTCAGCCCTGTGCTGGTGTTCACGACCGAGGAGGTGTGGGGCACGCGCTATCCCGATGCGGGCTCGGTGCATTTGCT
>JBDTON010000185.1:0-15101 GCA_039933195.1 Sphingomicrobium sp. | reverse complement strand
GCCGAGATCGTGAACCAGCCGAAGACGCTACGGTCTGTGTTACGATCGGCGAACAGGGTCAGCGACGAGCCAGCCTGCTCGAACAAGGTCCAGAACACCACGTTGAAGGTGATCAGCACCATCGCCGCGACCATCATCTGGAATTCCGCGCGACTGCCCTTGGCGTAGGACCAGACAAGAATCCCCGGAACGCCGATGAGGAAGGTCCCGAACAGCAATTTGCCCATCAGCGACAGCGACAAGATGTATCCAACGATCCCCGAACCGGGCGCGGGCTCCGGCGAATTCATGAGATTCATGAACAGGAGGACGAATAGCGGGATGGCAAGGATGGCGAGGCCGTAGATGATCAGCGCCTTGTCGCCGCCTTCACGCTGTGGCGTTTCACCGTAACCGGCCAGCCGCCCTCCATCGAACTGGATCAGAAGATAGCTCGTGAGCATGCCGACACCGGCGAGCGAAAAACCGGCCCACCAGCCGAGCGTCTCGGCGAGAATTGGGCAGAAGAACTGCCCGAGAATCGATCCCAGGTTGATGCCCATGTAGAATATGGTGAAGCCGGCGTCGCGGCGGCGATCGCCCTGCTCATACAGCGCTCCAACCATGGTCGAAATGTTCGGCTTGAAAAAGCCGTTGCCGACCGAGATGGTCGAGAGTGCGACCAGCAGGATCGCGATCAGCAGCGGGCTCTTCTCGCTCTCGTCCTGCATGCCGCCCTTGGGAATCGCGCGGGCAACGTGGCCGTCTGCCGCCAGCAGGCTGATGCTGCCATCGTCATTGCCTTGGACCTTGAGCCGTTCTCCGGTGGGCTGGACGATAAACCGCGCCTCATTGGCAGCACTGCTCGGCCGGTCGCGGAAATTGTCGATTTGCACTTCGTAGCGATGGCCGTCGATGATCGCATAGGGCTTCGACGGCTGGCCCCCAAAGGCGAGCGTTAGATAGCCGATGGCCATGAGGATTGCCCCGAACTTCACCGATCGCTTTGAGCCGAGATACTGGTCGGCGATGAAACCGCCGATCAGCGGCGTCAGGTAAACCAATGCGGTATATCCGCCGTAGAGTCCGGTCGATGCGTGGTCGCCGAGAACGAAATGCTTGGTGAGATAGAGCGTCAGCAGCGCCCGCATTCCGTAGTAACCGAACCGCTCCCACATTTCGGTGGTGAACAGCCGCGCCAGCTGCCGCGGATGGCCGAACCATGTGCCTTTCGCCGCTGGATTGACGCGGCTCGTGTCGGACGAGCCTGGTTCCTCGACCGCTGGTGTGTCGACCATCAATGTCTCCCCTCGCGCCCAGCCGGCGCAACCGCGCGACCGTAACGAGCAAATTGCGCTTGTGAAGCCGATTGTTGCGCCTGCCGGGCACCGCTATGCGCCGCGATCCATGCTCAATGATCGCTCATCGATCCTCGCGCTGCTCGGGACTCGGCGCTCGGGCAAGCCGCGCGACCTGGTGGGGCCTGGCCCGACGTGCGAAGAGCTCGAGCGCATCCTCACCATTGCCGCGCGCGTGCCGGATCACGGCAAGCTGACGCCTTGGCGATTTGTGCTCGTCGGCGAGGACCAGCGCGAGGAGCTGGCGCTGCTGCTCCGCCGCGCGCTAGCCGAGGAGGACCCGGGCTCGACACCCGCTCATCACGATAAGGAGGAAGAGTTCGCCCGCTACGCCGGCCAACTGATCGTGCTGATCTCCGCCCCGGTCCAAAACCAGAAGATTCCAGTCTGGGAGCAACATTTGTCCTGCGGCGCGGTCGGAATGAACCTCCTCACCACCACTCATGCGCTCGGGTTCGTGGCCGGTTGGGTCACCGGCTGGCGGGCCTATTCGCCCATAGTGAACGCCGCCTTCTGCGACCCCGGCGAGCGGATTGCCGGCTTCATCTTCATCGGACATCCGGGCCGCGAGCCGGAAGAGCGTCCTCGACCGGCGCTCGGCAACGTGGTTCGGACTTGGCGACCGCCGGAGTCTTGATTTTGCGATTGAATTCCACGCGATCCGCTGTATTATGACACCATGACGCTCCGCACCCACCACGAGAAGCCGGTTTACGTCCGCCTGCGCGAGACGATCGCCGATGCGATCCTCGCCGGGCAATATTCGGACGGGGACCCGTTGCCGTCGGTGCGCGCATTCGCCGCGGAGCAGCAGGCGAACCCGCTGACGGTCGCGAAAGCCTATCAGGGATTCCAGGACGAAGGGCTGATCGTCGTCAAGCGCGGGGTCGGAATGTTCGTCGCCCCCGGAGCTCGGACGAGACTCGGCGAATCCGAGCGAGCCCGTTTCCTCAAGGAGGAGTGGCCCGTAGTCCGCGCGCGCATGAGCCGTCTCGGCATCGATCCGGCCACGCTGATGGAGCGCGAACGCGCCTAGTATTCCTGCGCAAGCCCGAATCCAGTAGCCGCGTCTTATGGAAACGCGGGTCCTTCCGTTTACCGATCGGACGATAGCGGAGGCGGCGCGGCTGATCCTCGCGGGTTCGCCGGTGGGAGTGCCGACCGAAACGGTCTACGGGCTCGCCGGGGACGCGACCAACTCCGAAGCCGTTGCTCGAATTTACGAAGCGAAGGGAAGACCGTCTTTCAACCCGCTGATCGTGCACGTCCCCGATCTCGCCTCAGCCGAGCGGGTCGGCGACTTTAGCGCTGAAGCGCGCGATCTGGCCGAAAAGCATTGGCCGGGGCCGCTGACGCTCGTTGTCCCGCTGCGCGAAGGCGCCGCAATCGCCTCGATCGTCACCGCCGGCCTGCCGACCGTCGCGCTGCGAGTCCCCGCGCACGAGGCGATGCAGGCGTTGCTCAGGGCGGTGGCCCGACCGCTCGGAGCACCCTCGGCCAACGCCAGCGGCTCGATCAGTCCCACCCGCGCCGAACATGTGCTGAAAAGCCTCGGCGGCCGAATTCCATTGATCATCGACGCCGGACCGACCGAGCGCGGCATCGAGTCCACGATCGTAGGCGTCACGGGAGGACGGCTCCGGCTTCTCCGGCCCGGACCGATCGGCGTTGACGCCGAGCCCGTCACCGGCTCGCGCATCGAAGCACCCGGCCAGTTCGCCGGCCATTACGCGCCGTCGAAGCCCCTGCGCCCGAACGCGGCCGAGGCAAGGACTGACGAATATTGGATCGGCTTCGGGGCGATTGCCGGCAACTCCAGCCTCAGCCCGTCAGGCGATCTCGTCGAAGCCGCCGCGCGCCTCTTTGATCTGCTCCATGAAGCCGATGCGTCGGCCAAGCCGCGAATCGCAGTTGCGCCAGTCCCCGACGAAGGACTCGGCCAGGCGATCAATGACCGCCTCCGCCGCGCGTCCGCCTAAGCCGTCGCCGCCGCGGTCTTGGTCCGCGCTTGGAAGCTCTTGCGCAGCTTTTGCAGCTTGGGCGGGATCACGGCGAGGCAATACGGGTTCCGTTGGCCCTCGCCGGCCCAATAATCCTGGTGATACGTCTCGGCCGGCCACCACTCGCCCATCGGCTCGATCGCGGTGACAACGCATCCGTCATGCTCCGAGTTCGCGCGGCCGATCGCCTCGTGCGCCTTGCGCTCCTGCTCCTCGTTCTGCGGAAAGATCCCTGACCGATATTGCGTGCCGACGTCGTTGCCCTGGCGGTTGAGCTGGGTCGGGTCGTGAGTCGCGAAGAAGATATCGAGGAGATCATCGTAACTAAGCTGCGCGTTGTCGAAAGTGATGCGGATCGCCTCCGCGTGCCCGGTGTCGCCGCCGCAGACCTGCTTGTAGGTGGGGTTGGCGACGCCACCGCCGGTGTAGCCGCTCTCGACCGATTTAACTCCGACCAGGTCGAGGAACACGGCCTCGGTGCACCAGAAGCATCCGCCGGCGAGGACTGCGACTTCTTCTGCCATGTTCATCTCCTTCACTTTGAGAAAAGGAGATAGGCAACTCCACTCGTCATTGCGAGGAGCCGAAGCCGACGCCGCAATCCACAGCGGCGCTGGATTGCTTCGCTACGCTTGCAATGACGACTTAGTCTTTATGGTATGACGCCTTGAGGCTGGCGAGCTCGAGTCTTTTGCCAACCCATTCGGTGAGCTCGTCGAAGTCGAGGGGCTTATCGAACACGATTCCGGCGCGGCGATCTGCGTACCAGCGAACTTCGCCCTTGATCGGACGAAGGCTCTCGACCACGACGATCACCTTCTTGCCCACGCAATATTCCTCGATCGGCTCGACCTTCATCCCGCCGAGCGAAATGTCGTGCACGTCGACGCTGTAATAGAGCTTGCCGACGCGAACCGACGCCTTGCACGGAATCTGCAATCGCGGCGGACGTGGGCGAAAACCGTGGCGCGGCTTGCGGCCGGCGAGGAGCTCACCGAGATCCACGTCCTGGTCGAACTTCAAACCGACGACATCCTCGCGAAGCCACACGACCGAGGCAGGAATCTTCTGGGACGATACCTCGACGTCGACATGTTGCCCGATCTCGGGTGCATTGCCGACGATCGCCGCGAGCCCGCCGGCCGAGAGGTTCGTCACCTTGACCAGCTGCTCCGAGCCCGAAGCGTCGGTCAGCTTGGCTACTCGCAGCATCGCCGAGATCCGCTCGTCGGATCGCCGCTCGATCGGCCGCGGGACGATCGTCGAAAGTGACACTGTCGTCGACTCGAATGCAGCGTCGCCGCTGGCCTCGAGCGCCAAACTGGACTTCCTCCGGATGAGCGATGCGAACATGGTGACGACTCCGCGCGTAAATCGCGCCAAATTGGGACTTTATGGACACTGCGGTTAAAAAGGCGTTTCATCCGCTTGACCTTGCGCGCGCTTGATGCGCACGCCGGGCGCGGGGAGAGAGGAACGCCAATTGACTCAGCCGCGCTTGCTGCTGATCGATGATGAGCCCGCGCTCGCCGCGTTTCTTGCTCATGCGGCCAGCGGCTGCGGGTTCGAGCCGGTCGTCACTTCCAACGATGCGGAATTCCGCGAGCAGTTCGTCGCGACTCAGCCAAACATGGTCGCGCTCGATCTCGGAATGCCCGGAATGGACGGAGTCGAGCTGCTCCGTTTCCTCGCGACCCAGAACTACCGTTCTCCGGTGCTGATTGTCAGCGGTTTCGATCGCCGGGTGCTCGAGTCCGCTTTTCGACTCGGCGAGGCCCTCGGGCTTGCCATGGCCGGGCCCGTTGAAAAGCCGGTGCGGCTCGAGGCTCTCGAGGCCGTGCTCAACAATCTCCGGGCGACACTCGATTCATGAGCCGCAACGGCCACGCACGATTGCTGGAGGGGTTGCGGCAAGCGCTCGACGAGCAACGTTTGACGATGGTCTACCAGCCCAAGGTCTCGCTTCACGACGGAAGCCTGACCCGGGTCGAAGCACTGGTGCGCTGGGACGATCCCGAGCTTGGACCGATCGAGCCCTCGCGCTTCATTCCGCTGGCCGAGGAGCACGGGCTCATCGACGACCTCACGCAGTGGGGCCTGCGCAACATTCTGCGCCAGTGGCTCGACTGGCGCGACGAGGGAATCGACACCAATATCGCGCTCAATATTTCGGCGCTGAGCCTGCAGCACCTCGACTTTCCCGATCTCGTCGAGCGGATGTGCCGGGGCCTCGACGTGCCCTGCGACCGGCTGGTACTCGAACTCACCGAAGGGGCGACCCAGCCCTTGGTCAAGCTGATGGACACTCTGACGCGGTTTCGGATCAAGGGCATCGGACTTGCGATCGACGATTTCGGCACCGGATATTCGTCGCTGATGCAATTGCGCCACCTGCCCTTCACCGAGGTCAAGATCGACCAGGCCTTTATCGCCGACGCCGACCGCTCGAGCGATTGCCGGCTGATCATCCAGACGATTACCGACTTGGCTCACGGGCTCGGGCTCATTGCTACGGCCGAAGGCGTCGAAACGGTCGAGCAGTTGCGGGTCGTGCACGACACAGGCTGCGACTTCGTGCAGGGCTATCTCGTTTCGCCGCCGATGGAGCCCCAAGCGCTCAAGGGCTGGATCGCCGACTTCCGGCCTCGCTGGCCGGCGATGCTGGGCAAGGAAGAGCTCGCTCTATGGCGCGAGGTTAAAGTGGATTCCCTGAGCGAGCGGTAGGTCCGAGCCGTAATTGATCGTGTTCGTCTGGCGACGCATGTAGGCGCGCCATGCGTCGGAGCCGCTTTCGCGCCCTCCCCCGCTCTCTTTCTCGCCGCCGAACGCGCCGCCGATCTCCGCGCCCGACGGGCCGATGTTGACGTTGGCGATCCCGCAGTCGGATCCCACGGCGGAGATGAAGAGCTCGGCCTCGCGCAGGTCGGTGGTGAAAATTGATGAGGAAAGACCCTGCGGAACGGCGTTATGGAGCGCGATCGCCTCGCCGAGATCGCGGTAGCGGAGGACGTAGAGGATCGGCGCGAATGTCTCCTGAAGCACAGTGCCGTCTTGCCTCTCCACCTCGACGACTGCCGGCCGAACGTAGAATCCGCCCTGCACCGAGTCGACCCGCTCGATTCTGTCGCCGAGGACGCGCTTCATGCCTTCGAACGCCGGTTGATCAATCAACGGGCCGATCAACGTGCCAGGTTCACGGGGGTCGCCGACCTGGACATTGGCGAAGAGCGGCTTGAGGCGTGCCACGAGCGCGTCCGCGATGCTTTCATGGACGATCAGCCGCCGCAGCGTGGTGCAGCGCTGGCCCGCCGTTCCGGCCGCGGAGAAGAGAATGGCGCGGGCGGCGAGCTCCAGATCGGCCGACGGGCAAACGATCGTCGCATTGTTGCCGCCGAGCTCGAGCAGCACGCGCCCGAAGCGCTGAGCTACCCGCGGCCCCACCGCTCGGCCCATCGCGGTCGATCCCGTCGCGGAAACCAACGCAATGCGCGGATCATCGACCAGCACCTCGCCGACATCGCGCGCGCCTTGAACAACTTGAAGCAGAGCCTCTGGCACTTCGCCGAACCGAGCAAGCGCCCGCCGCGCCAGCGCCATCACCGCCCCGGCGCAGAGCGGAGCCTTCTCGCTCGGCTTCCAGATCACCGGATCGCCGCACACCAGGGCCAGAGCGGCGTTCCACGCCCACACTGCCACCGGGAAGTTGAACGCACTGATCACCAGCACCGGGCCAAGCGGATGCCATTGCTCCATCATCCGGTGATTGGGCCGTTCGCTGGCGATGGTGAGACCGTAGAGCTGTCGCGAAAGGCCGACGGCGAAGTCGCAGATGTCGATCATCTCCTGCACTTCGCCCAGGCTCTCCTGGACGATCTTTCCACATTCGAGCGTGACCAGCTGCGCGAGCAATGGCTTCGCCTCGCGCAGTTCCTCGCCAAGCAGCCGCACCAGTTCGCCGCGCCTCGGCGCCGGAACCACGCGCCACTTCAGGAATGCCGCCGCGGCGCGAGCAGCGGCCGCGGCTGGGTCTCCGATCGGCACCGCCCCGATTTCGCCGCCGTCGATCGGCGAACAAGAGAGCAGATCGCCGGCGGTCGAGTCCACTCCGAGCTCACGGAGCAGCGCAGCAGCTTCGTCCGCCGGGCTCATGCTAGCGTTTCCTTGGCTCTCGCCATTGCGGCGACTCCGGCGTCGATCGTCTCGTCCTTCTTTCCGAAGCACAGGCGCACGAGGTGCCGAGGTGGATCCTGCTCGGCAAATGCGGACAAGGGCACAACGGCCACGCCCGCATTCTCGACGGCCGTCGCAGCAAAAGTTTCATCATCGAGATGAATGCCGGAAGCCAGAAGGTCGACACAGAGGAAGTAGGTCGAGGCCGCGTCGAGCACCGCGTATCCGGCTGCGCGCAAGCCTTCCGTCATCCGGTCGCGAGCGCGCGCAAACCGCTGCCGCATCGGCTCGATCCAGGCGTCGCCTTCGTCGAGGCCGTACGCAACCGCGGCCTGCAGATTGGGCGCAGTCGAGAACGTCAGGAACTGGTGAGCACGAGCGACCGTCGCCGCCAACTCGGGCGCAGCAATCATCCACCCGACCTTCCACCCGGTGAGCGAGAAGATCTTACCCGCCGAGCCGATCTTGATCGTCCGCTCCGCCATCCCGGGAAGAGACGCCAGCGACGTGAACGTCTGGCGGTCGAGCACGACATGCTCCCACACCTCGTCGCTGATGACGATGAGGTCATGTTCGCGCGCGACGGCCGCGATCGTCTCCAGTTCGTCGGTACCGAAGAGCCGCCCGGCGGGATTGTGAGGATTATTAAACAGGATTGCGCGGGACTTCGGTCGCATGGCGGCGGCCAGCATCTTACGTTCGATACGCCATCCCGGCGGCTGCAGCGCCACTTCGACCGGGATGCCGCCGGCGCGTCTGATCATTGGCGCATAGCTGTCATAGGCGGGCGTAAAAATGATCACTTCGTCGCCCGGATTAAGCGACGCGAGGATCGCGGCGCCGAGCGCCTCCGTCGCTCCACTTGTGACGCAGACGTGTTCGGCGGTGACCGGCAAGCTTTGGTGACGTTGATAATGGCCCGCGACCGCCTCGCGCAGCGCGGGCAGGCCGCGAGAGGGCGGATATTGGTTCGAGCCTTCCTTCAGCGCGCGAGCAGCCGCGTCGAGGATTTGCTCGGGCCACCCGAAATCGGGGAAACCCTGCCCCAGGTTCACTGCGCCGTGCTTCGCCGCAAGCAGGGACATGCGCTCGAACACGCTCGTCTTCATCTTTCCGTAAAGCGGGTTCATGTCGGCCGCATAGCGTGACGCGGCGGCGGCGGCGAGGGACTCGGCCCGCTGCTAGGCTATTCCACGTAGCCGACTTCGGGCGCGAATTGGGCCACTTCGACGCGCTCATAAAGATGGTTGGCATAGAACGGGCTTTGGTTGAGCCAGGCTTCCGCATCCTCGAAACTATCCGCTTCGATGATCGCCACATAGCCCGTGCGCTTGCCGTCCTTGCCGCGCAGCGCGCCGGCCAGCGCAATCGTGCGATACGGCTGCGCGAGATGCTCGTTGAAGTCGTTGTGAAGCGCCAGGAGCGCATCCTCGACGCCGGGCTTGAGGATGCCCGCAATCAAATATTGCATCGGCTCGCCTTTCCACTTCCGCAACCGTTCGTAAAAGTGTGTCTTCGAGAACGCCCGGTCACTGGCCCGGGCAACGGGCTGGCAAACGCCTTGGCCCATCAGGTCCACGACTGCTGGCAGGCCGGGATCGACGACTTAGTAGCCAAGCCGTTCAACGTGCAAGACTTGAATGAAAGTATTCACAGGGTGGTCGGCTGGCCTGCGCCTTGCAGGCAGCCATCCCCCGATGGGGCGCCCGTTCCGAACCACCTATGAGCTTCCGCTAACGGCCCGCCCGCTCGGCGTGCTGGCCTTGTAGATCACTAAGCTGAAGTTGGCTGGGGCGGCAGGATTCGAACCTGCGAATGCCGGTACCAAAAACCGGTGCCTTACCACTTGGCGACGCCCCAGCAGGCGGTCCCTTGTGCGGGAGCGGCGCTTATAGCCACCAAGCGCTTGGTTGAAAGGGGAGATGGGGTGTTGGCCGCGGATGCGTTATAGGGCGCGCATGGTCGAAGCAGCGATCCGCGATTTCCACGCCCATATCTATTACGATCCAGAGCAGATCGATTTCGCGCGCGAGCTCGCGGCCGCCGTACAGGCGCGCTATCCAGTCGCGGTCGGTCATTTCCACCTCCGCCCCGTCGGGCCACACCCGCGCGGCAGCTGCCAAATGACGGTTCCGGCGGAGCTGTTCGGCGACGTTGCTCGGTGGCTGGTGCTGCGCCGCGAAGCCCTAACCGTCTTCGCCCACGCAAACACCGGCCACGACCTCGCCGACCACACGCAGCACGTCATCTGGT
The DNA here is from genome assembly GCA_039933195.1 of Sphingomicrobium sp. Classification (GTDB taxonomy): domain Bacteria; phylum Pseudomonadota; class Alphaproteobacteria; order Sphingomonadales; family Sphingomonadaceae; genus Sphingomicrobium. Next base: position 5,341 of record JBDTON010000185.1, on the reverse strand, counting down.
TCGGCCCGAGCGAGACGCTCGACCTGTCGATCTTCAGCTAGCGCTCACCAGCGGGCGATTGAGTGCGCCACGCCTGCGGCCGAGCAGGCCACCGAGCGCCACGAGCGGCGCAAGAGGCGCGAGGAACGCAAGGTGGTACCAGGCCGGGAACTTGTTCCAGAGGCTGACGTGAACAGGCAGGAACATGGCGAGGATCATCAATCCCACCAGCCACGGCGCCCACCTCTTCGAGGGCGCGATCAGACCGACGATCGCGCCCGCGGCGACGGAAGTTATCGCGGCTTCGGTCAATCGGCCGATCTTCATCGCCAGCGTGAATTGTAGCGTCGCCTCGGCGGCATGATAGCCCGGCAGCATGGCGCGCAGACCGAAGTTTAGGAGGGTCACGATCACGCCCCACGCGACCAACCCCGCAACGATGCTTAAAAGCACTCGCCACATATGACCAATCCTTGCTATTACTCGAATCATATTAGTATAATTATACTATGAATGCAAGACTGCTCATCCTCGGCGTGCTCCATCGCGGGGATTTCCATCCCTACGAAATCAAGCGCCGGCTGCAGGCGGCGATGGTCGAGTGCTACATCGATGTGGACGTCGGCACGCTCTACTACGCCGTTCGCCAGCTCGAGAAGGAAAAGCTGATTTTGGCCATCGCGCAGGAACGCGTGGCTCGCGGGGGAATGCGCACGGTGTACCGCATCACGCCCGAGGGCCGAGCCCGATTTCGCGAAGGCCTTCACGGGCAACTCGATCTTCAGGGACCGGTAGCGCAGACGCTCTACGGCGCGCTGCTGTTCCTGCATCTCGCCGACCCCGACGTCGTTAAGGACGCCCTGGACCGCAGGATCGCGCGCCTGGACGAGCTCATCGCCAAGCTGGAGCCGATGCGCGAACAAATGGCCGCAGTCCTTTCCACCGGCGGCGAGCATCTGCTTGGCCACATCGACCGGCAACGGCGGCTCGATCGCGACTGGCTCAAGGTCCTGCTTGCGGAAATCGAAGCCGACGGCATCCGCGACGTGCCGAATTCGGCAAAACTCGGCAAAGGCGATTAAGCGTTCGGGATGCGTCCGCAGACCAGGTCGTCGTAGTCTTTCGAAAGCTGGCGCGTCAGGTCACCGACCGCGAAATTCCACGGCCCGGCGGAACGCACGGGCGTCACTTCGACCGCGGTGCCGGTGAGGAACATCTGCTCGAAACTTTCGAGCTCTTCGGGCCAGATCGCGCGCTCGACGACTTCGATTCCGCGGTTGCGCGCCAGGTCCATGATCGTCCGTCGGGTGATTCCGTCGAGGAAGCAGTCGGGAGTCGGTGTATGCAGCGTCCCGTCGGCGACGAAGAAGACGTTCGCGCCGGTCGCCTCGGCCACCTGGCCGCGCCAGTCGAACATCAAGGCGTCATTGAAGCCCCGCTCTTCCGCGCGTTGCTTCGACAGAGTGCAGATCATGTACAGCCCCGAAGCCTTCGACGCGGTCGGCGCGGTGTAAGGCGCTGGACGGCGCCAGTCGGCGATGTCGAGCCGAATGCCGTTCTCGGACTCGCGCGGATCGTAATATTTACCCCAGTCCCACGCCGCGATGGCGAGGTGCGGCTTGGTCGTTCCGGGCGCGACTCCCATCGATTCCGCGCCGCGCCAGGCGACCGGACGCATGTAGGCGTCGGTATAGCCGTTGGCCTTCAGCACCGCGTTGCACGCGGCGTCGATTTCGTCGAAGGTCCATGGAATGTCGAACCCGAGGATCCTTGCACTCTGGTGCAACCGCTCAGTGTGCTCGCGCAGCTTGAACACCGAACCATTGTAAGCGCGCTGCCCTTCGAAGACGGACGATGCGTAATGCAGCGCGTGGGTCAGCACATGAATTTTCGCGTCGCGCCACGGGACCAAATCGCCGTCGAACCAGATCCAGCCATCGCGGTCGTCGAAAGTCGCCTGCGGTTCCCCTGCCATTGATCGCGCCTAGGACAGGCGCGGTTCTTCGGCAAGCGAGCGCCCTTTGGCCTCTTCGGCGAGCTCGGCGCCGCGGCCGGCGGCCGCCTCGATCGTTAGCGCGACCAGCGCATCGAGCGCAGCATCGCGGTCGAGGATTGCGAGGCCCGCTTCGGTCGTCCCTTTCGGGCTGGCAACACGCCGGGCGATCGAGTCCATGGCCTCGCCGGTGGAAGCAGCCATCCAGGCAGTGCCGAGGACGGTCTCGAGCGCGATGGTCGACGCGATTTCATGGCTGAGGCCGCGCTCCTCGCCGGCCTTGGCGAGGGCGGCGACGAACCGCGCGACATAGGCGGGCCCGGCGCCGGCGACAGCGCCAATTGCGGCGAACTTCGCCTCGTCCGCCGCCCACATGCCGAAACCGAGCGCGACGAAGAGATCGCCGAGCTGCTGCTTCAGCGCCTCGTCCGCGTCCTCGCTATACAGCGCGACCACGCCGCGGCGGATCGCGACCGCGACGTTGGGCATCGCCCGAACGATCGCGCGCGCTCCGGGAAACCGCTCGCGCAGACTCGCCGCTTCGACTCCCGCCAGGATCGAAACGACCACCGTCTTCGCGCTCAACAGACTGCGGAGCTGCGGCGCGATCTCGTCGAGCTTCTGCGGCTTGAACGCGAGCACCACCAGCTGCGGCGGAGGACCGGCTTCAGCAGCAGAACTAACCGTGCGGATCCCATCGATGGGAGTTGCGCTGGGGCGGATTACGACCACCCCCGATAAATCGATACCCGCCGAGCGCCAGCCCTCGAGAATCGCGCCTCCCATATTGCCGCAGCCGACGAACCACGTCGGCACGGGCAGCCGCGGCCCTTCGCTCATGCTTCGCCGTGCGTGTCGATCAGCGCCGCGGCGATCGCTTCGCCGGGCGATTTGCCGCCCCACAGGACGAACTGGAATACAGGGTAGAAGCGCTCGCACTCCTCGACCGCGGCTTCGGCGATGGCTTCGGCCTGCTCGAGGCTGAGCCCTTCATCCTCGCGCGTGTCGAGGATGGTCGAGTGACGGAACAGGACTAGGCCCGAAGCGGACCACATCTCGAAATGGCCGAGCCACAGTTGCTCGTTGATCAGGCTCAGCGCCTCAAAGATCGCGGTGCGCTTCTCGGGACCAACCTTGATGTCGGGAAAGGCGAGGAACTGCAGCACCTGGTCCTCGGGCCGCCACACTCCGCGAAGCTCATACTGCGCCCAGCTGCCGGTCGCCGAAGCCACGATCTCGCCGTCGCCAGTGCGCTCACACGCCCAGCCGCGCGCCTCGAAATATTGCTCGAGGACCTCGATCGGGGCGCCGTCGTCGCGCTCCTCTTCGGGCGTGTCTTCCTCGCTCAGGATCACGCCCCGGGAGCGGCCTTTTTGCCGCTCCGCTTCGCCGTTCCCGCGGCGGATCCCGCGACTCTCGCCTCGAGCGCGGCAATTCGGGCTTTCAGGATCGCGTTCTCGTCGCGCGCGGCTGCGGCCATGGCTTTCACCGCCTCGAACTCGTCGCGACCGACGAAATCGGCGCCGCCCATCCATTCCTTGAACTTCTCGCGTGCCGAGGCCTCGGCTTCGCGGCCCATTCCGGCGAAGGTCCCGGCAAAGCCGTTCACCATCTTCACGAAGTCGTCGAACACCTTGTTCTCGGACTGCATCGTCAGTCTCCCTTTTCAGGCGCGCAGATAGGGACTCGGGTCGCTTTCCGCCACCCTCGGCTCGGCACCTATCCCCAACTCCCTCACATATCCCCAGGTTTCAGATGCCGAGCAGCGAGGCGCCAGCGCTGGGGTTCAATGACTCTATCGTCGCGTTGAGGGTTGCCGCGAAGATCAGCCAGGCAAGGTAAGGCACCATGAGTAATCCGGCGGCCTTCCGGAGGCGCAGGAACTGGCCAGCAGCGGCCGCGGCGAGCGCTGCCATGACCAAAATCGTGACCTTCGCGAGGCCGATATCGTGGCCGGCGAAGAAGATTGGCGACCAGGCGAAATTCAGCACGAGCTGGATCCCGAAAAACGTCAGTCCAACGCGACGTCGAGCGGAAGGCGGCTCGGCGAGGACCAGCGCCACGGCAATTCCGACCAGGGCATAGAGAATCGGCCACACGACTCCGAACAGCCAGCCGGGAGGCATAAAGCCTGGCTTCCGCAGCGCGTCGAACCACGGGTTGCCATAGCCGCTATTCGACAGCCACCCACTCGCCCCGCCGAGCAGTTCGATCATGGCGACTGTCACAAGTGCGATTTTCCACCAACTCCGGCGCTCGTCGGCTTCAGCCATTCTTCTCTGCTCCCAGCAGGAACTCCACATTACCCTCCGGTCCGGTGATCGGGCTCGGAGTGATCCCGACAACCGCCCAACCCTGCGTATCGACCCATTCGGCAGCCTCCGCGCAGACTCGCTCATGTACTGCAGGATCGCGCACCACCCCGCCCTTGCCCACTTCCGCGCGCCCCGCCTCGAACTGCGGCTTGACCAAAGCGACCAGCTTCGCGCCGGGCTTCGCAAGGTTAAGGGGGGCTTCGAGCACCTTCGCCAGGCCGATGAAACTCGCATCGCAGACGATGATGTCCGCCGGCTCCGGCACCTGCTCAGCCGTGATATAGCGAGCGTTGGTCTGCTCCAGCACGATTACCCGCGGGTCCTGCCGCAGCTTCCACGCGAGCTGATTGGTGCCGACATCCACCGCATAAACCTTCGCCGCCCCGCGCGAGAGCAGAACGTCGGTGAACCCGCCGGTCGAGCTGCCGACGTCGAGCGCCACCGCTCCGCTCACGTCAAAGCCGAAGTGCCTTAGTCCGTGATCGAGCTTAATCCCCCCGCGCGACACCCACGGATGATCCTTCCCGCGCACCTCCAGCGGCGCATCCTCCGGAAACATATCACCGGGTTTCGCGAGCTTCCTCTCGCCCGAAAACACCGCGCCGGCCATGATCAGCCCCTGAGCCTTGGTCCGGCTTTCAGCCAGCCCGCGGCTCACCAGCAGCTGGTCTGCCCGAACCTTGGCTACGCCCGCACCTCCTCGATGCCGGCACTGTTGACCCGCAGCGCCTTCAGCACCGTCTCGACGATATGCGGCGCGTTCAAACGCGCTTCGTCGTATTGCTTCTCGGGCTTGTCGTGTTCCTCGAAACGGTCGGGCAGGCGCATGGTGCGGATCTTGAGCCCTGCATCGACCAGCCCCTCGTCGCTGGCGAGCGTCAGTACATGGGCGCCGAGCCCGCCGATCGACGCTTCCTCGACCGTCACCGCGACCTCGTGTGTGGTCAGCAGCCTGCGGATCAGCTCGCTGTCGAGCGGCTTGGCGAATCGCAGGTCAGTGACGGTCGTCGACAGCCCCATCGCATCGAGCTGGTCGGCGGCTTTCTCGGCTTCC
>JBDTON010000184.1:0-4031 GCA_039933195.1 Sphingomicrobium sp. | reverse complement strand
TCGCCTCGCCGACGCTCGTGCGGAGCGGGAGCACGAGGAAGCCGAAACGGGGAAACGCTGGTCCCCGCTATGAAACTCGCGATCACCGGCGGCACCGGCTTCGTCGGTTCACACCTGATCGACTCCGCGCTCTCGGCGGGCCACTCGGTCCAGGTTCTCGCCCGGCGCGAGCAGCCGGACCGCGAACGAGTCGAATGGATTTGCGGGTCTCTCGACGACCGCGACGCGCTCGAGCGGCTGGTCACCGGAGCCGACGCGATCATCCATGTCGCCGGAGTGATCAGCGCGCCCGATGCCGCCGGATTCGAGCACGGCAATGTCGCCGGCACGCTGGCCATGCTCGCCGCCGCGACCGCCGGCGGGATCCAGCGCTTCGTCCACGTCTCTTCGCTGGCAGCGCGCGAGCCGAAGCTGTCGCTTTACGGCGCGTCCAAGGCCAAGGCCGAGGATCTGGTCCGCTCGTCCGGTATCGAATGGATCATCGTTCGCCCCCCTGCCGTCTACGGCCCCGGCGACAAGGAGACTCTCGAGCTGTTCAGGATGGCGAAGCTCGGACTCATGCTGATGCCGCCCAGAGGTCACGTGTCGGTGATCCACGTCGACGACCTCGCTCGGCTGCTCCTTGCTCTGTCGGCTCATGCCGCACCCTCGAACATCCTTATCGAGCCCGATGACGGCCAACCGAACGGCTGGTCCCACCGGGAGTTCGCCAGGGCACTCGGCCGCGCCGTCGGCGGCAAGCCGGCCATCGTCTCTGCGCCGGGCATCCTGCTCGGCCTCGCCGCGCGTGCCGACCAGTTGTTGCGCGGTCGCAAGGCCAAGCTCACCGTCGATCGCGCCGCTTATTTCTCGCATCGCGACTGGGTGGTCGAGACGGGGCGCGGTTGCCCGCCCAAGCTATGGCGCCCGCAAATCGCCACCGAACAAGGTCTGGCCGAAACCGCAGCCTGGTACCGGGCCCAGGGCTGGCTGTAACCCGCGAAGGTCCGCTTGCGGCCTTGCGGACATCAGCCGAGCCTAACCCGCCGCGCCGCCCATGGAAGGGACGGTTGGCACGCTCTTCCATTTGGCGGCTTCAGCCTTGCAGTCATAGGGCAAAGCAGGCTCGGCGCAGAAATCCGGCCAGACACCCGTCGCCCGCCAGTCGTCGACCAGCCCAATCCGCTGGGCAAGCAACATGAACCGCGGATCGTCCCGCAACTTGTTCATGTAGGATCGGAACAGGACGTCGCTCGAGGCCCCGATGGAATCGACCGAGATCGCTGGAGTGGCCGCAGCAAACGCTTCGTCGATGCGGCCAAAGATCGCCAAGGCCTGGAAGTAGGCGGGCACGTCCACAGGGTCTTTCTCGTAGCGCGCCCGGTAGGCAGCAAGGGCCCGGTCGATATTGGCCTCGCTGGGCTCGGCGCGGGCCTTGAGATAGGCTAATGTCGCGAGTTTATCGCCAAAATAGTTCGTAAACTTCAGATATTCCGCAGCCTTCGCCGGATCGCCATAACGCAGATCGAGACGATACCGGGCGTCGGCTAGCCGGGCCGATCCCGGCCAGCTCTTCTCGGCCTCCTCAAGCGCCCTGAATGCGGCATCGATATTGCCCGAATAAGCGAGCGCGCTGGCGTGTGCATCTAGCAGTGCCGGCGACAGAGGATTGAGATTTGAGGCGCGCTGACTTTCCGCCACGGCTTCGGTCATCCGCCCCAATGCCTGCAAGGCATCGGTGCGGGTTCCGCGAAGGAGGGGCGAATTGGGATTATGGACGAGTGCGTTATCCATCAATTGCAGCGTCCGAAGAATTTTCTTGCCGCCGCTGGGGTGGGAATTGGCGTCGGCAACCGCCGTTTCCGCGAGGTCGGGCCCGTAGATTTTCGCCTGGGCCAGGGAATCCCTGACGATGTTGATCAACCGGCGCCGCTCGGCATCCGACACTTCCGGCACCTGCCAGGACGCGACCAACGCGAGACCGGCCCAGCCATGGCCGAACTTGGGTTCGCGTTTGACCAGTTCCTGGAATATCGCGACCGCCTCCCCGTCGTTGCCGAGCGCGCAACCGCGCAGAAAAAGCGATAGCGAATCCGGCTTCAGGGTCCGCTCCTTGCCGCCAAGTTCCGCAAGACAGTTGAGAACGTCGCCGACCTGCGCAGAGACCTGCTGGCGAAGATCGATCATGCGGCCGTGCGGCTCGGGAACGAGGCTGCTCCACAGCAATCCGGCAGAACCGCCCTGCTTCAGGGCGACGTCGGCCTGGAGAGCAGCGCCGGAGCCGGAAACCCCGACTTCGACGCGGTACGCGGGGTGTGCGGCGGCGGCGTCATCGCCTTCGACGATCGTCAGCGATCCGAGCGGTCCAGCGCGGAAGCGGCCGAGGTCGCGCGAAAGGCTCTGCGCAAGTTCCCGCGACGGCCCCGGACTTCCGCTCGACGCGACCACAGCGATGCTCAAACCCGAAGCGCCATCCGGGCGCGTGAACCACCAGGCCCCCGCGGCAGTCACGAGCATCAGCAGGGCCACGGCTGCGGCAATGGCCAAGCGGTGCGACGGGCCGCGCACCACGGGCGCTTGGGCGCGAGGTGGAGCGGTTTTGTTCCCCGATCCAAGCTTCTTTTCGACGGCGTCGATCAGCGGTTGCACCGGCTGCCGACCGCGCGTGGGCAGGACGACGGCCTGATATTGACGGAAACCCAAAGGCGGGTCGACGGCTTCGATCAGGGCCGGGAGTAGCCGCCCGCTGTCGCGCCCGTTGGCGGCTTCGTCGCGCACCCAGTCCGAAGAGATCGAATGTCGCGACCATAACACCACGACCAGTTCGGCGTCCTTCAGAGCGATGTCGATTTCGTTGGAAAAGCTCGATCCGGCGCTGATCTCCCGATCCCACCAGACATCATGACCCGCCTGTTCGAGCGCGACTGCGATGCGCTGCGCCCGAGCGGCGTCTGCACGCGCGTAACTGAGAAATATCCTAGCCATTGCCCCCTGCCGAAGGGCAAAAGATGCGCCAATCGAAGGTCTACAGCAACCCGCCGGGCGAAGCCGCAGAGCCGCCGCGTTGCGCTGGTATCAGGAGCACGGCTGGCTCTGAGCCATCGCTGATCCGCGAGCGCCGACTACAGTCGGCGCAATGAAGGCCTGGCTCCTGCCGTTCCTGCTCCTCGCTTCGGCGACAGCCGCAAATTCCCTGCTTTGCTTCCCGCGTCCCGAATCGACGCGGCGGTGCGCAAGCTCATGGCGAACACGGGCGCTCGGGGACTGGCGCTGGCCATCATCGACGACGGCCAGACGGCGAATATGCTGGTCTGCATCGAAAAGACGAAGAGATGCATCCTTCTCCTGTCGAACGACGTGCGCGCCGAAGCGGGCTTTGCCGGGCTGATCGGCTTCATCCTCGGCAACACCGGCGTTCCCCTCGACTGGGAATATGGCGACCACGCCGGGAAGTCCGACTAAGGCCGCAACGGCGCCAGCCGACCCTTCGCTCACTTCGCGCGGCTCGCCGGGTGAAAGTGGGGGCAACGACCCACGCAGACCGACGATGTCGTTTATATTTTACATTATGTTTGGTTTGTGTAACATCATGTGCTCTGTCCTTTACAACGGAGCTGGTCATGGCCTTTCGGGAAAAGAGTGCGTGGATCACGTTGGCGACGACGTTGATCGTCTATGGCGGCTACTTTGCGCTGGCGGTGCCGCGACTGCTAGCTGGACGGTTTGGCGGTTTCGAGTTCGTCGCATGGCTCTCAACTGCGATCCTCGTAATCGTGGTGCTCCAGGTCGGGCTCACGGTCATCGCCGCCGTGAGCGATCCGCGCGGAGCCCGCCAGCCACGCGACGAGCGCGAGCAACTCATCGCGCTTCGCGCCAATCGCGCCGGTTTCTACACGCTCGAGGTCGGGGGCTTCTTCGCGATCGTCACCCTGTTCTGGTGGAACGACGCGGCGGTAATCGCAAACGGAGTGTTCTTCGCGATCGTCCTGGCCGAGGTGGTGCGGGCCGGGTTCCAAATCGTCGACTATCATCGCTGCGTCGCATGAGCGCTG
>JBDTON010000183.1:0-11617 GCA_039933195.1 Sphingomicrobium sp. | reverse complement strand
TGACTAGGTCGCCCACACTATCGACATAATAAATGTCGTTACCGTCCCCGCCGATGAGATGATCGGCGCCAAGCCCGCCATCCAAGCGGTTGGCGGCGCTGTTGCCGGTGATGATATTGTCGAGTGCATTGCCGGTGCCATTGATCGCCGCGGCACCGGTCAGGGTCAGGTTTTCGAAGTTCGCGCCAAGGACCCAGCTGATCGACGCATTGACGAGGTCGGTGCCTTCACCAAGGTTCTCGATCAGCGTGACGCCGTTGGTGTTGACGTTGAAAGTGTCGTCGCCAAGCCCACCGTAGATCGTGGCTATGCCGGAGTTGAGGGCGTTGATCGTTACGACATCATTGCCTTCGTCCATGCGCGCGACGGTGCTGTCGCCGCCGTTGACGGTGAGCGTGTCGTTGCCGGCGAGGAAATCGAGATCGTAGGTTCCGGCCCCAGCGGGGATCGTGAAGGTGTCGTCGCCTGTAGTGAAGGACTGTGTCGGCATTTTGATACCCTTTGGTTACGCGGACGAGTCGCAGTGGATCACTGGGCGCCTCATTAAATTAAGCACCAGCTACGCCCAACGACGAAGCCATGGTTTTGATGCGGGTGTCCGGAAACGAGACGAAATAAATCAGCCGCGACGAACCAGTGTCACCTGGGCGACGTCGATCACGCCGCCGCGGAAGCCGCCTTCACAATACATCAGGTAATAGCGCCAGAGGTTGTGGAATGACTCGCCGAAACCTTCGAGCGCACCCCGTGCGACCGCGAGATCGTAGCGCCCCAGCCAGCGCTTGAGGGTCTCGGCATAATCGAGGCCAAAAGACTCCCGGCGCTCCCAGGTGAGGCCATGTTCGCAGGCCAGAGTTTCGAAGCGCGGCTCGTCGAGCAGGATTCCGCCGGGAAATATGTACGCCTGGATGAAGTCGGGGCTGCGCGCGTAGGCATCGAAGAGCCGGTGATCGATCGAGATGAACTGTAACGCCGCCCGACCGTCGGTTTTCAGATTGCGCGCTATGGAGCCGAGGTAAGCACCCCACCAGCGCTGGCCGACCGCTTCGACCATCTCGACGGACGCGACGGCATCGAACCGTTCGGCGGTGTCGCGATAATCCTGCAAGCGAATCTCGATGGCGTCGGCAAGTCCGGCTCTGGCGATCTTCTCGTCGGCCCAGGCTTTCTGTTCTTTCGAGAGGGTTAGGCCAACGACGGTGACGCCACGCTTGGCGGCGTCGATCGCAAGACTTCCCCAGCCGCAGCCAATCTCGAGCAGCCGTTGGCCAGGCTTGAGATCGAGCCGGTCGAGAAGCAGCGCGAGCTTGCGGCACTGCGCATCTTTGAGGCTATCCTTGGGACTGACGAAGCGCGCGGAGCTATAGGTCATCGTCTCGTCGAGCCACGCCGAATAGAAGTCGTTTCCGAGGTCGTAATGAGCGGCGATGTTGGCGCGGGCGTTTCGCGGAGCATTGTCGCGCAGGCGATGCGCGAGCGCATTGACCCAGCGGAACACGCCCTTGGCGCGGCCCGTGTTACCCAGCGAGAGCGCGTTAGCGGCAAACAGCTCGAACAGCGCCACCGGATCCGGGCTCGACCATTCGTTCTGCGTCCAGGCTTTATACCAGCCGACCGATCCGGAAGTGGCGAGGCGCACGAGCGCCATCCAGCTGGAGATGTGAACGGCTGCGCTCGGTCCCGGCGCGCGGAAACCCAGGCGGTGGCGAGTGCCGTCGGGCAAGCTGGCCTCGAGGCCGCCACGCTCAATGCGCTTGGCCATTTCTTTGATGAGACGATCGAAAGCCGGCGAAATCCACCACGCGAGCGCGCTGCCGCCGGTGGCGAAGCCCCGGTCCGCGCGCACCAGATGTTCGCCGCGCGTGCTCATGACGGTCGAGTTATGAATTCATCTCGTGATTGTCGAGCGGGATGAGGAACGCATGACCGCGAAAGAAGCGGCGGACGGTCCCGGGAATCGAGCTGGACCGACGCGGTCCGTAGAAGCGCTGGTCCGACAGATACTTCTTGCCGTCGATCCGAACCACAATCGGCATGCGCGACCAAACCAGGAAAGACCGCACATGGCGTTCGGTACGCACGGCGAGGGCCAGCTGCGGGTCGTTCAGACCGAGGGCTTGGCTCCCAGAGTCAAGCTTCAGTCCGGAAGCGAAATCGAACGTCCCGCTGCCAAAACGATCGGCGCTGCGCCACTGGATTGTTCGTTCCCAGAAAGCGAGCGGCGGCGGGCCAGCCACGACCAGCGTCGGCTCAATGCCCTGCCGGCGAAGCAGTTCCGCCGTGTTGCGCTCTACCTGCGCGCTCTCGCCGAGATTGAAGCAGATGTAGCCCAGCATGAGCACGCCCGCGATGCGCGCCGGGCGAGCCGGATTCCGCGCACGGCACCGGTACCGGACCGCCGACCACGCGATCCCGACGACCATCAGAAGCCAATAGACCAAGTCGACGATGAAGATCGCATCGCCGGAAAACCAACGCCAGCTCAACGGCGCGAAAATGGCGATCGCGTAGGTCGTGAGCCAGTCGAGGAACGGATGCGTCAGTACCGCCAGGAACGCGACTAAGAACAAGGCTCCGGCGCGAAACGGCAGCGCATCCGGTCCCCGCGGCTTCAGCCGGTCGACCAGCCAAAGAATGGCGACGATAGCAGCCGCGAGGAACGGCCAGGCAAAGATTCCGTGAGCCGGCCCACGATGGAACGCGATTCCGTCGACTGGCAGGATCATCGGTCCGAACACGTCGATGTCGGGAGCATTGGCGCCGAGCAGACACGCGGCAAATGCGAAGCGCGAACGACACTTGAGCCCCATCTCGCCGATCAGCGCGCCAGCCAAAGTGTGGGTGATACTGTCCACTCAGCAGCCGCGAATCAAAGCTTGTGCGGCTCCTTTTCGACCATCCAGGTCTGGCCCTTGGAGACGAGCGCCTGGAGATCGGGCGTCTTGCCCTTGGCGGCGGCGCGGTTCTGTTCGATGACCGCGGCTTCAAACGTCGGACGCGGATCTTCGTAGATCACGCCGAGCGCCATCGGGAAGCCTTCGTTGGGCAGCTCCACGAGCATGTGGGCGATCGAGCGGTTCTTCGGGTCGTGGACAAGCACCGACGGGTCGTCGCCTTCCACCACCTTCAGGCACAGCCGCTCAGTGTCGAGCGCGATACCTTTGGCGCCGCCGGCGAACAGCATTTTCTCGCCCGCTTTCAGCCACAGCTGCTTCTCGGCTGCCACCTCGCGCTCCGTAAAGGACGCGAACACGTCGTCGTTATACACGACGCAATTCTGATAGATTTCGACGAAGCTCGCGCCGCGGTGCGCGTGAGCCGCCTTGAGCACCTCGGGCAGGTTCTTGTGCACGTCGATGCCCCGGGCGACGAAGCGGGCATTGGCGCCCAGCGCGAAGGCGCAGGGATTCACCGGACGGTCCACCGATCCGAAGGGCGTGGAAGGGCTGCGGGTGCCGACCCGGCTGGTCGGCGAATACTGACCTTTGGTGAGGCCGTAGATCTCATTGTTGAACAACAGGATCTGGCAGTCGAGATTGCGGCGCAGAACATGCATCGTGTGGTTGCCGCCGATCGACAGAGCGTCGCCATCGCCCGTGATAATCCACACGTCGAGCTCGGGATTGGCGAGCTTGACCCCCGTGGCGAACGCCGGAGCGCGGCCGTGGATCGTGTGGAAACCGTAGGTCGACATGTAATAAGGGAAGCGGCTCGAGCAGCCGATCCCGCTGATGAACACCGTCTTTTCGCGCGCGACACCGAGGTCGGGCATGGTCCGCTGCACGGCTTTCAGCACCGCATAGTCGCCGCAGCCCGGGCACCAGCGCACCTCCTGGTCGCTGGCCCAGTCCTTGGCGGTGGTGGTCGGGATCGGGGTGAGGTCGTTCATCCGTGAGGCCTCAGCCAGATGACGAGCGCGAGCACCACGATCAGCAGGATCAGCATCGGCCAGGCGTTGAGCTGTTTCATCCGAATGTTCCCAATGTTCGCACTCACGCGCGCTTGTCCAGGCCTAGAGTCGCGTCGATCGCTGCCTCGATTTCGGCGATTCGGAACGGGTGTCCGCTCACCTTGGTCAGGGATTGCGCGTCGACCAGGAATTGATCGCGCAGCACGGTCTTGAACTGGCCCATGTTCATCTCGGGAACGAGGATATGGCTGAAGCCCTTGAGTAGGACGGACATATTTTTGGCCATGGGCCAAATGTGGCGGACGTGGACGTGGGCGACGTCCTGGCCTCTGCCAAGCGCGCGCCGCACAGCCTGGTGAATCGGACCGAACGTCGAGCCCCATCCGACTACCGCGAGCTCGGCGCCTTCGCGGCCGAGGCAGATGTCCTGATCGGGAATGGTGTTGGCGACGCCCAACACCTTGGCGGCGCGGGTGTCGGTCATCTCCTGGTGCGCGGCGGGCGAGTAATCGATGTTGCCGGTGCCGGGTTGTTTCTCGATCCCGCCGATGCGGTGCTCGAGGCCCGGCGTGCCCGGCTTGATCCACGGCCGCGCGAGCCCGTCGCCGCGTGCGTAGGGCATCACGCCCTGCCCTTCGGCCGGCGCGGTATTGAAGAACTTCACCGGGAAGGGATCGTAACCGCTCATGTCCGGCACTCGCCACGGCTCGGCCGCATTGGCGATATAGCCGTCGGTGAGCAGCAAGACCGGCGTCATGTAATGGGTGGCGATGCGGCACGCCTCGATCGCGCATTCGAACGCATCGGCGGGCGAGCGGGCAGCGATCACCGGCACCTGCGAATCCGCGTTACGGCCGTAGACCGCCTGATAGAGATCAGACTGTTCGGTCTTGGTCGGCAATCCCGTCGAAGGTCCCCCGCGTTGTGAATTGACGACGATCAAAGGAAGCTCGGTCATGACCGCGAGCCCGATTGCCTCCGTCTTGAGCGCGATGCCCGGGCCCGACGACGAGGTGATCCCGAGCTGACCAGCATAAGAGGCGCCGATCGCCGCACAGATGGCCGCGATCTCATCCTCGGCCTGGAAGGTAATGATCCCGAACTCCTTGAGCCGCGCGAGGTGGTGCAGCAAAGGGCTCGCCGGAGTAATCGGATAAGAGCCGAAGAACATATTGATGCCCGCGAGCTGGCAGCCAGCGACCAGCCCAAGCGCGAGCGCCTCGGCGCCGGTGACGGTGCGGTAGAGGCCGGGCTCGGCGGGCGCGGGAGCGATATGGTGCTGCTTGAACGGCGCGCCCATCTCGGCCGTCTCGCCATAGGCGTGACCGGCGTTCAACGCGGCGATGTTGGCTTCGGCGAGCTCGGGCGCCTTAGCGAACTTGGCCTTGAGCCAATCGACGATTGGCTGGCGGTCGCGGTCGAACATCCACAGCGCGAGGCCGAGCGTCCACATATTCTTGCAGCGCAAAGCCTCCTTGTTGCCGAGGCCGAACGGCTTCACGGCATCGAGCGTCAGCTGCGAGATGTTGAAGTGGACCACCTGCCATTTGGCGAGGCTGTCGTCCTCGAGCGGGTTGTGCTCGTAGCCCGCCTTGGCGAGATTGCGCGCCGTGAACTCGCCCTCGTCGGCGATGATCAGCCCGCCCTCGCGCAGTTGATCGGCGTTCACCTTGAGCGCAGCGGGATTCATCGCGATCAATACGTCGGGCTGATCGCCGGCGGTTTCGATCGAAGCCGAGCCGAAGTTGATCTGGAAGGCCGAAACTCCAAACGTCGTGCCTTGCGGCGCGCGAATCTCGGCAGGGAAATCCGGAAAGGTCGCCAGGTCGTTGCCGGCAAGCGCGGTCGAGAGGGTGAACTGTCCGCCGGTCAGCTGCATCCCGTCGCCGCTGTCGCCGGCGAAGCGGACGACGACCGCTTCCAGCGCCGGATGCGCGGTCGCTTCCTTTTCGGTCAGCTGATGGGTGGCTGTCGCCACGAGGAATCCTTCACAAACGCGCGAGTGTAAACTGCGCTCTCTTTAGGCCTACGCGACTGCATTCGCCAACTTTCTTGTGGTCACTGCGAGCACAGCGAAGCAAACCAGCGGCGCAAACTGGATTGCTTCGTCGCTTCGCTCCTCGCAATGACGCGGAATGGCTAAGAACGATTGTTACCGCCGCGGGGTCGGCGTGATGCTCCTCAATGGCGAGGGCAAGGTCTTCGTCGGCGCACGGATCGATAACACCGACGACGCCTGGCAGATGCCGCAGGGCGGGATCGACGAAGGCGAGGACCCGTGGGCGACGGCGCTCCGCGAGTTGGAGGAGGAGACGGGCATTGCCCCCCGCCTCGTCGAACGGATCGCCGAGTGTCCCGATCGGCTCCGTTATGACCTGCCGGACGAGCTGCGCGGCAAGTTGTGGGGCGGCAAGTGGAGAGGCCAGGACCAGGACTGGTATCTCGCTCGCTTCCTCGGCGACGATCAGGACGTGAACATCGCGACGTCGCATCCCGAGTTTCGCGAATGGCGATGGGTCGAGCCCGAGCGGCTGCCCGAGCTCATAGTACCCTTCAAGCGCAACCTCTATCGGCGCCTGCTGAAGGACTTCGCGGACCATCTGTAGCGGTGTGGCGTTCGGCAAAGGGCGCGGCTAGGAGCCGGCGCATGGGGGAACTGACGTCCAGCGAACGCAAAACGGTCGACCGCGCGGCGGCCGAGCCGATGCTCGACCAGGTGCTCGCCTGGGCCGCGGTCAACAGCGGCTCGCGTAACCTCGGCGGGCTCGAGCGGATGGCGGACCTGCTCACCGATGCATTCGCCGCGCTCCCCGGAGTGATCCGCCTCGAAAATCCTGCCCCGGTCGAAGCAGTCGATGCCGCCGGACGCGCGGTCCAGGTCCAGCATGGCCGCCATCTGCATCTGACCGTGCGCCCCACGGCCCCGGTGCAGCTGCTGCTCACGGGACACATGGACACGGTCTTTGGGGCAGACCACGCGTTCCAGGAGACCCGCTGGATCGACGAGCACGTGCTGAACGGCCCTGGAGTCGCGGACATGAAAGGGGGGATCGCGGTGATGCTCGCTGCTCTCAAAGCAGTTGAGCAAAGCGCGAGCGCGGACCGGTTCGGCTACGAGGTCGTGGTCAACAGCGACGAGGAAGTCGGCTCGCCCGCTTCGGCCGCGCTTCTCGCCCGGGCAGCGGCGGGCAAACGCGCCGCACTGACCTACGAGCCCGCGGCTCTCCCGGACGGAACGCTCGCGGGAGCGCGGCCAGGAAGCGGAAATTTCACCATGATCGTGCGCGGTCGCTCGGCCCACGCAGGACGGAACCCGCAAGACGGCCGCAACGCACTCCTCGCTGCGGCGGATCTCGCGCTCAGGCTCGACCGGCTCAAGCGCGAAGGCCTGACGGTCAATCCCTCACGCATCGAAGGCGGCAGCCCGAGCAATGTCGTCCCCGACCTGGCAATCCTGCGCGTGAACTTGCGCCCGCGCACGCCCGAGATCGAAGCGGAAGCGAAGCGCGAGGTCGGCGAAGAAGTGTCCGCTGTCGCCGCGGAGCACGACGTCGCAATCGAAACGCAGGGCGGCTTCGGTCGTCCGCCCAAGCCGCTCACGCCCGAGGCAGAGCGGCTGTTCAACCTCGTAAAGCAGGCTGGTTCCGACCTCGGCCAAGCCATCGCGTGGCAGCCGTCCGGCGGAGTATGCGACGGCAACAATATCGCCGCCTGCGGAGTCCCCGTCGTCGACACGATGGGGGTCCGCGGCGGCAAGATCCACAGCATGGAGGAGTTTCTGATCGCCGAGAGCCTGAAGGAGCGCGCGGCCTTGTCGGCGCTGACGATCCTGCGGCTGGCCGGGGGCACCCAATGAGCTTTCGCGTGCGCCCCGCGAGCGGCGAAGATTTTCGCGCGATCTATCAGATGGCGAAGCTGACCGGCGGCGGATTTACCAACCTTCCGGCCGACCGCGGAACACTCGTCGCCAAGCTTGCCCGCTCCGACAAATCGTTTGCGCGCGAGGAGGACGTCCAGCAAGGCGACCTTTACGTCTTCGTCCTCGAGGACCCAAAATCCGGCGCGATCCGCGGTACCTGCCAGGTGTTCGGCCAGGTGGGAGTCGTCCAGCCCTTCTACTCCTATCACCTGAGCACGCTGACCCAGACCAGTCCCGAGCTCGGCAAGACCTTTCGCAATCAGATGCTGAGCCTGACGACCGACCTTGAAGGCGCGTCCGAGGTCGGCGGGCTGTTCCTCCACCCTGAGGTTCGCGCAGGCGGCTGGGGAGCGCTCCTCGCGCGCAGCCGCTATCTGTTCATGAAATCGCACCGAGGACGCTTCGGCGACCGTACGCTGGCCGAGCTGCGCGGAGTGATGGACGAAGCCGGCAACGCGCCCTTTTGGGATGGTCTGGCCGGCCGTTTCTTTGGCATGACCTTCCCCGAGGCCGACGAGTTCAACGCGGTGCACGGCACGCGTTTCATTGCCGACCTGATGCCCAGGACCCCGATCTATGTCGACCTGCTCGCGGACAGTGCGAAGGCAGTCATGGGCCTGCCGCACCCGAGCGGGCGGGCAGCGCTGCGCATGCTCGAGCACGAGGGTTTCGTGTTCGACCGTTATATCGACATTTTCGACGGTGGACCGACGGTCACCGCCGCCACCGACCAGATCCTCACCGTCCGCGAATCGCGCCTCGACATATTGTGCGAGATCGGTGCCAACGGCGGGACCAAGATGCTGGTCGCGGCGGGGCGGCTGACGGATTTCCGCGCCTGCTGCGCGTCGGTGAAGCGGCTTCCGCGCAAGGGCGTCGCGATCGACGAAGCAGCCGCCGAGCTGCTCGAGGTGAAGATCGGCGATGAGCTGATCGTCGCAGCGCGCTGATGGCCCTCACAGAGATCAACTTCGACGGGATCGTCGGCCCGAGCCACAATTATGCCGGGCTGAGCTTCGGCAACGTCGCCTCCATGCGCCACGCCGGTGAAGTCTCCCAACCGCGGCAGGCGGCGCTCGAGGGCGTGGAGAAGATGCGCGCAAATCTGGCGCTTGGACTCGTCCAGGGAGTCTTCCTCCCGCACCCCCGGCCGCACCACTTTTGGCTCACCGAGCTTGGAACGGATATCGATCATTCGGAAGCGGCGCTCGCCGCCAACGCGATGTCGGCGTCGGCGATGTGGGCGGCAAATGCGGCAACGGTCTCGCCTGCGCCTGACGCCGCGGACGGCAGATGCCACCTCACCGCCGCCAATCTACGTACCATGCCGCACCGAAGCCACGAATGGCCCGCGACGCTCGCGCAGCTCCAGCTCGCTTTCGCCAACCGGCAGCATTTCGAAGTGCATGGGCCGGTCCCGCCGACATTCGGCGACGAGGGCGCGGCCAATCACATGCGGCTCAGCGGAGCGCACGCAGAGCCCGGGGTCGAGGTCTTCGTCTACGGAGTCTCGGGCGGCGCGTTTCCAGCGCGACAGCACATCGAGGCATCGAAGGCGATCGCCCGGCAGCACCGGCTCGATCCCGGGCGCACGATCTTCGCCGCTCAGTCGGAGGAGGCGATCGCGGCGGGCGCGTTCCACAACGATGTCGTCGCAGTCGCCAATGAGCGGGTGCTGTTCGCGCACGAAAACGCATTTGCCGACAAGGGCGCGCTGATCGCCCAGTGCGGGCAGCTGGTCCCCGGGTTCGAATATGTCGAAGTGCCGGACTCGGACGTCCCGCTGGCCGATGCGGTGCGCTCGTACCTGTTCAACGCGCAGCTGGTTACCCCGCCGAGCGGACAGACGACGCTGATCATTCCTGCGGAAGCCCGCGAGACCGCGTCCGTGTGGAGCTGGATACAGCGGCACGTCGCCGGCAACGGGCCGATCCGCCGAGTCGAGGTGGTCGACGTCCGTCAGTCGATGGCCAACGGCGGCGGGCCGGCATGCCTCAGGCTGCGCGTGGTCGCCGACCCCGCGACGGTCGATCCCCGCTTCATGGTGGACGATGCGAAGCTCGACGGAATTGCCGAAGTGGTGCGCCGCCACTGGCCCGAACAGATCCACCACGGCGAGCTGCAACAGCCGGCGGTGATCCGCGACGTCGAGGGCGCGCGCGCGGCGCTCCTCGAACTTCTCGATCTGGGACAGATTCTGTAAGGTAAACTTACGATTCACCGTTTTCCTTAATGAACAAATGGCGCAGATCCGCCGTTGGCACGTTCGGTGCTTAACGAGTCGAGGTAACGTCCATGCTTCGAAAAATCGGTCGGCTTTTCACGATCAAGACGCGGTTCGAAGCGTGGCTGGTCGTCTATGCCATCGCACTGGGAGCGGTCGAGCGCGGGCGCCATTATCTCGAAGTCTATCCCGGCTGGGAGGGTTGGATGCTGGCGGTCGCCTGCACGGGCGTGGTGTTTCTCGCCGGCGCCAGGCTGCTCGACTCTGTCCGGCCCGCCGCCGCTGCGGCGACTCAGACCGGCTCCTATCCTGCTCTACCGGAGCGCCGGGCGCCTACTGGTCGTAGTCGACCCATGCTCCGGCGTTATCGTCCTTCTTCAGAGTCACGGATTTCGCGCCGCACAGATTAATTCCGGCCCAGGTGACCGGGCCGCCGCCGGCGACGTTGGCGCGAATATCGAACGCGCAATCGGGATCGCTGAACTGGACCGCCCCGCCAGCGCCCGCGGCCGGCGCTACACCGAGCGGCTTCCAGTCGTTCGTCCCCGCACGCCGGATCGAGACATCGCCTAAGGCTCCCGAAGTACCGTTGACGAGGGTGAAGCCGGATGCGCCAGCAAAAGCCGGCGAGGCGCTCATCAGTGCCAAAGCGGAGATGAAAAGCGTCTTCATGGGCCCGGTTATATACACCGGGCGCCTTGGACTTAAACGAAAATGCGCAGGACCGTCAGGCGGCGTTGAGCTCGGCGTAGCTCGGGCGCGAGCCGCTCCAGAACACCGGAGTGGGCGCGCCCCGGTTGCCCGCCTCCCTCAGGGGAAGCGCGGTTCCGCAGAACGCGCACTCGGCCGACATCCGGCCGACGAGCCAGTGGGTTCGGCTGCAGCCGGGGCAATGGTTGATCTCGCCGTCGTGATAGACGGCGTGATAGCCGCGGGTGCTCGGGTTGAACGCGGTGCGGGGCATCTCACTCGAACTCAGCATGGGCTGCTTTCCTTAACAGGGCATTTGCCGTCCCTAACGGTCGTCGAGTCGTTAGGTTTCAAGGACGACCCGTGCTTCGCCCAAGCGTGCCATCGCCGGACAGTCGCCTGTGCCATCCCGAGACAAAGCGGCGCATTCACGCCTCTCGGAGCGACTATTGTGCACGGCGCTGTGGATATTAACTGTCTCTTAGCGAATGCCGGGTGATGGTCCTTATTGAGTTGTCCTCGTGGACCGAGGGGGGGCCAGTGGAATCGAACGAGCGTTACTATCGCCGCCGAGCGGTCGAGGAGCGGATGGCCGCCCAGCGCGCAGTCACGGAAACGGCCCGCACCTGGCACGCCAAGCTCGCCGCAGATTTCGCCGCCCGCGCCAGCAACTGCACCCCCGCCTGCACCCAGACCGCCGCCACCGCCTGACCTCCCCGGCCGAGGGTTGCGTGGCGCGGCTCCTCCCCTTATGTCGCGCCCCAGCCGCGGCCCTGAGCCGCTCTGCGCATGCGCGCCCGTAGCTCAGCTGGATAGAGCACCAGACTACGAATCTGGGGGCCGGAGGTTCGAATCCTTCCGGGCGCGCCATTTT
>JBDTON010000182.1:0-4563 GCA_039933195.1 Sphingomicrobium sp. | reverse complement strand
TGCTTGGACCCACTTCCATCCTGCATCGTTCCACATCAACAACGCTTGGGCCGGAGGGTTGCGCGAACGATGGGAAGATACGTCGCCACCGCATTGTTCAGCGCGGTCGTTACCGCGGTGCTCGTCAGCGCCTTCTGGATCTGGTTCTACAATTTCGTCTCGAATTCGCCGGCCGAC
Source organism: Sphingomicrobium sp. (assembly GCA_039933195.1). GTDB lineage: Bacteria > Pseudomonadota > Alphaproteobacteria > Sphingomonadales > Sphingomonadaceae > Sphingomicrobium. The sequence goes on along the minus strand of JBDTON010000182.1, from coordinate 4,386 downwards.
ACGGTAATCCAGGCGGCGGGAAATGTTGTGACCGTGAAGCCGCCGCGAGCACCCGCGGTGGCGATTGCCGAGGGCGTCGAGGTCGGCCCCGCGGGGCTGGCGATTCCCGTGCCGGGCGTAAAGCAGAACCAACTCATGGATACGTTCGACCAGGCCCGCGCCCAGGGCCGCCGCCACGACGCGATCGACATCATGGCCGCCGAGGGCACGCCGGTGATCGCCGCGGCCGACGGGACGATCGAGAAACTGTTCAACAGCGTTCGCGGCGGGATCACCATCTACGAACGGTCGCCCGACCAGAAGTGGGTCTATTATTATGCCCATCTTTCCGCCTACGCCCCGGGGCTGAATGAAGGGCAGCAGGTGAGGCGCGGCCAGGTGATCGGCCGCGTCGGCCATACCGGCGATGCAAACGCGGCAGGCCCGCACCTCCATTTCGCGATCAACCAGATGGCGCCGGGCGAGCGCTGGTGGAACGGCACTCCAATCAACCCCTATCCGCTGCTTGCCGGGAAAAAGGCCAGCGGCTAGGAGCGCATTCCATTCTGCCGGCCCCGCTAGCGGGCGGGTGGCGGCTCTTTCCATCTGGTTCAATCAGGCAGGCGATCCATGAAGATCAGCGGCGTGGACATCCGTCCCGGCAACATCATCGAATATGAGGGCGGCATCTGGCGCGCGGTGAAGATCCAGCACACCCAGCCGGGCAAGGGTGGCGCCTACATGCAGGTCGAGCTGAAGAACCTCATCGACGGCCGCAAGACCAACATCCGCTTCCGCTCCGCCGAGACGGTCGAGCGCGTCCGGCTGGACACCAAGGACTATCAATATTTGTACCACGACGGCGACATGCTCGTGTTCATGGACAAGGACACCTACGAGCAGGTGTCCTTGCCCGAAGACCTGGTCGGGGAGGCCGCGGCTTTCCTCCAGGACGGGATGGAAGTGAAGCTCGACATGTACGACGAGCGGCCGATCTCGGTCGAGCTGCCCGACCAGATCGAGGCGACGGTCGTCGAGGCCGACGCCGTGGTGAAGGGGCAGACCGCGTCCTCGAGCTATAAGCCGGCGGTGCTCGATAATGGCGTGCGCGTGATGGTCCCGCCGCACATCACCAGCGGAACGCGCATCGTGGTCGACGTCTACAACCGGGAATATGTCCGCCGCGCGGACTAGCCCATGGTCGCCCACTCCGGACTGATCACCGTCATGCAACGCGCAGCGCGCAAGGCTGCGCCGCGTCTGCGCCGCGATTTCGGCGAGGTCGAATTGCTGCAGGTCAGCCGCAAGGGGCCGGGGGACTTCGTCTCAATGGCCGACAAGCGCGCCGAGCAGACCATCGTCGATGAGTTGCGCAACGCGCGGCCAGATTGGGGCATGCTGCTCGAGGAAGGCGGCGAGATCGAAGGCAATCCGGACAAGCCGCGGTGGATCGTCGATCCGCTCGATGGCACGACCAACTTCCTCCACGGAGTTCCGCATTTCTCGATTTCGATCGCGGTCGAGGAGCGCAAGCCCGGCGGCGGCAGCGAGATCACTCAGGGGCTGGTTTACCAGCCGCTGACGGACGAGAGCTTCTGGGCCGAGAAGGGGCGCGGCGCGTGGCTTCAGGACAGCCGCCTTCGCGTGTCCGCGCGCCGCGACCTCAGCGAAAGCCTGATCGGCACCGGCATTCCGCATTGCGGCCGCGGGGCGCCCGAGAGCTGGGCGAAGGTTTATGGAGCGGTTGCTCCCTACGTCTCAGGGCTCCGCCGCTTCGGCTCGGCCGCGCTCGACTTCGCCTGGGTTGCCGCCGGGCGGATGGACGGCTTCTGGGAGGACGATCTCGACTTGTGGGACAGCGCCGCTGGCGTGCTCCTGGTCAAGGAAGCCGGCGGCTTCGTGACCGACTATCGCGGCGGCGACAAATCGTTCGAGCGGCGCGAATATGTCGCCGGATCGGCTGCCATCCACAGCAAGCTGCAGAAGCTGATCGCCGGCGCGCTGAGATAGTTGCCCGCCGCAACTGGCTGCCCTAAAGCGCCGCCAAGTTTCGAGCCCCTGGAGTATCCCCTTGGCAAGCGTCGCCGCAGGCTACCTGCCGATCCTGTTGTTCCTGATCATCGCCCTCGGCCTGTCCGCGGGCTTCGTCGTGCTGCCCATGCTGGTCGCTCGGCTGACCGGAGCGCACAAGCCGGACGCCGCCAAGCTCAGCGAATATGAATGCGGCTTCCCGGCGTTCGAGGACGCCCGTGCCGAGTTCGACGTCCGCTTCTACCTGGTCGCCATCCTCTTCATCGTCTTCGACCTGGAAGCGGCGTTCCTGTTCCCATGGGCGGTCAGCCTCGGCTTCACTCGCTTCGCCGGCTGGGCGGCGATGATGATCTTCCTCGTCGAGCTTGCCCTCGGCCTCGCATACGCGTGGAAAAAGGGAGCGCTCGAATGGGAGTGATGCTCGACCCGCAGCACGATCCCATGCCGACGGAGGAGGAGCTGGCGCGGCTCGCGGGGCTGGTTCCCGGCGAAGTCGATCAGAAGAAGCTCGAGGAGCTGCGGCAATCGCTCAACGAGAAAGGGTTCATGGTCACTTCGACCGAGGATCTGTTCACCTGGGCGCGCACCGGCTCGTTGTGGTGGATGACCTTCGGCCTCGCCTGCTGCGCGGTCGAAATGATCCATGTGAACATGCCGCGCTATGACCTTGAAAGGTTTGGCGCCGCGCCGCGCGCATCACCCCGCCAGTCGGACGTGATGATCGTCGCCGGGACTTTGTGCAACAAGATGGCCCCGGCGCTGCGCCGTGTTTACGACCAGATGAGCGAGCCGCGCTACGTGATCTCCATGGGCAGCTGCGCCAACGGCGGCGGCTATTATCACTACAGCTACTCGGTGGTGCGCGGCTGCGACCGCATCGTGCCCGTCGACATCTACGTTCCCGGCTGCCCGCCGACGGCAGAGGCGTTGCTCTACGGGATCCTCCAGCTCCAGCGGAAGATCCGCCGCGAAGGGACGATCCAGCGCTGATGGTCGCCCTCCACCTTCCTCGCACCGCCTCGGACGCGGGGGTTGTCGACGCCGCGAACAAGCTGATCGGCGACGCCTTGCTCGACGTGAAAGAGCACGTTGGCGAGATCACGCTCACCGTGAAGCGAGAGGAAATCGCCAGCGTTTTGAAGGCGCTGCGCGACACGTCTGGGCTCGAGTACCAACAACTGATGGAGATTGCCGGGGTCGATTATCCCGACCGGCCTGAGCGGTTCGAGGTCGTCTATCACCTTCTGTCGCTGACCAAGAACCGCCGCATCCGGGTCAAGGTCTCGACCGACGAAGCCACTCCCGTGCCCACGGTGACCACGCTTTGGCCCAACGCCGGATGGCTCGAGCGCGAAGTGTACGACATGTATGGCGTGACCTTTGCCGGCAACCCGGACCTGAGGCGCATTCTCACCGACTACGGCTTCGAGGGTTTCCCCCAGCGCAAGGACTTCCCGCTCACCGGCCATGTCGAGATGCGCTATTCCGAGGCGGAGAAGCGCGTCGTCTACGAGCCGGTGTCGCTGCCGCAGGATTTTCGCACGTTTGACTTCCTGATGCCGTGGGAAGGCCCGGAATACCGGCTCCCCGGCGACGAGAAGGCGACCGCCGAGGCAGCGGGTGCGCCGTCTCCGGCGCCGGCACCCAACGCGCCCTCGGGCGTGAACCCGAAAACCCCGGCTGAGACGCCGAAGACCACCGATAAGCCTGCCCAGACCGGCGGAGGAGCGCCTGCCGACAAGCAGGCGACCAAAGAAGCGCGCAAGCCGCGCTCAGCCAAGGCCAAGAGCGAGGTGAGCAAGCCGTCGCGGAGGAAGGAGCGGTGACCGACACCCGTCCCGACCTTTTCGCCGGGCTGGAGGGCACGGAGGCCCAGCCCAAGAGCCCGCGCAAGGTCGAGCTTAGCATCGGCGCCGTCGGCGAAGGGACCGATCTCGGGCATCCGCGCGATCCGGGCGATCAGCAGATCAGCAACTACACGATCAATTTCGGCCCGCAGCACCCGGCCGCGCACGGCGTGCTCCGCCTGATCATGGAGCTCGACGGCGAGATCGTCGAGCGCGTCGATCCGCATATCGGGCTGCTCCACCGCGGCACCGAGAAACTGATCGAGTACAAGACCTACGCCCAGGCGCTGCCTTATTTCGACCGCCTCGATTACTGCTCGCCGATGTGCATGGAGCACAGCTTCGTGCTTGCCATCGAGAAATTGATGGGGCTCGAGGTGCCCATCCGCGCTCAATACATCCGCACATTGATGGCGGAGCTGACGCGCATCTCCAACCATCTGCTCAATCTCGGCAGCCACATCATGGACGTCGGCGCGATGACCCCGAACCTGTGGCTGTTCGAAGTGCGCGAGGACACGCTGCAATT
>JBDTON010000181.1:0-5156 GCA_039933195.1 Sphingomicrobium sp. | reverse complement strand
TGGGTGCGCCGCACTTCGAGTGTTCTTCGCGCCGGCGTCGGAAACCCCCTCATGACCCTCACCGCCTCCCCCCGGCTCACCAAGGGCGCGCTGGTCGTCATGGCGCCGGGCGGCGGGGCGATCCGACACACCATCGCCATGCAATATAATCCCGACCAGATCAGCCACACCTACCAGGTGCAGGGCGCCGGCGGCGACGGGGGCGGCGAACGCGCGCAGCCCTTCCGCCTCAAGGGGCCGGCGGTCGAATCGATCAAGCTCGACGCTGAAATCGACGCAACTGACCAGCTGGAATTCCCAGACAGCAACCCGAACGCGGCCCGCTTCGGCATCGGGCCGCAGCTCGCCGTCCTCGAATCGCTGATCAATCCCAGCGTCGACGAGCTACTGGCGATCGATACGCAAAGCGCTAACGGGACGCTGGAGATCCTGCCGCCGGAAGCTCCGCTGGTCCTCTTCCAATGGGGCCAGAGCCGGGTGGCGCCCGTGCGGGTCACCGAATTCTCGGTGACCGAGGAAGCCTTCGACCCCGCGCTCAATCCGGTCCGCGCCAAGATCAGCCTCGGGCTCAGGGTGCTAAGCACCGACGATCTCGGCTTCAGGCACAAAGGCGGCACCATGTTCATCGGCTATTTGCGCAATCGCGAAGCGCTGGCCGCAAAGGCGAAAGCAGGCTGATCGTGGCAAGCGACCCCGTTCAGGCCCTGCTCGATGCCGGCGCGATCTCATCGACTCCGTTCGAGGTCAGCAGCCGTTATTATGGAATCACGCAGGGTCTCCAGCCCACCGCAAGCGGCACGCCAATTGCTTTCGTGCTGCGCCGCTTCATCCCGCAGACCCGCGATATCGCGATTGCGGCCGAACATGTCGTGCACGGCAGCGAAAGGCCCGATTTGCTGGCTGCTGAACGTCTTGGCGAGTCCGAGCTTTACTGGCGGATCGCCGACGCGAACGCCGTAATCGACCCCTTCCAGCTGACCGACACGATCGGGCTCCGGGTGAAGATCCCGGCACCGAGCGGGCAATAGGCGACGGTATGCTGCAGGGCATTGACCTGTCACTGAGGATCGGACCGGTGCCCGTTGCTGCACCGCGCGAGGTGACCGAGGCCCTCGTCCATGCCAAGGTCGACAACGGCTCCGGCAGTACTCCAAGCGGTTTCGAGCTGACCTTCGAGCTGCCGGCGCGATCGCCGCTGCGCACGCTGTTCCTGCTCACCGGCGGCGGCGGTCTGCCGCTCATGCGGGTCGTGCTGATCGTCACGATCAACGGCCGCGCCGAGTCGATCATCGACGGCGTCACCACCCACGTCGAAGCTCAACCGGGCGAAGGCGGCGTCTCGCGGCTGATCGTCAAGGGCAAGGACCTGTCCGCCCTGATGGACAAGATCGAAATACCGGGCCTGCCCTTCCCGGCGATGCCGCCGTCCGTCCGTGTGTTGCTGATCCTCGCAAAGTATGCGGCGTTCGGCGTGATTCCGATGGTCATCCCAAGCCTTAATGACATTCCTCCGCTGCCGACCGACCGCATCCCGCAGCAGCGCGGGAGCGACTATGCTTACGCCAGCCGCCTGGCGAACGAGGCCGGTTATGTCTTCTATCTGGAGCCGGGCCCCGCCCCGGCGACGTCCAACGCTTATTGGGGGCCTGAAATCCGGCTTGGCGAACCACAACCGGCACTGACCACCAACATGGATGCGCAAACCAACGTCGAGCAGCTCTCGTTCACTTTTGAGAAGGAAAAGAAGAAGCTGCCGATCGTCTCCTTCCAGGAGCCGTTCAGCAAGGCCACGATCACGGTCCCGATCCCCGACGTGACCCCGCTAAATCCCCCGCTGGGACTGGTGCCACCGCTGCCGCCGAACATCGAAAAGCTGAACGAGACAGGTCATTTGAACGCGCTTGAAGCGATCGCGGCCGGCATCGCGTTCGTTGGGCAGAATAGCGACTCGGTCTTCGCTCGGGGCAAGCTCGACGTTAGCCGATATGGCCGGCTGCTGAAGTCGCGTCGGCTGGTCGGAGTACGGGGCGCGGGTCTCCCCTTCAACGGCCTCTATTACGTGCAGAGCGTCACCCACGAGATCGAACGCGGATCGTACAAGCAGGATTTCACCTTAGCCCGCAACGCCCTGATCTCCACCGTTCCGACCGTGCCGACATGAGCGGGCGGCCTCTTTACGGCAAGTTCCGCGGAACTGTGATGAACAACGTGGACCCGCTGATGATCGGTCGCATCCAGGCTGCGGTGGCCGACGTGGGCGGGCCAATCCCCGGCAGCTGGGCGATGCCGTGCCTGCCTCTTTCAGGCATTAATGCAGGTATCTTCACCGTCCCCGCCGTGGGCTCGGGCGTGTGGATCGAATTCGAGCGCGGCGACCCGGATTATCCAATCTGGGTTGGGGGATATTGGGGAAGCACTGCCGAGGTTCCGTTGCTCGCCAAGGCGGTCCCGCCGGGTGTGTCGGGGATTACCCTGCAAACGGCGCTGAAGAACGGCATCGTCATCAGCGACGTCCCCGGGCCGACGGGCGGCATCCTGATTCAGACCGCAACGGGCGCCATGATCTCCGTGAGTGACACCGGAATCATCATTTCCAACGGGAAGGGCGCCGCCATCAATATGACAGGACCGTCGGTCGACGTGAATCTGGGCGCCCTGACGGTAATTTGAGGAGGAGACACGCATGCCCGCACCCATTCTCCATCTCGGGGCCACCGATCTTTGCGGTCATGGCGGACAGGCCGTTCCGACGTCGCCGTTCCCGCGCGTCACGCTAAGCGGGCAGCCGGTAGTCACTCTGACCACGATCTACGCGATCGCCGGCTGCGGCCTTAGCGCCTCGGGCAGCCCGCCCTGCGTCACCGGCCAGTGGGTGGTCGGTGCGACGCGGGTCATGGCGGGTGGCGCCCCAGTCGCCACGGCGATCGGGACGGCCGTGTGCGTCCCCACCGGCGGTCCGCTGCTCCCCGTTGTGCAGCAACTCCGAGCGCTCGCGACATGAGCGGCCGAGCGATGAGCGGAAACTTGGATTTCCCCTATCACTTCTCCAGCCTCGGCCACACCGCCTCGACGGATCGCGACGATCATATCCGCGACTTGATCGAGCAGGTGTTGTTCACTTCTCCGGGGGAACGGGTCATGCGGCGCGACTTCGGCGCCGGCCTTCTCGATCTCGTGTTCGAGCCGAACAGTGCGACCCTCGCGTCGACCACCCAGATGCTGATCCACAGCGCGCTGCAGCTCAACTTGTCGCATCTCGTCGCCGTCCTCGGCGTCGAAGTCGAAAATGACGACGCGGCCTTGCGGATCACCATTCGCTACGTCGTGCTGCTCGATCGGATTGAGAGCAGCGCCACATTCACAGTTGCGGGCAGCGCGCCATGAGGTTCCATTGCTGCGACCTGCGACGTCTCGAGGTGATCCGCGCCGCCGGTGGCGACAACGGCATCGAGTTTCTTGAGGTGCTGGACCTTGCGGCGCCGCCTCTCGCGCCGCGCCAGAAGACATTGTTCGTGCGCCTCCTCAAGGTCCCCGCGGTCCCGCTGACGTCCGGCAACCTGCGCATCGACGGCGGCGAACGCATCCAGGACATCGGAATTGACTGGTGCGCGATGGCCGACACGCTGCCGGCGATCGCCGAGCCCAACCTCGCCGCCGGAGTCGATCTTCCCGCCCTGACCCTGGTCGTGCGCACCGAAAGCAACGGCGACTATTCGAATTACACGCTGAGCATCGTCGCCGGTCCCGGCAGCGTCCAGCCTCTTGGCGGCTTCGACCCAATGCTGTCGTCGGTCCAATTCTCGTTCAAGATCGAGTGCCCCAACGACTTTGACTGCGCCCCTGCGCTCATCTGCCCGCCCGAAGCGCCTGCCCGTCCGGCCATCGATTATCTGGCGAAGGATTATCCGGCGCTGAGAAGGCTGATGCTCGACCGTTTGAGCCTGTTGAGCCCCAGCTGGACCGAACGCTCACCGGCCGATCTCGGTGTCGCGCTGGTGGAATTGCTCGCTTATGCGGCCGACAATCTTTCTTACCGCCAGGACGCCATCGCCAACGAAGCCTATCTGGCTACCGCGCGCCAGCGCACTTCCATCCGTCGCCATGCCTTGCTGATCGATTATCCGATGCACGAAGGATGCAACGCCCGCGCCTTTGTCCACATTGCGGTCTCCAGCACGAATGTGCCCCTGCCAAAGGGAACGCAGCTTCTCACCAGGGTCCCGAATGCCGGCGCCGCCATCGCTCCCGCCAGCAAGGCGCTCGCTGCCGCGCTCGCGGGGTCGCCGCTGGTCTTTGAAACCGCTCTGAATGCGGTACTCGACGAGCGGCTGAACCGCTTCTCTTTCTACACCTGGGGCGACGAGGCTTGCTGCCTTCCCAGGGGCAGTACCCGCGCCACCCTGCGCGGGCACCACCCCCTGCTGCAGCCCGATAAGAACAAGCCGAACGCGATCCTGATCTTCGAGGAAAGGGTCAGTCCGACCACCCTGCAGGAGGCCGACCGAGACCTCACCCGTCGCTGGGCCGTCCGTCTGACCGACGCCCGGCTGTCGAGCGATCCTTCGGGGCTGCTGTTCGATCATCCGGCGGGCGTCGGCCCAGTTGACGTGACGGAGATCGCCTGGGACGCGGCCGACGCGCTGACCTTCCCCTTGTGCCTCTCCGTCGCGGGACGTCCGGGCGAAGAGATCAGCATCGCGCTAGGCAATATCGTGTTGGCCGATCACGGCTCCACCCTCGAAGGCGAGGGCCTCGGGACAATGCCCGAGTCCCGGCTCGAGCTCGTCCGGGCGACTCCGGAAAGCTGCTGCGACAAGCCGGCAAAGCAACCGGTGCCGCCGCGGTTTCGCCCGCTGCTGGCCAAGGCGCCGTTGTCACACGGCTTCGATCTCGAACAGATGCTTACAGCACCGTTCGGCGCGTCGATGCCATGGTGGCCGGCCAGTTCGCTGCTCGCGATTGATCCCCAAGCCGCCATGCCTCGTATCGGTCCGGTATCCGGAACGCTCGGCGGCCTGCCCGCCGAGGGGTGGGAGCCTCGCCGCAATCTGCTGAGCAGCCGCCCCTACGACCGCCATTTCGTCGCCGAGATCGACGACGGCGCGCGCGCGCGACTGCGCTTCGGCGACGACCAGAATGGTAAGCGGCCCGATCCC
>JBDTON010000180.1:0-20393 GCA_039933195.1 Sphingomicrobium sp. | reverse complement strand
GACCTCGGCGTCTCCATGATTTCCGTGAGCACCCCGCCCATGTCCTTGGGATGGACGAAGAAGACCGGCGTCCCATGCGCGCCGATGCGCGGCTCGCCGAGGATGCGGGCCCCCTTGGCCTCGAGCTCGGCCTTTGCGGCGTGGATATCGGGGACCTCGAAGCAAACATGGTGCTGCCCGCCGAGCGGATTTTTCTCGAGGAATTTGACGATCGGGGAATCGTCGCCGAGGGGCTCGATCAGCTCGATCTGCGAGTTGGGAGTGTCGACGAAGCAGACCCGCACGCCCTGGGCAGGAAGGTCGAACGGCGCGCCATGCGGCTCGGCGCCGAACATATTGCGGTAGAGTTCGAGGCTGTTCGCGATCGACGGCGTTGCCACGCCGACATGGTTGAGGCGACCGAGTTTCATTGTTCGATTGTCACTTCCGTTGTCACCGAATTGGCGATGAAGCAGGCTTCGTGCGCGCGGTGGTGGAGGTCGGCGAGGGTTACTTCGTCGGGCGGCTCGCTGCCCCAGGTCACGCGCGGATGGAGCGTCACGCGCGTCATCGCCATTTTCCCGTCGGCCACCTTTCCAAGCTCGCCTTCCGCCTCATCGAGATATTCGTCGATCACGAACCCGGCGCGCCGCGCAAAGTCGACGAAGAACAGCATGTGGCAGGACGACAGCGAGGCGATGAACGCTTCCTCCGGATCGACTCCGGCCGCGTCCGACCAGGGTGCGGGGACGATGTGCGGGCTCGCGCTCGCCGGGACCACCGCGCCGCCGTCGAACGCCCATTCGTGAGCGCGGCTGTACTGGCCCTTGGCGAAGTCGCCCTCGCCCGTGCGGCTCCAGCGGATCGTGGCGGTGTAGGTGCTCATAAATATCTCGCTAAAAATAGGTCGCGCCGTAGGCGAACTTGGTCCGCCTGGCGTTCACAGCGGAATGTTGTCGTGTTTTTTCCACGGATTTTCGAGCTGCTTGTTGCGGAGCTTGCGTAGGCCCATCGCCACGCGCCGCCGCGTCGAATGGGGCATGATCACCTCGTCGATGAAGCCCATGCTTGCGGCCACGAACGGGTTGGCGAATTGCGCTTCATATTCCGCGGTGCGCTTGGCGATCGTCTCCGCGTCCTTGGCGTCCTTGCGGAAGATGATCTCGACCGCGCCCTTCGCGCCCATCACCGCGATCTCGGCGGTGGGCCAGGCGTAATTCAAATCGCCGCGCAGATGCTTGGAGGCCATGACGTCATACGCCCCGCCATAGGCCTTGCGCGTGATCACCGTGATCTTGGGCACCGTCGCCTCGGCATAAGCGAACAGCAGCTTCGCGCCGTGCTTGATGATCCCGTGATGCTCCTGCCCGACTCCGGGGAGGAAGCCGGGAACGTCGACTAGGGTCAGGATGGGAATGTCGAACGCGTCGCAGAAGCGGACGAACCGCGCGGCTTTCTTGGCGCTGTTGATGTCGAGCACTCCGGCGAGCACCATCGGCTGGTTCGCGACGACTCCAACCGTGCGGCCCTCGATGCGGCAGAAGCCGATGATGATGTTGGCCGCGTGCGCCGGCATCAGCTCGAAGAAGTCGCCATCGTCGGCGACCTTCCGGATCAGCTCGTGCATGTCGTAGGGCGTCGCCGCGCTCGGCGGGACAAGCGTGTCGAGGCTGTCCTCGATGCGGTCGACCGGATCCTCGCACGGCCGCTCGGGCAAAACGTGGCGGTTCGACAAGGGCAGGAAATCGAAGAACTCGCGCGTCGCGAGCAATGCGTCGATGTCGTTCTCGAACGCGACGTCGGCGACGCCCGACTTGGTCGTGTGGGTGACCGCGCCGCCCAGCTCCTCCTGCGTCACGACCTCGTTGGTGACGGTCTTCACCACGTCGGGGCCGGTGACGAACATGTAGGACGAGTCCTTCACCATGAAGATGAAGTCGGTCATCGCCGGCGAATAGACCGCCCCCCCCGCGCAAGGGCCCATGATCAGGCTGATCTGCGGGATGACTCCGGATGCGAGCACGTTGCGTTGGAACACCTCGGCATAGCCGGCGAGACTTGCCACGCCCTCTTGGATTCGCGCTCCGCCGCTGTCGTTGAGGCCGATCACCGGGGCGCCGACCTTCATCGCCATGTCCATGACCTTGCAGATCTTCTGCGCATGGCGTTCGGATAGTGAGCCGCCGAAGACGGTGAAGTCCTGCGCGAACACATAGACCAGCCGGCCGTTGATGGTGCCCGATCCAGTGACCACTCCGTCGCCCGGGATTTTTTGCTCCGCCATCCCGAAGTCGGTCGCGTTGTGCTCGACGAACATGTCATATTCTTCGAACGAGCCCGGATCGAGCAGGACGGAAAGGCGTTCGCGAGCGGTCTGGCGGCCCTTGGCATGCTGCGCCGCGATGCGCTTCTCACCGCCGCCCAACCGCGCCAATTCGCGGCGCTTTTCCAGCTCTTCGATCGTCGTGGCCATATCGGGACGCGTTCCTTCCACGCCGCGCTGGCGCGGTCAATCGCACTCGCGCGAGCCTTGTTTTGCGGGCGAAAGTCCCCATCTCAGCTGTGCACCGAAATCGGATTGGCGCAGCAACGTAACGGACTGGCGTATGCTGCACTGCACAATCACCGATTTTATCGCTAACATTGATCAGTCAGCGGAACCCGAATCCCCTCCGCCCCGTTCATTCACGGGCAACACACAGCACGGAGGTTAAACGAAAAATGCTAACGCGCGCCGGAGTGCCAGTAGAGTTCGAAGCCGAGCCCTCGGTGCCGGAACCTCGACCCACAACATTGATCTGCTTTTCGCACCTGCGGTGGGACTTCGTGTTCCAGCGGCCGCAGCAGCTCATGTGCCGCTTCGCCCGCGATATGAACGTGATTTACTGGGAAGAGCCGATTGAGATCGGGCCCAAGGAGATCGCTTACCTCCAGGTCCGCGAGGAAGAGGATGCGCATGGCGTTCACATCGTCGTTCCCCACCTTCCCGAGGGGATGCCGCAGGACGCCCGTGAGGCTGCTTTGAACCGCTTGCTCGACGCGCACCTCAGCACGGTGCGAGGCCCCCTGGTCGCCTGGTATTACACGCCAATGATGCTGCCGTTCTCACGGGAGGTCGACGCCGACGTCGTCGTCTATGATGCGATGGACGAGCTGTCGAAGTTCCGCTTCGCTCCGCCCCGGCTGCTCGATCTCGAGCAGGAGCTGATCGACACGGCCGACATCGTCTTTACCGGCGGGTCGAGCCTCTACGAGGCGAAAAAAGGCCGTCACCACAACGTCCATTGCTTCCCCTCGTCGGTCGATCGAGTCCATTTCCTCAAGGCGCGCGCTCGCCAGTTCGATCCCGCCGATCAGGAGGACCTGCCCCGGCCGCGCCTCGGCTTCTACGGAGTCATCGACGAGCGCTTCGACACCGAGCTTCTGGCGAAGGCCGCGGAAATGCGGCCCGACTGGTCGTTCGTGATGGTCGGACCGGTGGTCAAGATTTCCGAAGACGAGCTGCCGCGCCGAGCCAACATTCATTACCTCGGGTCGAAGACCTACGCGCAACTACCGGCCTACTTGTCGGGATGGGATGTAGCGCTGATGCCGTTCGCGATGAACGAATCGACGCAGTTCATCTCGCCGACCAAGACTCCGGAATATCTCGCGGGCGGAAAACCGGTGGTCTCCACTCCCGTCAAGGACGTCGTCCGGCATTACGGCCAACTTCAAGGCGTCCTGATCGCCGACGGCGCGGAGAGTTTCGTCGCCGCTTGCGACAAAGCGCTCGAGCTTGCGCGCAAGCCGCAGAGCGGCTGGCTCGCCGAAGCGGACCTCATGCTTTCCGCCACTAGCTGGGACACGACCCAGGCGCGCATGGGCGGCCTCGTCGCCGAACTGCTCAAAACGCGCGGCGCGAGCGCCACTCGGGCGCTGCTCGTGGCGGCCGAATGAGCGCGCTGTTTGGCGCCAGGAGGCGCTACGATTATCTGATCGTCGGAGCGGGCTTCGCCGGCTCCGTCCTTGCCGAGCGGCTGGCCAGCCAGCATGGCGCGCGCGTGCTTCTGATCGACCGGCGCAATCACGTCGGCGGCAATGCCTATGACGAGCCAAATGCCGACGGCATTCTATACCACAAATACGGACCGCACATTTTCCACACCAACAGCGATCAGGTGGTCGACTATTTGTCGCAGTTCACCGGGTGGCGTCCGTACGAGCACCGCGTTCAGGCGCTCGTTCGCGGTCAGTTGGTGCCGATCCCGATCAACCGGACGACGCTCAACAAGCTGTTCGGCCTCGACCTCCAGACTGACGAAGACGCCGCCGAGTATCTCGCGTCACGCGCTGAACCGGTTGAAGATATCCAGACCTCCGAAGACGTCGTGATCAACGCGGTCGGGCGCGAGCTCTACGAGCTGTTCTTCCGCGGCTACACCCGCAAGCAATGGGGCCTGGACCCCAGCGAGCTCGACAAGCAAGTCACGTCGCGCATCCCCACGCGCACCAACACCGACGACCGCTATTTCAGCGATACGTTCCAGGCCATGCCGCTGCACGGCTACACCGCCATGTTCGAGAAGATGCTCGACCATCCGCTGATCGAGATCCGCACCGGGGTCGATTTCCGCGATGTGCGTGACGAGGTCGAGGCCACTCACATCATCTACAGCGGGCCGGTCGACGAATATTTCGATTTCCGCTTCGGCAAACTGCCCTATCGGTCACTGAAGTTCGACCACCAAACGCTCGACGAGGAACAGCACCAGCCGGTCGCAGTGGTGAACTATCCCGACCCGGACGTCCCCTATACGCGGATCAGCGAATACAAGCATCTGACGGGTCAGACACATCCGCGGACGACGATCACTTACGAATATCCGTCGGCTGAGGGCGACCCTTATTATCCGATCCCGCGACCGGAAAATCAGGCGCTGTACAAGCGCTATGAAGCGCTCGCCGATGCGACCGACAGTGTCACGTTCGTCGGGCGGCTGGCGACCTATCGCTACTACAATATGGACCAAATCGTCGGTCAGGCCCTGGCGACCTTCCGCCGCCTCGATCAGAAACGGCAGCTTGGACGAGCGCAGGAAACTGCGGTCGCGGCGGAGTGAGCGGGTTCAGTCCGACGACTTAGTCCCGCTCGCCCGATTTGCCGCGCCATACCGCTCCAGCTCATCGCCGATCAGCCGCACCACATGGAGGACGTTGGTCGAGCCGGCGGTGCCGAACGGGATCCCCGCCATGACGATCACGCGGTCGCCGCCCTTGGCGATTTGATGGCGCAGCGCCATCCGCTTGGCCTTCTCGACCATTTCCTCGAAGCTCGACACGTCGCGCGAGTGCACCGGGTGCACGCCCCACAACAAACCCATGCGCCGGGCGGTGATGATCGACGCGCTCATCGCCAGCAGGGGCACGGCCGGGCGCTCGCGCGCTATCCGCCGAGCCGTTGAGCCCGAGCTCGTGTAGCAAATCATCGCGGCGGCCGAGATGGTGCTCGCGATCTGCCGCGCCGACCCGGCAAGCGCGTCCGCGGTGGTCGGCTCGAGCCGCGTCTGGGTGAAGTGGATCCGCCCCTGGTAGCTTGGATCGCGCTCGACGCTGATCGCGATGCGATCCATCATCTGCACCGCCTCGCATGGGTATTGACCCGTTGCGCTTTCGGCCGAGAGCATCACCGCATCGGCCCCGTCATAGATCGCAGTTGCGACGTCGCTGACTTCGGCGCGGGTCGGAGTCGGCGAAGTCACCATCGATTCCAGCATCTGGGTCGCGACGACGACGGGCTTCCCGAATTGGCGGGCGGAGGCAACGATCTTGTTTTGCAGCGGCGGCACCTGCTCGGGCGGGAGTTCGACTCCGAGGTCGCCGCGCGCGACCATCACCGCATCGGCAAGCGCAATAATGTCGTTGAGGCGATCGATCGCCGCCGGCTTCTCGATCTTCGCAAGAAGCGACGCGCGCTCGCCGATCAGCGCTCGCGCCTCGGCGACATCCTCGGGACGCTGGACGAACGACAGAGCGATCCAATCCGCGCGCTGCTCGAGCGCAAACTGGAGGTCGTCGCGGTCCTTGTCGGTGAGCGCCGGAATCGGCACCAGAACGTCGGGCACGTTGACGCCCTTGTTGTCCGAGACCGGGCCGCCGACCTTCACCTCGGTGACGATGCGCCCCGAATCCGACTCAAGGACGTTGAGGCGCACTTTGCCGTCGTCGATGAGGATGTTGGTACCCGGCCGCACGGTTTCGAACAGCTCAGCGTGGGGCAATTGGACCCGCTTGCTGTCGCCCGCTTTGTCTAGCTGGTCGAAGATGAACCGGCTGCCCTTCTGGAGGACCGTACGCCCGCCTCCGAAATGGCCGACTCGAAGCTTCGGGCCTTGAAGATCGAACAAGATGGTCGTCGGCCGTCGGAATTCCTTTTCGAGCGCGCGGATGTGCTCGACCAGCTTGGCTTTCTGCTTCTGGTCGCCGTGACTCATGTTGATCCGGAACGCGTCAGCGCCGGCGATCAAGAGTCGGCGGATCGTCTTCGCGTCGCTCGATGCGGGCCCGAGCGTCGCCAGGATCTTCACCTTGCGCGAGCGTGGGGGGAGGGTTTCGGTCACCGCGTCTCCTGGGGGAATTGAGCGCCCCGCCATAGCCGCTTGATATGGCGGTTCAACCCGCTACAGCCGCTGGCTCACACATCTTGCATCGGAGTTTTGAAAGCATGGCGGAAGGCACCGTCGCGGCCGACCAGCTGCGGCTGTTCATTGAGCGGATCGAGCGTCTCGAGGAGGAGAAGAAGGGCATCGCCGACGATATCCGCGACGTGTACGCCGAGGCGAAGGCCAACGGCTACGACAGCAAGATCATGCGGATGATCGTGCGCTTGCGGAAGATGGAGACCCACACACGGCAGGAGCAGGACGCGCTTCTGGAGACCTATCGCCAGGCGCTCGGCCTGGCGTAAGGAGCACCCATGGCGGGGCATTCCAAGTTCAAGAACATCATGTACCGCAAGGGCGCTCAGGACAAAAAGCGCTCTGCGCTCTTCTCCAAGCTTAGTCGCGAGATCACCGTCGCGGCCAAGATGGGCCTGCCCGACCCCGAGGCCAACGCCCGCCTCCGCGCCGCGGTCATCGCAGCGCGCGCCCAGTCGATGCCCAAGGACAATATCCAGCGTGCGATCGACAAAGCTTCGGGCGGCGACGCTGAGAATTACGAGGAGGTTCGGTACGAAGGCTTCGGGCCTGGCGGTGTCGCCCTGATCGTCGAAGCACTGACCGACAACCGCAATCGCACCGCGACCAACATGCGCACCATCTTCTCCAAGAACGGCGGCAATCTGGGCGCGTCTGGCTCCGTCAGCCACGGCTTCGAGCGCATGGGCCTGGTCGAATATCCGGCAAGCGCGGGCGATTCCGACAAGGTGCTCGAAGCCGCGATCGAAGCTGGCGCGGAGGACGTTGAGTCGGACGAGGACGGCCACCGCATCTGGACCGCCATCGAAAGCCTGCACGAGGTTGCGAAGGCGTTGGAGCCGATGCTTGGCGAAGCGGAGAGCGCCAAGCTCGCGTGGAAGCCGCAGACCGAAGCCGAAGTGCGCGGCGAGCAGGCGCAACAGCTCGGCCGGCTGATGGAAGCGCTCGAAGAGGACGACGACGTCCAGACCGTCTGGGGCAATGAGCGAATCCCCGACGAGGAGCTGGCCAACCTCGCGTGAAGATCCTCGGTCTCGATCCGGGCCTCGGCACCACCGGCTGGGGGCTGATCGCGGCTGAAGGGAATCGTCTCGCTCACGTCGCCAACGGGCAAATCAAGACCGACAGTTCCGCGCCACTGCCGCAGCGCCTCTCGGACCTTGCGCAACAGCTCGAAGCCTTAATCGCGGACCATCATCCCGACGCCGCCGCGGTCGAGGAGGTGTTCGTCAACGCAAACCCGCAATCGACTCTGAAGCTCGGCCAGGCCCGCGGCGTGGTGATCATGATCGGAGCGCGCGCTGGACTGGACGTCGGCGAATATGCCGCGCGGCTGGTCAAGAAGGCGGTGGTCGGCGTCGGCAATGCCGAGAAGGTGCAAGTCCACGCAATGGTCACGCGCCTGCTTCCCGGAGTGAAGATCGCCGGCCCCGACGCCGCCGACGCGCTCGCGGTGGCAATCACCCACGCGCATCACTTGGCGAGCAGGCGCGCGGGCATTACCCGTTGACGGGATGATCGCCCGCCTTTCCGGAATCCTCGCCGAACTCACCGCCGACGGAGCGGTCATCGACGTCGGGGGCGTGGGCTACCAGGTATATTGCAGCGCCCGAACGCTCGACGCGATCGGACCCACCGGCGGCGAAGTCCTGATCTTGACGGAGCTGCAGGTGCGCGAGGACGCCTGGACCCTGTTCGGTTTCGGCTCCGCTACCGAGCGCGACTCATTCCGGTCTTTGACCTCGGTGCAGGGCGTCGGCGGCCGCCTGGCGCTGGCGATCCTGTCCGTGCTTTCGCCCGACGAGCTGGCCCGTGCGGTCAGCCAGGGTGACAAGGCGATGATCGGCCGCGCCAACGGGGTCGGCCCAAAGCTCGCGGCGCGAATTGCCAATGAGCTCCAAGGCAAGCTCGGGGTTGGCGGCCTGACCGGCACCGGGGTTCCAGCCCCGCGAGCGGGAGCCGCGGCGGACGCACTCTCGGCGCTAGCCAACCTCGGCTTCAAACCCGCCGAAGCGAGCGCCGCCGTCAACGCCGCACAGGACGAGCTCGGCGCCGACGCAGGTCTCGACGCGCTCGTGCGTCTCGCGCTGAGGAAAGCGGCGAAATGAAACGCCGGACGTGCGCGTTGGCGCTCTTCGCGGCTGCCGCTCCTGTCGCCGGATATACCATGCGCCCAAACCCCTATGGCACAATCGACCGCTGCCTCGCCACGACGGACATGGCGTGGAACTATCGCGTGAAGCAGTGCGAGGAAGCCCCTGCGGGACCGGTCGATCGAATTTTCGTCGACAAGTCCGAGCATTGGATGGCGGTGTACCGCGGCGGGCAAATCATCCGCGAGTTTCGGGTCGCGCTCGGCCGCGGTGGCGTCAAGCCCAAGCAGCGCGCTGGCGATGGCCGGGTACCCGAAGGCCTCTACACGATCAGCGCGCACAATCCTGCAAGCGCGTATCACCTGTCGCTGAGGATCAGCTATCCGACGCCCGAGCAGGCCGCGGCAGCCGCACAGCGCGGAGTGAATGCCGGCGGCGACATCATGATCCATGGCCTGCCTAACGGCCGCGAATGGATCGGCAGCCGCCAGCGCATAGTCGACTGGACCGAAGGCTGCATCGCCGTCGCCAACCCGGAGATGGATTGGCTCTATCAGGTCGTGCCCGACGGCACGCCGGTCGAGATTCGAGCGTGACGACCCGCACCGCGTCCTGCCGCTGCGGGCAGCTTCGCGCCAGCGTGACCGGCGATCCTGTGCGCGTCTCGCTGTGCCATTGCCTCGACTGCAAGAAGCGCTCGGGCAGCGCGTTCGCGGTGCAGGCGCGCTGGTCGGCGGAGCGAGTGACGATCGAGGGCCGGTCGAAAGCTCATGTGAACGTCGCCGACAGCGGCAACCGCATCACCTTCCACTTTTGCCCCGACTGCGGATCCGACGTGCATTACGAGATCGACGGCAAGTTCGACGGGCTGGTGGCGATTCCGTTAGGCGCCTTCGAAGATGCTTATTTCGCGAGCCCAGCATTCTCCGTGTGGGAGCAGCGCAAGCATGACTGGGTCGAGATCCTGGGCGAGGTCGAGCACAGCGACTGAGGATCAACCGCCCCACACCTCGCGGTAAAGCCCCAGCAGGTTGCGCCCGAGAAGCTTCTCGACCCGCGCTGTCGTCCAGCCGCGCTTCATCAGATCGTTGCCAAGCCGCTCCAGCTTGTCGATCGAATTATAGTCGCGAACGATGGTGAACACGTCCGGTCCTTCGCCCGGAGCGGCAATTCCCGCGGCCTTGCGCTGCTCATAATCCTTGCGCGCGTCCTCGACCGCCTTGGCGTCGATCACGAGCGGGAGGACTCCGCCGTCGGTGCCGATGGAGACATGGTCCTCACCGCCGACCTTGGCGACGTGATCGATATGGTCGAGCAGCATCGCGCCTGTCGGATGGCTGTCGGGCGCGAGGTAAGGCATGAAATAGACGCCAACGACGCCGCCCTTGTCGGCGACTCCGCGGATCGCTGCGTCGGACACGTTGCGCGGGTGATCGGTGATCGCGCGCGCGCCGGTATGGCTGATGGTGAGCGGGCGCTTCGCATAAGCGATCGCTTCGTCGATCGTCCGCGCCCCGCCGTGCGCCAGATCGAGCAGCAGCTTTTCCGATTCGATCCGGCGGATCGTGTCGCGTCCGAGGTTGGTCAATCCCGAATTGCGCGGCTCGATCGACCCGTCGCCGCTGAGGTTCGCCAGATTGTAGGTCAGCTGCACGCAGGTGACGCCGCCCTTCTTCATTTCGGCGAGCCGATCGAGCGTTGGCCCAACCATCGCCGTGTCCTGCGTGCCGAGGATGATCCCGAGTTTGCCTTCGCGCTTGCAGGCGAGAATGTCGGCCGCCCTTTGGACCAGCTTCAGCCGATCGGGGTTGGCGGCGAAATAGGCATGATATTGGTCGAGCGATTTCTGGAACTGCTCCCACGAGTCGGCATGGTTCCCAACCGGCAGCATTGTGTCGCGAACGACAGTCAGCCCCGTCATGCGATACTCGGCCCAGCCGCGGTCGCTCAGCCGCAATTGCTCGTCCGGCGAATAGGGGTCGTTGATGCCGCCAAGCCCATCGATGACAATCGCGTTGGAGTACCACGACGGATAAGCGCCCGTCTTGCGCGCCAGAGCCGGCGCCGCTGCAATCACCGCTGCGGCGCCAACGATCATTGTTCGCCGATCCACCTGCATCCCACGCTCCCGCTTGTCGCCGGCGCATCCATCTGCGAATCACACGGCGATGGCAACGGACCCTGCCCGCATCACCACGCCGGAGCGCACCGCCGAGGACGTCGATCAGGCCCTTCGGCCGAAGAGCCTCGACGAGTTCATCGGCCAGCAGGGCGCGCGCGAAAATCTGCGCGTGTTCGTCCATGCCGCCAAGAGCCGCGGCGAGCCGCTGGACCACGTGCTGCTCCACGGACCACCCGGCCTCGGCAAGACGACCTTGGCCGGCATCCTGGCGCGCGAGATGGGCGTCGGATTTCGTGCCACTTCGGGTCCGGTGATCGCCAAGTCGGGCGACCTCGCGGCTTTGCTCACCAATCTCGAGGACGGCGACGTCCTGTTCATCGACGAGATCCACCGCCTCAACCCCGCGGTCGAGGAGGTGCTCTACCCGGCGATGGAGGACCGTGCGCTCGACCTGATGATCGGCGAGGGGCCCTCGGCGCGCTCGGTCCGAATCGACCTTCCGCGTTTTACGCTCATCGGCGCGACGACGCGGCAGGGGCTGTTGACGACTCCACTGCGCGACCGGTTCGGAATCCCGGTCCGACTCAATTTCTACACGGTCGAGGAGCTGGAGCAGGTCGTGCGCCGCGCCGCGCGGCTACTGAGCGTCGATCTCACCGAGGACGGCGGACGCGAAATCGCCCGCCGCTCGCGCGGCACTCCGCGGATCGCCGGGCGGCTGCTGCGCCGGGTGCGCGATTTCGCCCATGCCTCCGGTTCGGACACGATTTCCGCCGAGGTTGCCGACAAGGCCCTGTCGCGCCTTGAGATCGACGGGCTCGGCCTCGACGCGATGGACCGCCGCTATCTGACGATGATCGCCGATCTTTACGGCGGCGGACCGGTCGGCGTCGAAACTCTCGCCGCCGGCCTCTCCGAGCCGCGGGACACCATCGAGGACGTGATCGAGCCATTTCTTATTCAGCTCGGCCTCATCGCCCGCACGGCACGAGGACGCGCCTTAAACGGCCGCGGTTACGCCCATCTTGGCTTGCCGGTGCCGCAGGGCGGCCAGACGGGCCTGTTCGACGAAGGAGCGTCGCCTAAGTAATGCGATATCTGTTGATGACTACTGCGGCGGCGTTGATTGCGGCCGCGCCGGTTTCCGCCCAGCCGAACGCGTCGGCCGCCACTCCCGATTACAGCAAAGATTCAACCTGGCTCTGCCTACCGGGACACAAGGACGTCTGCTCGACCCCGCTGCCCACGACGGCGCTCAACCCGAACGGCTACGGCTCCACGGGCCTAAGCGCCGTCGCGAAAGACCCGCCGATCGACTGTTTCTATGTCTATCCGACGGTCTCCAGCGATTCCGGCATGAACAGCGACCTCAACGCAGGCCGCGAGGAAAAGCTTACGGCTGAAACCCAGTTCGGGCGTTTCGCTTCGGTGTGCCGTCCCTTCGCGCCGATCTATCGCCAGATGACGCTCGGCGCGGTCGCCGCCTATTCCGCCGGCGTGAACATCGACGCGGCGGCGATGCTCGCTTATTCGGACGTGCTCGCCGCCTGGCGCAACTATCTTGCAACCAAGAACCAGGGCCGCCCATTCGTCCTCATCGGCCACAGCCAGGGCAGCTTCATGCTGCAGATGCTTATTGCCCGAGAGATCGAGAATAATCCGGCCGTCGCCATCCGCATGAAACTCGCGATCATCCCCGGCTATGACTTGCTCGTCCCGCCGGGAAAATTGGTCGGCGGCACCTTCAAGAAGACGCCGCTCTGCAGCCACCCCGGCGAGACTGGCTGTGTGATGACCTGGACCAGCTTCCGGGAAAAGAACGTCCCGCCTTCAGGCGCCATCTTCGGCTATGCCGACCAGCCGGGCATGACCGTCGGCTGCGTCAATCCGGCGCTCCCCGGCTCACGCGACTGGGTCAAGTTCGACAGTTACTGGTTCGCGCACTCGACGCTGCCAGTGCCCGGGGGACCGGTCCAGTGGTCGAGCGAAGGGCCGCCGCCAACGCCCTATCTGCATACCCAGGGTCTCGTGTCCGGCAAATGCATCAACGACGGTCCGCGCGGCTATTTATGGGTGCACACCAACCACAATCCCGGCGAGAAGCGCACAGAGCGCATCGGCGGCGAGGTGGCGGTGTTCGGCATGTTCCTGCCCGGCTGGGGAATGCACCTTGCCGACACAGCGATTGCGCAAGGCGACCTGATCCGCGAAGTCGGAGCGATCGGGCGCGCCAAGTGAGTTCCGGTCTCGACAGCCCTTACCGTGGCGGCTTCATCGGCACCGAACACCATTTCGCGCTCACGGTCTATTTCGAAGACACCGATGCTTACGGCATCGTCTATTACGCCAATTATCTGAAGTTCATGGAGCGGGCTCGCTCAGACATGATCCGCGCCGTTGGCGTCGACCAGACGGCCGAGCTTGCGCGGACGGGCAGCGCTTACGCGGTGGTCGAGGTCGACATCCGCTATCGCAAGCCGGGCCGACTTGGCGACGATCTTCAGGTCATCAGCACGGTGGATCAGGTCCGCGCATCCTCGGTCCACATTCAGCAGCGAGTCATGCGGGGGCCGGAACTGTTGACCGACGCCCGCTTGACGGCGGCCTTCCTCGACGGCGAAGGCCGGCCGCAGCGTCAGCCCAAAGACTGGGTCGAGAAGTTCAGGAGTATCGTCAAGCCAGCATGACCTTGCCTCCGCGTCTCATTCTCTCATTCGGCCTGACCCTTCTTGCCGTTCCGGCGCGCGCGCAGGAGCCTGGGACGGCCGCGGCCGCGGTGGTCGCCGTGCCGCCGCTCAGCACACCAAGCGACAAGCAAACGTCGGCCGGAGGAACGCTCAGCCTGGCCTGGCAGGCTTCGCAGCTGATCGCGCAGGACCTCAGGACCACCTCCGAAATCATGCCCCTGCCGCCGAAGCAGAAGGACTATTATTCTTACCCCGAAGTCACCGCTCCGACCTTCTCAAGGTGGCGCTCGGCGGGGGCGAAAATGCTCGTGACCGGCTTCGTCCAGGCCCGCTCCGACGAACGCGTGACCTTCGGTTGCTACGTCTATGACGTCGACAAGGGCCGCGAGGTTGCCCGCAAGGGCTTCGTGGTCGCGCCCGAAGAGTGGAGCAGAGCGGCGCACAAATGCTCGGGTCTGGCCTACACTGCGGTGACCGGCGCTCCAGGAATCTTCGATACGCGCATCGCTTATGTGGCCGAGGGCGGCGCATCCTCGGCTCGGGTGAAGCGAATCGCGATCATGGACAGCGACGGCACCAACCATTCCTATTTGACCGCCGGCGAAACGATGGTGCTGACCCCGCGGCTGTCGCCGAAGGCGGCACGGCTGGCCTACGTCAGCTTCGCCGGAGGCAAACCGCAGGTGCAGCTGTTGGACGTCGCGTCGGGCGCGCAGCGGTTGCTCGTCGCCAATGATGCGATCAGCTTTGCTCCGCGTTTCTCGCCCGACGGAACGCGGATCGTCTTTTCGATGATGCTCGGCGCCAACAGCGACATTTATATCGCCGGCTTCGATGGCCCAATTCCGCAGCGGCTGACGACATCGCCCGGCATCGACACCGATCCCAGCGTTTCGCCCGACGGAAGCAAGATCGTCTTCGAAAGCGACCGCTCGGGCAGCCAGCAACTCTACGTGATGAGCGCCGACGGATCGAACCAGCGGCGGCTCACCTTCGGCGGCGGCTGGTATGCTGCGCCCGAATGGAGCCCGGACGGCGAATGGATCGCTTTCACCCGGAGAGGATCGGACGGTCGGCGCATCGGGATTATCAAGCCCGACGGTACCGGGGAGAAGCTGCTGACCGCCGGCCCCGGGGACGAAGGTCCGAGCTGGGCTGCGAGCAGCCGCGAGCTGATCTTCCAGCGCTCCGACGCGGCCGGGAGCACCGGCATCTACCGCTTGTCGCTCGACGGCAGCGAACCGCGCAACGTCGCCATTCCCCAGGGCGGATCGGACCCCGACTGGTCCGGGCTGATGGACTGAGCCGATGCGCAGCTCCCTTCTCCTCCTCGCTGCAATGGGGCTAGCGGTTCCGGCCGCCTCGCAAAGGCGCTTGCCGGTGATCATCCCGTTGGGACGATCGTCGCCCCAGCCTCCGCAACTCACCGGCATCGATGCCTTGCGCGCCGACTTTCTCGCCCGGTCGGGTGGCGACACGGTCTTTTTCGGTGCCAACAGCGCGATCCTCGGCCCGCCGGCACAGCTCAAGCTGCAGGCGCAGGCTTTATGGCTTCGCCAGCATGCGGAAGTCCTCGTTCGTATCGAAGGGCACGCGGATCCAGGCGATACCCGCGATCATGCGCTTGCGGTGGGCGCGCGCCGGGCCGAGGAAGTGCGAAACTATCTGGTGTTGTTGGGAGTGCCGGCGGCGCAGCTCACCACCATGAGTTGGGGCAAAGAACGTCCCGGTTTGCCGCGCGCGGTCACGGTGCTGGTGCGCTGATGACTTACGCGGCGCGGCGCTGATCGGCGCTGAGCCAGGCTCTCGCCTGCCGCTGGGCTTCGGCGATCTCGCGCGCCGTCATCTCGAGCGCGATCTCGGCGCGGCATTCTTGCCCGCGGGTGCAGCCCGACAGTGCGGCAAGATTGAACCATTTGTGGGCTTCGATGAGGTCGACCGCAACTCCCCCGCGTCCGGTCGAGAAGGTCACTCCAAGCTCGAACAACGCGTCGACGTCGCCGGCTTCGGCATCCGCAAGGCGGCTCCGGATCAGGAATTCCGCGCTCTTCTGACTAATCGCACCCATGATCGTCCCCCCAGTCCCCTTGTTGACTGGACATTGGTCAGCCGTTGGCAAAGAAATGGTTAACGCCGTTCAACCATGGGCGACCGCAATATTGTCGATCAGGCGAGAGGCGCCGATGACGGCTGCGGCAAGAAGGCGCATGTCGCCCTGGGATTGCTCCAGCGGCTCGAGCGTCGCGGCATCGACCAGCGCAAAATAGTCGATCCTCAGGAAGCCGGCGTCGACCAAGGACTGCTTTCCGTGTTGGAGCGCGGCACCGACCGGCGTGCCATCGAGGATCGCGTCGCGTGCCGCGCTCAGCGCCCTCGGCAACGCAACGGCACGCTTGCGCTCCTCTGCGCTGAGATAGGCGTTGCGCGACGCCAGCGCGAGACCGTCCGGCTCGCGCACCGTTGGAACGCCGACGATCTCAGCGGGCAGCTTGAGGTCGACGATCATACGCCGGATCACCGCCAGCTGCTGGAAATCCTTCTCGCCGAACAATGCGACTTGCGGCTGCACAGCGAGGAGGAGCTTGGCGACTACGGTCACTACTCCATCAAAGTGGCCGGGGCGCGCCTCGCCTTCCCAGCGCTCCGCCAACCCCGCAACGCTGATTTTCGTCGCGAAGCCTGGAGGATAGATGTCGTCGACCGGAGGAATCCACAGCAGCTCGCACCCGGCCGCCTCCAGCATCCGCGCGTCCTCTTCCTCCCGGCGCGGGTAACGGCCGAAGTCCTCGTTCGCGCTGAATTGCTTGGGATTGACGAAGATCGTCGCCGCAACCGAGTCCGTCCGCCGCTGCGCCTCCTCGACGAGCGCCATGTGCCCAGCGTGGAGCGCGCCCATCGTCGGCACCAGCGCGAGCGTGCCGCGCCGCTTCAGCTGGCCGAGCGCGCGTGTCAATTCTTCACTGGTGCGAACCGTTTGCACGCTGCCCGAGCCTCGGATAATCTGTGACCGGGGCGGCGTTTCGATGTCGCGGGGGAAAAGATCAAGCCATGAGCCAGCTGCATTTCATCGTCTTCGCCAACGAAAAGGGCGGCACCGGCAAGTCGACAACGGCGGTGCACACCGCAATCGCGCTCGCCGCTTCGGGTCACCGCGTCGCAGCGCTCGACCTCGACGGCCGTCAGCGCACGATGACCCGTTATCTCGAGAACCGCGACGCGACCATGCGCCGGCTCGAGACGCAATTGCCTCATGCCGCGTACGAAGTGCTCGAAGATCATAGCGAAACCGGGCTCGCGGCCGCGATCGAACGGCTGTCGCAAGTGGCCGACGTGATCGTCGTCGATACGCCCGGCCGCGACGACGCGATCGCCCGCTCGGCGATCCTCAAGGCCGACACCCTGGTGACTCCGATGAACGACAGCTTCGTCGACCTCGACCTCATCGGGCAGGTCCATCCGGAGAATTACAAGATCACCCGCCCGAGCTTCTATGCCGAGCTGATCTGGAACAGCCGCACCGCGCGCGCCAAGCAGACCGGGAAAAGCGTCGACTGGGTGGTGCTGAGGAACCGCCTGCAGCACATCGATTCGCACAATCTCCGCCGCGTCGGAGCCGCCCTCGACGAGCTGGCGCGGCGAGTCGGTTTCCGCGTCATCCCGGGGCTTGGCGAGCGCGTGATTTACCGCGAATTGTTCCCCAAGGGCCTGACTCTGCTCGACCTGCAGCAGCTCGGCGAAGTCGGCATCGGCCACATCACCGCCCGCCAGGAGCTGCGCGAGATGATTGCGGGGCTGGCAATTCCCGACGTGAGCGAGCGCCAGGCAGCCTAGCGCGCAACCGCCAAGTTCACGGTGACGATTGTGCATTGAACAAACGCGGCGTTTCGTGTGTTCGCCTTCGCAATGACCCACATTTTCAACCCCACCATCCTTCGCGAATATGACATCCGCGGAATCGTCGGCGACACGCTGACCGAAGCGGACGCTTATGGGCTCGGACGGACCTTTGCCGCTTTCGCGCGAGACGAAGGCGCGCGGCGCCTCGCGGTCGGCCGCGACGGACGACTCCACTCCGGAATGCTCGAAGCCGCGCTGGTCCGCGGGCTGACCGAAGGCGGGATCGACGTGATGCTGGTTGGCATGGGGCCTTCACCGATGCTCTATTTTGCCACCCATTATCTCGATGTCGACGGCGGCATCCAGGTCACGGGCAGCCATAACCCGGCGGACTACAACGGCTTCAAGCTGCTGCTGAAGGGCCGGTCGGTCTTTGGGCAGGAGATCCAGGCGCTCGGCAAGCGCGCCGCCTCCGGCCACTGGAGTGAAGGCAACGGCAGCACCGAAGAGGTCGACATCCGCGAGGCTTATGTCGACCGGATGCTGCAGGATTTTTCGGGCAAGCCGTTCCGAATCGGCTGGGACGCCGGTAACGGCGCCGCCGGGCCGATCCTCGACATGCTCGTCGAGCGGCTTCCCGGCCAGCACCACGTCATCTTCGCCGACGTGGACGGCCGCTTCCCCAACCATCATCCGGACCCGACGGTCGAGGCCAACCTCGCCGACCTGAAGCGCCTCGTCGCCGACAAGCAGCTCGATTTCGGAATCGCCTTCGACGGCGACGGTGACCGCATCGGAGCGGTCGACGGCAAGGGCCGCGTCATCTGGGGCGACCAGTTGCTGATGATCCTCGCCGCGGCGGTGCTGAAGGAGCTGCCCGGCTCAACGATCATCGCGGACGTGAAGGCGAGCCAGACCTTGTTCGACCGCGTCGCCGAACTCGGCGGCAAGCCGTTGATGTGGAAGACCGGCCACAGCCTCATCAAGTCGAAGATGAAGGAGACCGGGGCTCCGCTCGCCGGCGAGATGAGCGGGCACATCTTCTTCAAGCACCGCTGGTACGGCTTCGACGACGCGCTTTACGCGGCGGTGCGGCTGATCGAGGCGGTGAGCGCGAGCGGAAAAAGCCTCACCGAAATCATGGATGCGATGCCGCAGAGCGTGGCGACGCCCGAGCTGCGCTTCCAGGTCGACGAAGTGCGCAAATTCGCCATCGTCGAGGAAGTCCGCGACCGACTCTCCGCGGACGGCGCCAAAGTCGATGCCACCGACGGCGTCCGCGTCAGCACAAGCGACGGATGGTGGCTCTTGCGCGCCTCGAACACGCAGGACGTGCTGGTCGCGCGGGCGGAGGCGGCGGAGCAAGCCGGCCTCGACCGCCTCGTCGCGGACATCGACGATCAGCTGGCCAAGTCAGGCGTCGAGCGGGTCGAGGCCGCGCACTAGCGTCCCGGCTTCAGAGCCCGGCGAACAACAGGACGACCCCACCCACCACCAACACCGACATCGCGAAAACGGCGAACGCCCATAAAACGCCGACGAAGGGCCGTCGCCTGGCCTCATGAACAAACCAGCTCGCTTCCACCACGATGTAGAAAAGGGCGGCCGCAGCGAAGATGATGGCCGCCGGGATGTTCGCGGCGGGTTGCGGCAATCGCGTAATTGTCGCCGCGATGCTGCACAGCAGGACCACCGGAGTGGTCGCAAAACATTGCGCGTAAAACAGCGGTTGCAGCGTGTCGCGGTCGACCCGCCGGCGCATCGCGGCGAGAGCGAAGACCCCAGCAACCACGGGCAGTGATGCGAAAACGATCAGCCGGAAAAGGATCAGGCTGGTGTTGTCGGTGATCATCGCGGCGAGCCCGACGCCGTCATCGATCAGCGCATTATTGCCGACGATCGCGACTTCGAAGGTATTCGCGACGATGACCGTGAGCAGCAGGAAGATCGGCGGACTGATCACGTCGCGGAACTGTTCCGCCGGAGCGAGCTTCAGCTCATCCTCGGTCCGCTTCATCATATGCAGCGGATGGCGCACCGCCCGCCACATGGTGCGCGGGTAGAAGACCAGCCACGACATGACTTCGTAGAGGAGAACCTCGAACGATTTCAGGAATATCAGGAAAGGCATGTGCTCCCCATTCGCTCACGCCTGATCGTGTAACGCAAGCCAATTGTCCGCGCGAATGCCTGTTCGAGCCGGCGCACCAATGCTTGAGCGCTTCCTCGCGGCCGTGGGTGCGCCTTTCCTCCCCTCGATTTCGAGGGGAGGGGGACCAGCGGAGCTGGTGGAGGGGTTCTTCTCAGGAATTAAGAAGCCCCTTCGTCAGCCCTTCGGGCTGCCCCCTCCCCTGCAAATGCAGGGGAGGAGAATCGGGGCGTTCTTTGCCGACACTCCTGCACGATTAACTCGACCACGCCTTCGAGATTATCCCGCACGTTGATGGCGGAAATTCGCAACGTGCGGACACCCTGCGCGGCGAGCCAATCGTCTCGTCGCCGGTCGCGCAGCGGATTGGACCCGAGCTCATGCGCTAAGCCATCGACTTCGATGCACAGCCCTGCTTCGTAACAGAAGAAGTCAAGCGTGTAGCATCCAAACGGGTGCTGGCGGCGGAACTTGAAGCCATTCGGCCTGAGTCGAAGCAGGTTCCAGAGCCGGCGCTCGGGAGGCGTCATTCTCTTGCGGAGTTCCCGCGCCCGGTTGTTGCCCACATCTCTTCCCCACCAGAGACCGAGCAGCCGTGTCATAGCAGAAAGAAAGGGCCCCTCCACCGCCTTCGGCGGTCCCCCTCCCCTGCAAATGCAGGGGAGGAGATTCGCTAGTCGCCTTCGTCCTCGTAGCCCACCAGGTTCAGCTCGCAGGCCTTGATCTGGTGGGTCATGCACCAGTGCTTGAGCACCTCCTCGCGGCCGTGGGTGATCCACACTTCGGTCGGCTCAAGCTCGCGGATGGTCATGGTGAGCTCGTCCCAGTCGGCGTGGTCGGAGATGATCA
>JBDTON010000179.1:0-8054 GCA_039933195.1 Sphingomicrobium sp. | reverse complement strand
AAGGTTGTCGAAGAGCTTCTCGGTGAGCCAGCCGGGCATCGCCGCGTTCTCGAAGCAGAGGACAAAGTCATAGCGGGACAAGGTTTCCCACTTTGTCTCCAGCTCGCCCTTGTAGACCTTGCGCGCCGCAACGAGCAGCGGGTCAGGACTGATGCGGTCGCGCCAGTTGTCGAGCACGCCGCGCAGCCGCCGCATTGTGTAGGGCCAGCTACGACCCATCCGCATCGAGGCTCTCTCCCAGCCAATGCCATAGAGATCGATGTCGCCTGTCCGGCTGAAGAACTCGACCGCGCGCATCCGCTCGGTGAAAAGCTCGTGCTTCTTCAGGCGCGGCAGCTTGTTCATGTTAATCATGATCAGGAACCGCCGATCCGTGCGGGACCACAGCGCTTCGTCGACCCCCTGATAGTCGATCGGCCAGCGGAGCGCCCTGGCTGGAACCGGCTCGCCAACGAACTCCGTCAACGCGTCGGCATCGACGCATGAATAAATACGCTTGAAGCGCTGCTTCGCGACACGAAGGTCTTTGTAAATGAGCGGCTCAACGACCGGTGGTTCCATTACCAGGTAGGCGCTCATGATCACGTCTGCTCGCGACGCGAGGCGCTCATGGTTCATGTAATTGCCGATCGAAACATAAAGGTGCCGGTCGATGCCGTTTGGCGGCGGCATGAGGTCAGCGCTATGGACCGGGACGCCCTGCCGTTCGAACTGGTGCTTCATATAGTCGAAGCAGCCGATCATCGTCGAATGATGCCGGCCAGTGTTGCTGACAAAGAGCTTGTCCTGCAGCAGCGACTGCTGCGCGGGATCGAGATAGAGGCCCACGGTCATTTCGGCGTCCGCTAGACCGATCAGCGCTCAGTAAGCAGCAGGCCCAAGCTTTCGGCTACCGCGTCGGCGCTCTTTTCGTTGTAATACCAGTCGATCGTCCGGCGGAGGCCCTCTTCAACGCTGACCGATGGCTCCCAGCCCAGCAACTCGCGGCTGCGCGTGACGTCCGCGGCGCGGCTGAACACCCCCACCGGTTTCGACATGTCGAAATTGAAGGTCTTCGGTTCCCAGCCGACCTGCGCGAAGATCATTTTTGCGAGCTCGATGATCTTCACATGCTCGGCTGTCCCGACGTTGATCGCGGAGCCGTCGGTGATGCGCTCGCAGGCCCGGATTGAGCCTTCGACAATGTCCCCGACGTAGGTGAAGTTGCGATCCTGCTGTCCGTCACCCCAAATCTCGAACGGGTCCATCTTTATGAAGGCCTTCGCGATCAGAGCGACGACTGCGTGTGTCTCGTTTTCGCGCTCACCATAGGCCGTAAAATAACGGCAGCTTACCGACTTCAGTCCGTATTGCTTGTGATAGGCGCTCAAGGCCATCTCGCCCATCAGCTTCGCCCAGCCGTATTCCCCGTCCGACGACGCGCAGCCCTCGCGGAATGGATTGGCCCACTCTTCCTTTAGATAAACGACATTGCCGTCCTTGGGCCGTTCCTGGCGGCCGACCGGATAGACACACGCGGAGCTCGCGTAGCAGACGCGCTCGACTCCGGCGCGGTGGCATTCGGCGAACACCACGCCGTCGAGGGTCATGTTCGTCGAGCAGTCCGCTGGGTGGGTATCAATGAACCCCCGCCCTCCGTGGCAGGCAGCTAGATGGAAAACGACTTCCATGCCCTCGATTACCTGGCGCGCGAAGTCGCGGTCGCGGAGATCGCCCTGCATGAACTCGACGCGGTCGCGCGAGAGCTCAAGGTTTTCCAGCCGCCCACTCGACAGGTCGTCCGCTACCCGAACCTTCGCGCCGAGCGCGCACAAGCGATCAACTAGATGGCTGCCGATGAACGAAGCACCACCCGTTACGAGTACCCTACAACCGTTCCAGTCCATTCCCTGCCCCTCTCGCCCGAACGGCGGTCAGTCCGCGCGCTGGAAGATCGACGGTAAAACAGCGCTAAACGCTTGCCAAGAACAGCCGCCGGGCGCTTCCCTGATTGGGACAGGCGCAGGCCTTAGCCCTTCCGGCGGATCGACGGCATGGGCCAATGGCGCTTGTGCGCCAGGATCGGCGCTTCGAACACATACCAACTGAGCGCCGCGAGCGGCAGCACAAGCGCGACGAGCACGGTGAACACCGTCCAGTGCGATTCGAAACGAGCGTGCAGGGGCCGCGTGAGCAGTCCATGAATTACGTAGATGCCGTAGCTGACCTGCCCGATCCACCGCATCCAGAACCAATTCAGGAAGCGCGGCGGCCGGACGATCGCGATGAGCAGCGCCGCGCCCATGCCCGCGGCGACGATTGGCCATTTGAGATTGTAGGTCAGGACCGGCGCCCGTCCGGTAGGTTCGATCTTATGAATGGCGTAGGTCACGGCCGCGGTGAAAATCACGCCTACCCACGCCCAGCCGATCCCTCGCGCGGGTAGCCCCGCCGGCGACCGTTCCCACTGCGCCAGCAATGCGCCCACCGCCAAAGTATCGGCACGGGCGAATGTCGCGACTGAAAGCCACTGCTGGGTGGCGAATGCTGGCGGAAACAGTGAAACGAAGAGGCGGCAGGCAATGTCGAACAGGATCACTCCGACGGTGATGGCGGGAAGTCGCCGGCTCGGCGCGAACAGCACTACCGCCGGCCAGACCAGGTAGAATTGCTCCTCCACGGCGAGCGACCAGTAGTGGCCGAGCACGTCGGGCGGTGGACGCTGCGGGAGCCAATTGACGAGGTAGCCGATGTACCACAGCAGTCCGCTCCACTGCCCCTCGATCAGCGCGGCGATCAATGCCACCGCCCAGGCGAGCGGTAGAATGCGCAGCGCGCGGCGCATGTAGAAAGGCACGAAATAAGCGCGCGCCGACGGGTGGACGGCCTTGGCGTCAAGCAAGATGCCGGTAATGAGATAACCCGACAGGCCGAAGAACAGGTCGACGCCGAGCCCGCCGAGCTTGAAGATGTTGGCGTGCGCGGCGAGCACGCCGATCACCGCAATCGCACGCACGCCGTCGAGCGCCGGCTGCCGGACCGGAAGGCTCGACCGCGTGGCATCAGCAATGATCGGATCGGCCTCAGCCATGCTTCGGCCTCAGTGACCGGTAGATCGCCATCGCTTGGTCCCGCCAAGCGGCGGGCCCGAACCGGCCAATGATCCTGGCGCTAATTTCAGCCTCCCGGAATTCGGCTCGCCGATCGAGCGCTTCGATGATGCCTTGCGTGAGCGCCGCCGGATCGTCAGCTTCGACCATCACACCATCTTCCGGGCCGACGAACTCCTCGGGTCCGCCGCAGCGCGTGATGACCAGCGGGGTGCCGCAGGCCAGCGCCTCGGCCGCGACCGAGCAGAACGTCTCGCGCCCCTTGCCCGAGGACACGACAACCAACGTGCAGCGGCGCATCGCTTCGGCCACCGCCGGCGGATCGGCGCCCTCAACAATTGTCACCGCCGTCCTGAGACCGAGCTCCTCGATTAGCGCATCCACCTCTCGCCGGTCGGCCGGATAAGCAAGCCCCTTGGCCGACAGGATTTTAAGACGGATTGCCGGACGCTGCTTGCGCACCTCGGCCACGGCGTGGAGCAGCACGTCGACGCGCTTGAAGCGGCGGATCAGTGCGACGAACAGCAACTGGTCCGGGTCACGCGACCCGTCATCGGGATGGAAGATCGCCTCGTCGACGACGAGGGGAAGGACCGTCAGGCGCTTGATGCGGCCACGGGCATGGTTCGCCACCGACTGCTTGAGGGCGCAGCTGACCGCCGCAACCAGGTCGATGCCCGGCAGCGCCGCGCGCACCTGCCGCCCGACCTTGGGCTTGTCGTCGAGCCACGGCGTCCAGAAGCTATGCTCCGAGGTCATCACAGGCACGCCGAGCTTGCGGCCGATGTGACTAGCCACCACTCCGTCCGGATAAATGAAATGCGCGTGGATCAGGTCGAAGGGGCGCTCGCGGTGCATGCGCCGCGCCGCCCTCAGCACGAAGGGCAGCGCCAGCCGCGCGTCCTGATCATGGGTCAGATATTCGATCGATCCAGGCACGCGGGGGAAGACAATCTCGACCGCACCGCGCCGCTCGCGCCGGGGCACCGTTCGGAAGCGGGCCAGCGAGGGCACGAAAGGCGGCACCCACGGCGTCGGCACGATCACCCGAACATCGGCCTCGGCGGACGCCGCCTCGCACATTCGCTCGACCCACGGGCCGCGCTGCGGCGCCGCGGGTGTGGGATAGTTCCGCGACAGCACGAGGATGCGCAACCTCCTTTTGTAGGAGTCTACGCCGGACTGACCATCAAGGCTCTGGCTTCGGGTCGAGGGCGTGGACATGCGTCGCGGAACGGTTGCCATGGGTTTACGCTGGCCGTGTTGGATTCGCCACGAGTGAAAGCATGATTTCAATATGCCGCTCCGTCAATTTGCGCCAGTCGTACGCAGCCGCGCGGCGAGGACCAGCCTCGCTCATTCGGGCGCGTCGTTCCTCGTCGGTGACAACGGCGAGAATACCGTCCCGAAGCGTGCTGGGTTCGGCATCCTCCAACAGCAGCGCCACGCCTGAGGCGAACTCGGGAAAAGCGGTGTTGTTGAGCGCTATAGATGGTGTCCCACAGGCCATAGCTTCCAGCACAGGCATGCCAAAGCCCTCGTAAGAGGAGGGATAAACGAACACGCTCGAAGCACTATATAGCAGCGGCATTTCGTCGTGACCGACATAGTCCCGCACATGGACGTATTGTTCGAGCCTCTCCTCGACGATGACCTGGCGGAAAGGTGACGATCCGCTGAGTCCGGTGCCCGCGATCAGGAGTTTGTGCGGCAGGCCATCCCTGACCTTGAGTAGGGCAAACGCCCTTATCAGTGAGCAAAGATTACGACGTTCGGTGGGCTTGCCGACATAGGAGATGAACGGCACATCCTCGCCGAGGACGTCGCGGCGCCATTTCGAGAGCTGCTGTCGGTCAAAGATCGGCCGGAACACAGAGGTGTCCACCCCCTCGGGTACGACCCGAATTCGGCTCGGCTCGATCCCATAGAAACGCACCATGTCACGCTTGCTGGATTCGCTGACTGTTGAGACCGCGCTGGCGCACCGAGCACTAAGCGCATAGCCGAACCGCGCCTTGTTACGCCGCCACCAGCCAAACGCCTTTGGGTAGCCTTCATACGAGCCATGATGAATGAGATAGGTGGGGCAGCGTGCGAAGACTGGGGATACGTAGCTGGGACAGAAGAGCAGATTCTCGCCGCCGTGTGCGCGCGGTAAGACAATCTGCTCCCACAACGCATTCGAAACCGGCGACGGAATCACGATATTGCGGGCTATTGAAGGCAGGCGCACAGTCGGGTCGATGGGTTTAGGACTGTAAATGCGGATATCGCGGAACGGCTGGTCTATTTCGCCAAGGCAACCGACCAAAGCCTCGATTGCGCGCCCAACGCCGGAGCGTTTGCCGACAAGTCCAATTCCGTTGACGCCCAGAATCATAGGACGAATTTCTAGTTGCGCCCACTCTCGGTGTCATCCTCTTGGCGGCCGGCGAAGTTTTCATGTCCCATCCTGGATCAGGAAAGACTTGGCTGTCGACAGACCAATCTTGCGGCGGCTTGAAAGATTTTACGGGGCGGACATAACCCTTTGACCTGGGTCGGGAGGATCCTCTGACTGTCTATTCTCATTCGCCTGACCGAAGGAACATGACCAGCGCCGTTTCTAACGGGTCTGAGGTGAAACGGGGCGACGCCTCCAGCTACGATGGGACGGCCGCAGACTTTGCGCGTCTCACCAACCATTATTCGGAGCGGACCGCGGGGCGGATGCTCGAGCTTGCGGGTGTCCGCGAGGGCGACCGATTGCTCGACCTCGGCACGGGAACGGGATTGCTGGCGCAGATGGCGGCACAGCGCGGGGCGAATGCGGTGGGCATCGATCATTCGGCGGGCATGATCGAGCAAGCGCAGGCTGAAGCGCACAACGCTAGCCTGGGCGACCGGACGCAATTCCTGCAGATGGATGCCGAGGCACTGAGTTTCGATGACCAGACCTTCGACGTATCGGTCTCTCTGTTCGTGCTTCGTCACCTGCCCAATCCGCTCGCCGCGGTCCGAGAGGTATACCGGACGCTGAAACCGGGCGGCCGATTGGTCGTGAGCGTCGGCGCCCGGCCCAGTCCACTAAGGCCGGCGGGCTTCGCCGCGGCGGTTAGCATTGCCTCCGACCGGCTGTGGAACCGCCTCGGCCGCCGACATCTTTCGCCGCACAGCCTGCGCGATTTTCTTAGGAACGAGGGCCTGCGCCTGAGCGAGGATCATGCCGCGCATTCGCATCTCGGCGATGTCGCCGACCTGCTCCGCTCGGCCGGGTTCAGGAACCTTCGCCAGGAATGGCTCGGCCAACGATATAGCCTGTCCCCGAAGGAATTCTGGGACGTTCAGGCAGTCTTCGACGGCGATGCGCGCGGGGCGCTGACCTCCTTGTCCGAAGAAAGGCAGCAGGATCTTCAGCGACGATACATCGCGCTTTGCCAGGAGAGGGCGAGGAGCGGCGATCAGCTGGTCTATCGGACCGGCGCCCTGATCCTGACCGCCAGCCGATAGGTCTAAGCGGTCGCGGGGGGAACGCTACCCGCCTGCGCGTCCGGCTCGCCGCGCGCGGCCGAACTGCGGCGGCGACGGATCGGCTGGTCGACGAGATGGTAGAAGAAGGCGGCAACCAGGAGCACTGCCGCGACCATCGCGAGGCCATTGTGAATCCCGAGGACCGCGAAGCACAGCAGAAGCACCGGCGCGTGGAAGATGTAGACCGGGTAGGACAGCTCGCCGCAATAATTAAGTACTTTGAGAATGGGTCGCGGAGGGCGGATCGCGTCGGCAAAGAGGATCAGCGCCGAGCTCGCAACATAGGTGAAGATCGAATAGCGCGTCATGAACGCGCGGTTGGTCGAGAGCAGCAGGGTCCCGAGGCAGGGGACGCCAAGTTGGTATCGGGCATCCTTGCGGTTGAAGTATAAGACGAAGCCGGTGAGCCATGCCCAGATCATGAACAGCAGCGGCAGCCCGAACCGCAGCTGGCTGTAGAACTGAAGATGGAACTTGGGGAATGCGGCATAGGCGAGCGACGAGACGACGATGATGCCGAGCAGGACGCGCCGTGGCGCCCGAACGAAGAGCGGCGCGAGCACGTAGCACGTGACCTCGACGCCGAGCGTCCAGAGCGGTGCGTTCGAGCTCAGCGGATGAGCGATGATCCCCTGAAGCAGAAGCAGGTTCCCGGCCAGCGTGCCGAGATCGGGCAGCTCATACGCGCGCCCGAACGCCTGGATC
This sequence comes from Sphingomicrobium sp., assembly GCA_039933195.1. GTDB lineage: Bacteria > Pseudomonadota > Alphaproteobacteria > Sphingomonadales > Sphingomonadaceae > Sphingomicrobium. The sequence goes on along the minus strand of JBDTON010000179.1, from coordinate 750 downwards.
GGCGATGGCACAAAGGCGAACGGAAGCAGGGCGAGCCCGATCCCGAGGAGGTACAAGGGATAGATGCGGAGCATCCGTCGTTTGAAATAGCCCTCGGGGCTGACGGTAATCGAATGGGCAATCGAATAGCCTGAGATCACCAGGAAGCAGAAAACGGCCGAGGTGGCGCCGAGGCCGCCGAACATCAGCAGGCCCCTATTGATCAGCCCCGCGTCCGGAACGAACCTCGCCAGATGGCCCAGACAAACAATCATCGCCAAGGCGAACCGCAACCCGCCGAGGATTTTCCAGCTGTCCCGCGTCGGCAAATCAGTCCGCTCTATCGTGCTGACGTCCATCCTGCCCCCTGTTGACCCGACCTGCGCCGGTCGATGGCAACATCTGAATGAAGTCCGAGAGAATGCCTCTCCAGGCAAAGTCAGGCAAGTCTGCGCTCCACAGCCTGAGGCTAATACGTCTCCCGCCGGGACGCCCGTCCACATCGAAGTGACCGCCCAGTCTCCCCACCGAGTGCTCGCTCCCCCGAAGCTTGCGCGATTTGTTGCGGGGCAGGGACTAATCGGGGCCACGACCACGCGGCGCATTCTCATGGCCGCAGGACCCCGTCGACATTGACGCGCTGCGCCGCGCACCGGTCGCCGCCTAGGAAGCATTAACAGAGCTGGAACGTTGCACCCGCGCCAGTTAAGGAGAACCGAAATGCCAGCCAAATCCGGCGCCCAGCAGAAGGCCGCGGGCACGGCCCTCTCC
>JBDTON010000178.1:0-9738 GCA_039933195.1 Sphingomicrobium sp. | reverse complement strand
GGGACACAAGTCCCGCGAATCCCCGACCTGATCCGGGAGGAGCAGGCTGGCGGTGCTGTCAGACTAAAGCGCACTTATCTCCGATTGGCGCAGTTGGGTCTTTGATAGCCGCGCCTCAGTCCATGAGGCTGCGCCACTCGGCCAGGGCGGCTGAGCGGAGCGCTTTGTAGGTAGTTCGATCGACGAGGTGGCGTTCGGAGTTGAAGTGGTTGTGGACGTTGGCGTGGACGGATGCGAACTTCTGCAGGCATGCCATTCGTCGGAACCTCAGCATCGCCCGCTCTCGTCTTCGAAAGCTCAGGTGCGAGTTTTCCACCCGGTTGTTGGCCCAGCGTCCGACCTCCTGCTTCTCGCTGTTCCCCAGCTCGGTCATCGCGGCCTTGTACGAACGCAGGCCGTCAGGGGTGATCGCTTCGGGTGAGCCGTGGCGCTTTAGCGCCTTCTTCATGAACTTGAGCGCTGCAGCCTTGTCGCGGTCCTTCGTCACGAAGCTCTCGAGGATCTCGCCTTCGTGATCGACCGCTCGCCACAGGTAGCGCATCTCGCCGTTCACCTTCACGTACATCTCGTCGAGGTGCCAGCGCCACTGACGGAACCCGCGCATGCGGCTCACCCGCTGCCGACGGATGTCACCCGCAAGCAGCGGACCGAACCTGTTCCACCAATAGCGCACTGTCTCGTAGCTGATGTCGATGCCGCGCTCGTGAAGTAGGTCTTCGACGTTCCGCAATGACAGCGGGTACTTCACGTACAGCAGCACCGCCAGGCGGATGACCTCGGGTGAGCTGTTGAAGTAGCGGAACGGGCTGGTGGGTACGCGGGGACGAGGCATGTGATCGCCCCTATCCTCGGATTCTTACCAGTCGGTGCATTTGCTCTGACAGAGCCCCCCAGGTTCATCCCGTCATCGGCAGTCCCGCTCCTCTCTGCGTAGACCGCCTAAAGCGCAAAGACTTTCGTCAGGACTCGCGTGAATAAACTGGGTGGGATGGTGACGACGTCCCAAGAATAACCCAAGGATTCGAGGTGCGCCGCCCATTTTGGATTTTGGACCAGTTCGACCGCAACGCGGGCTGATCTCATCCCCGCACTCCGCGCCGCCTGAATGCAGGCGGTTTCGAACGCACCATGAACCAGCCGTCCTCGTCCAGCGACCTTTCCTGCATTGACGATAATCGAGTAACTCGAGATCATCTCTGTCCCTTGGACGGTTGCACGAATTCCGCTGAGTTCGACTCCCTCGACCACGAGTTCGGCACCACCACGAGCGGCGCCGGCGGCGATCTTGGAGAGAACGGGCGTAAACTCGGCAATGGCGCGCCGCTCCGCCGCATTTGCGGCAATAGCTGCGGCGCCGCTCGATATCTCCGCTGCAGCTCCAGAGGCAAGTGGTGCTGCCGGCCGCATGCTCGCGAGCATTATGATCCATTCGAAAGCCTTAAACGTCTGGACGGCGTTTGCGGCGAGTGCGTCGGTCCGCGCAACATACTCGGCCTCGGCCCGCCGCAGCGCCTCGCAGAGTCGCGGCGCTGATAGGCTGTTTACCTCAGTCGGCACGATACGGCCGCTACCTGCGTGAATGGCGAAGCGAATGGTGCGCGCCGTCTCACGTATAACGTCTGCAAAGGTTACACCGGGGCCCGTTTTAAGACTCGTCGCACGCGGGACGAATTTCATCGAGCCCGTTCCTAACGATCCGGGGCGATCAACGACTGAGGCATGTTCGGATTTGAGTGTGTGGTAGTCCACTGCCTCGATTGGAGACTCGATCCATTCGGGTACGAGACCGACGTCGAGCTGCTTGCCACCCGGGTAGTGCAGCCTCGCGAGCTCCGCTGAAAAGAATTCTATGCGCTCGATCCCATTTTCGAAATAATCAGGATCGCTCATGATCGCTTCGACCGGCGTCTTTGGCAGGTCGGCGGCCGCAATATGGCGCTGAATTATTGGCTGCTCAGCGGAAATGCTTCTTTGCTGGACAACATGGGCGAGTTCGTGCGCCAGCAGTACAGGACTGACGACTCGGCTTGGCATGGCAATCGCGTTTCCAAGTGCGTAGGCGTCTGCTCCGATGGCCTTCGCGCCCTCTTGGGCAGCCGAGTCGCAGTGAATGCGCACAGCTGACAGATCAGCCTTGAAGCTCTGCTCGAAAAAGCGACGTTCCTGGAGTGTTAATGGTCGTCCACCATTCGCGACTGCCGCCGCTGCAATCGCCGACCCACATTCCGCTGCCTCGTCGAAGGAAGTAACCTGCGTATCACCCATCGGGGCTCCGGAATTCGCCAAAACTCTCGATGCCGCCTCGTCCGCAGCTCGTTCCGCAGGACAAGGATAGCTGGCGACGCGCGGACGAGACGACGCTTGGAAGCAACTATGCATGGTATCGATGCTTGACCGATCCGCGAAGCTCCGCCCACTGTTCACCGCTTATTGTGCATTCGGCAGGATCGCGGCGGGCGCTCCTGAAAGAAAGCCGACCAAGTCATCCGGTCACTCCCTCCAGGTGCTTGCTTGACTTTGTCGGCCCGCCGAGTCCCACCATGCGCCGTCTCGGCAAGTTGAGCTTGTCCAGGATCACGTGCACATGATTCTTGACCGTTGCCGGGCTGATGTTCAGTGCCCCCGCGATTTCCTTGTTCGAAAGTCCGTCTTCGACCAACGAAGCGATCTCGCGCTCGCGACGGGTAAGATTGGGGTCGGCGCGGCCGCGCCCTGCCAGCTGCGCCACGCGCCGAAGAAGCCGGGTCGTGAGTTGCGGCGGGCATACCGGTATTCCGATCAACACCCGCTTCGCAGCTTCGTTGAGATCCTCAATTGTGCCATCGTGATCGACAAAGGCAGTCACACCCGCTTCTGCTCCGGCGAGCCCCTCGTCTTCGGACGTCATCCCGAACCCAATCACGTGCATGTGCTGCGAAAATTCGAGCGCAGCCCGGGCAGCCTCGCGCGCCCGCGGCAATGAAATGTCGATGAAGACGATATCGATCTGCTGCTGGCGCAGCGCTTGAGGAAGATCCTCGGCCGAGACTGCATCAACCATTTCAAGGTCGCCGATCTGGCTCAGCCCCGCTGTGATCCCTTCGCGATAAATAAGTACATCGCTAAGGACCAGCGCCACCGATTTGGCTTCGCACGAGGTGTCGTTCCGATTCCGCTCCATGCGCGAATGCTCCCGCTGCATGTCCGGAACTGGCGCTGGTTTCCGAGCTCCACCCCAGTTCGCGTACCTTGCTCGGCCATTTCCGCGATGCGCATCAATTTACCGAGAACCAATCTCGTTGATGGACCGGGAAATTCCAGTCTACCGTATACTCTTAGTCCCACGGATATGTAAGCCGTTTCTTGATCTATGTAACGTTGGACAGGGCCCGACAGGCGGCCCGAACGATCTGGATCGAACGGTCAGGACTATCGATCTGACGCCGGTCCGTTCCTGACCTGAACCTTTTGGCATCGGCTATCGCCGCAAGGTTCGGCCCATGCGCAACGCTTGGTCGAGCGATAGTCAGAACGCTGGCCTTGATCGGAGCGGCGATGACGATCCGCGTATTGCTCGACGCGTCCACGACAATGATCAGGTCCGCTCTCCGGGCGACACTTGGCGAGTGCGATGACATCGAGCTCGTAGAGAATGACCGGGCGGGCGAGCAGCCGGCAGATATCGACGTCGTTGTGGTCCAGCAGGGCCTGATGCGCGAATTTCCGATCCCGCTTCAGGCTATCATCGACGCATCGGAAATCGGCGTGGTCGCAATCGATGACGATGGCGAATCGGGCAACCTCTACCGCATCTATCGCAGCGGCTGGAAGTTTGCTCCCGGCGGCCGGAGCGGGCTCGTCGATGCTATCCGCGCAGTGGCGGCGGCCGCGTGATACGACAGGCCCAAAACGGTTGGACATCGCTTCCGGACGCACCGGAGCGATGCGGCGGCGCGCACCATGACAATCCACTCGACGCCCGCGCGCGGCGCGCACGAAGGAGAGAACGATGCCAGCAGCCCTGACATATCCCGGCGTCTACATCGAGGAACTCTCAAGCGGTGTTCGCACGATCACCGGCGTCGCGACATCAATCGCTCTGTTCATCGGTTGGGCGCCGAAGGGTCCGGTTGACCGGGCCGTGCGACTGACCAGCTTCGCCGATTACCAGCGCACCTACGGTGGCCTCGACCTGCGGTCGCAGCTTGGCTACGCGGTCGGTCAGTTCTACGACAACGGCGGATCTGACGCCTATGTGATTCGCCTCGCTGACACGACGGCAAAGATCGCGAAGTGCAAGGTTGGCACGATGACGATCGAGGCCAGCTCACCGGGAGATTGGGCGAACACCCTCAACATCGTCACGACCAAGCGCACAGACGACGCCACCCGATTCCGATTGGAAGTCACCGACGCCAACGGCGTCGTCCTCGAATCCTTTGCCAATCTGTCGATGGTCACCACCGACCCCCGTTACGCGCTGACGGCAATCAAGGGCCGTTCGAGTTATCTCGGCACGATCACCACGACCACGACCAGCACCCCGCCGGCCGATGGCACAGTTCAGATGAGCGCCGTGACCGCGGGCGATCCCGGTAAGGTGATGGCGCCGGACGCGGGGGGACCACTCGGCACCAAGTTCCTGGTGGATATGCTCGCCTTGTTCGGGGTCGGGGGAATCGCCGATCAAATCGACCTGTTCAATATCGTCTGCGTGCCGGGGCTCGCCAGTAAGCCGGACATCGCCAAACTGCAGAAAGCCGTGCGGGACCGCAGGGCTTTCCTTGTCGTCGACAGCGCCGAGACCGCGACGTTGTCAACAGTCGTCGGAACGCTTGAAACTGGCGCGGATGCGGGAAACTCCGCCGTGTATTTTCCTTGGGTTCTCGCGCCCGATCCGCTCCAGGAAGGCGCCGTGCGGGCGTTCCCTCCGTGCGGCTTCATTGCCGGGATCTACGCCCGCACCGACGCCTCCCGCGGTGTTTGGAAGGCGCCCGCCGGCACCGAAGCGAGCGTGACGGGCGCGGCGGGGCTCGTTTTCACCCTGAGCGATGCTGAGAACGGCCAACTCAATCCCGCTGGCGTCAATTGCCTGCGCACCATGCCCGTTTACGGGAACATCGTTTGGGGCGCGCGCACCCTGCACGGCGCCGATGAGCGCGGCGACGAATGGAAGTACGTCCCGGTGCGCCGGATGGCGCTTTTCCTCGAGGAGAGCCTCTATCGCGGCACGCAATGGGTAGTGTTCGAGCCCAACGACGAGCCGCTTTGGGCACAGATCAGACTGAATATCGGAGCCTTCCTGCAGGGCCTGTTCCGCCAGGGGGCATTCCAAGGAAAGACACCCAAGGAAGCCTATTTCGTCAAATGTGACCGGGAGACGACGACCCAGGCCGACATCAACAACGGCATCGTCAACATTCTCGTGGGCTTCGCGCCGCTTAAGCCGGCCGAATTCGTGGTCATCAAGATCCAGCAGATGGCCGGGGACCTCCAGACATAAGCTTCTGAAAGGACAGCTCGTGGCTCAATTTTCCGTGAATCCGCGCCGTTTCGATCCCTACAAGAACTTCAAGTTCCGGGTGAAGTGGGACGGCCGCTATGTCGCCGGCGTCAGCAAGATTGCGGCGTTGAAGCGCTCGACCGAGGTCGTTGAGCATCGCGAGGGCGGCGATCCCTCGACAGGACGCAAGTCGCCAGGGCGCACCAAGTACGAAGCGATCACCCTTGAGCGTGGCGTCACTCATGACGCCGAATTCGAGAAATGGGCGAACAAGATCTGGAACTATGGGTCCGGCCTGGGCGCCGAAACCTCGCTTCAGGATTTCCGTAAGGACTTGATCATCGAGCTCTACAACGAGGCCGGCCAACTGGCGATCGCATACAAGGTCTTTCGCTGCTGGGTGTCCGAGTTCCAGGCGCTGCCGGACCTCGACGCCAACGCCAATGCCGTGGCGATCCAGCACATTAAGCTGGAGAACGAGGGGTGGGAACGGGATTATGACGTGACGGAACCGGCAGAGCCTAGTTTCACCGAGCCGGCGTGATGGAGCGGTCGTGAATCCGGCGGCACATTCGGATCGCGAAAGACGCATCCTCTCGCTATGGGAACGGGCCGTGTGCCGCGGGCGGTGGGATCGCGACGACGCCCTGCTCGCAGATGCGGGTCGACTGCCAGGACTCGGCGACCGCAACCGCGAGCTGCTCGCGATGCGCGCCGCATTATTCGGCCGCAACTGGCTGTTGCGCAGCGACTGTCCGACCTGCGCGGCCGAGTCCGAGTTCCCGATCGATGCCCTCGGCCTCGCCGAGGCCCTGAAACGGGCGCCTGTCGATGGAAGTGGCGGCGGCACCGTCGAATGGAACGGCAGGGTAATCGTCGTTCGTGCGCCGACCGCCGACGATCTGCGGAGCATCGCTGCTCAGGACGACATCGAAGACGCTGCGCAGGCGCTCCTGGCAACGTGCATCCCCCCGGACATGGGCGCGGAGCCGCTGAGCGAGGAGGATATAGGCCTTCTTGAGCGGCGGATCGAAAGCCTCGATCCGGCTGCTATCGTCTCCTTCGCGCTCGCCTGTCCCGCATGCGGCCACGAGTGGACCTCGCCGCTCGACGTTGCCGACGCCCTTTGGACGGAGTTGAAGCGCGCTGCCGAGCGGTCGTTCACCGACGTCGACGCCCTCGCGCGCACTTACGGTTGGACAGAAGAGCAGGTCATCGACCTGTCCCCCGTGCGGCGCGCGGCATACCTGCAATTGGTCGCCGCCCCATGAACGGCTTTCTGGCTCATTTGGCCGAAATGGCTTTGGGCAAAGCCCCCTTGGGCAGCGCCCGCTCGGCGCTTCCTGCTCGCTTCGCGCCGACAGGGGCGAGTGACGACGGCCTTGGTGAGGATTGGATGTCGGAAACCTTCTTGGGGCCGCCGGCTAGCTCTGCAGCGGAAACTGAGCCAGGACCTACTCCGCTGCCCGTGCTGCATGTCGTAGCGGGCCGATCGGCCGCTGAAAGACCCCGGTCGGGTTCCGAGAGCCGGGCCCCATCCCGGGTCTCGTACCCGCCCGAAGCGCCAAACGACAAGCCAGCACCCCTACGCTCCAGGAAAGCTGCGCGTTCGTCGCTCCCAGCTCCGGCTTTCGATCATTCCCCTCATGCGAGTATCAATCAAAAGTCGCCGGCGCACGCGACGTCGATTGCCCTTGGGCTTGCCAACGATAGCCCGACAGAGCGGAAGGGCAGACCGCCCCCATTGCGTCCGCGAGACCCATCATCGCCATTGAGCGACGCAGCGCTGGCAAGCGGTAGTCCGCATGAGCGCCAACTCGATCCTGTGATTCACGTCACCATCGATCGCATCGACGTACGCGCACCGGCGCCTGCGCCTGAGAGGCCGACGGCCCGGCGTCCACGGATGGAGCCGAGTGTGACGCTGTCCGACTTCCTGCGCGGCGGAGGTAAGGGGCAATGAGCTCGCCGCTCGCGATCGGCGCGGTCAGCGCTGTCTTGCGCAACTTGCTCGATAACGGACTGATCGATGCAGGAGCGGCGATGGGCGGCCCCGTCAGTGTCACTGCTGCCGCACCCGATACAATCGACCTCGAGGCAGCCAACTTTACGCCGCGGCTGAACCTCTTCCTGTACCACGTGACGCCCAATACGGGCTGGTCCAATTGTGCGCTTCCGAGCCGCAGCGCCGTGAACGGGGAGCGGCTCACGAACGCGCCGTTGGCGCTCGATCTCCATTACCTCCTGACGGCTTATGCGCCGGCCGATTTTCAGGCCGAAATCCTGCTCGGCTATGCCATGCACCTGCTGCACGAGCGGCCGGTGCTCGATCGCGCCGCGATCCGCCGGGCGCTCACCTTGGGCCCGATTGATACCAGCCTGATGCCGCCGGCCTTTCAAGCGCTGATCGCCTCCGATCTCGCCGACCAAGCCGAGCAGATCAAGATCACGCCGGCGGCGCAGAGCAGCGACGAAATGTCGAAGCTGTGGTCGGCGATCCAGTCGAAGTACCGGCCGTCCTCCGCGTATCAGGTTTCGGTCGTGCTCATTGAGGGCAAGCGTCCGGCGATTCTACCGCTCCCTGTCCTTACCCGCGGCAAGCGCATTCCAGGCACCGAGCGCGACGAAGGCGTCGCTGTCACGCCCGACATCGTACCCCCGGTACCCACGCTGTTCGCGGCAAGGCCCGACAAGGAACAGATTGGCGCGCGGATTGGCGAAACGGTGACGATCGACGGGATCAGGCTGGCAGGGACAGGCCACGTGGTGCGGCTAGCCCATCGCCTGTTGGCGGCGCCCTTCGAAATCGCTCCGACATCCGTAGCCGCGGACGGCACGTTGGTGACGTTCGCTCTGCCGACCACGGCCGCCGCGCTGAGCGGCCTCGCCGCCGGCCAGCTTTCCGCGTCAATTCGCTTCACGCCCGCCGGTGGCACAAACCCTCAAGACACCAACGCCGTACCTTTGGTGATTTCGCCCGAGCCAACATTGCCGCCGGTCAGCGTGGTCCGCCAGGGTGGTCCACAGCCCAGGGTCGAGGCAACCCTCGCCGCCCGTCCGCAGGTTCGGCCCGAGCAGGATGCGACCCTCCTTCTCGATGGCTTTGCCGCCAGCGCGGAGCCGCGCACCACTGCCGCGGCGCCATTGGTGTTCCGGTTTCCTAATGCCCTGCCGGCGGCGACTTATTGGGCGCGCCTGCGCGTCGATGGCACGGACTCCATTCTGGTCGACCGCAGCAACCCCGTGCCTGTGTTCGATCCGAGCCAGCAGATCGTCGTGCCATGAAGTTGCCGGACGATCTCACGGGTCTCGCCAGGGTTGCGGAAGTACCTAGCTGGGCCGAACTCAATCGCCAATGGCTGGTCGCGCAAATTGCTGGCCTCGCCCACCGGATAAAAACCGTCGACTCCCGCGATGCGGAAAGTGCCGATGATCCGACCACCTTTACGCCCGCTCTGGTTCACTGCGCTAATGTCTTTGGTCTGTCGCCGTTCGAGCGGCATCTCCTGCTCCTCGTCGCCGGGCTGCAGCTCGATCACGGGCTCAGGCAGGCCGTCGCCGCGAGGTGTCCGGACGGGTCGGCCCGGGCAAGCTTCGGACTTGCCTTGGAGGCATTGCCGCAACCGCATTGGGATGCGCTTTCGCCCGATTCGCCGCTGCGTCATTGGCGGATGGTCGAGCCGGAGCCCGGGCCGGTGCTGAGCCGCGCTCCGCTCCAGATCGATGAACGCGTCTTGCATTTTCTCGCCGGTGTTCCGGCGAACGACCCGCAACTGACCAGCGTTGGAAAGGTGCTCGAACCGGAACGGGAGGTGACGGGCGTGGGCGAGCCGTCACTGACCAACCTCGTCGCCCGGGCGCTCACCGCTGCTGGCGATCGGGCAATCATCGTCCTGCACGGCGACAAGTCGGATGCGGCGGCCCTCCGCGACGCAGCTTTGGCGTCGATTGCACCGCTTGGACATCCGGCGGCCTGGTTTTCGGCGAACGATCTGCCGGCCGACGCGATGTCCGTGACGCTGCTGGCCCGCCATATCGATCGCGAAGCGGCGCTGACGGGCATTTTCCCGATCTTCGCCGCCGAAGGCGATCATGCGGTACGGACCGCGACCGGCTTGGTCGCACGACTGCACAGCCCGTGCCTGTGGCTCGGATCTCCCGGTAACGAGTTATCCGCGCTTCCGCGCACCGCCAGAGTGCTGCGATTCGAACTGCCTGCGCCCAGCCCGCAACGCACCCGAGAGCGGCTGCTCGCC
>JBDTON010000177.1:0-19623 GCA_039933195.1 Sphingomicrobium sp. | reverse complement strand
GCCGCTACCCCAACGGCGAAGAGCGCTGCATCGCCTGCAAATTGTGCGAGGCGATCTGCCCGGCGCTGGCAATCACCATCGAGTCCGAGCCGCGCGAGGACGGCAGCCGGCGGACCACGCGCTACGACATCGACATGGTCAAATGCATCTATTGCGGATTGTGCGCCGAGGCCTGCCCGGTCGATGCGATCGTCGAGGGGCCCAACCTCGAATTCGCCACCGAAACGCGCGAGGAATTGCTTTACGACAAGGCGAAGCTGCTCGCCAACGGTGACAAGTGGGAGCAGGCGATCGCCGCCAATCTTGCCGCCGATGCGCCGTACCGGTAGGCGGCGCGGCATGCTGAAACAGGGGACTAAAATCCTCCCCGGGACGGGGAGGGGAACCAGCAAAGCTGGTGGAGGGGGCCCACCGAATTTGCAGGGCTCGACAGTGGGCCGCGACCACCACGACGCTGCGCGCCGCGGTCCACCTCCCCGTGCCGGGGAGGATCAGTGATCGCCCTACTCGCCTTTTACCTCTTCGCGACTCTGACCATCGCCTCGGCGCTGGCGGTCGTGTTCGCGCGCAACCCGGTGCATAGCGTGCTGTGGCTGATCGTCGCCTTCTTCAACGGCGCTGGCCTGATGCTTCTCGTCGGCGCCGAGTTCATCGCGATGCTGCTGGTGATCGTCTACGTCGGCGCGGTCGCGGTGCTCTTCCTGTTCGTCGTGATGATGCTCGACATTGATTTCGCGGTGCTGCGGCGGGGATTCACGCAGAACCTGCCGTTCGGCATCCTGATCGCACTGGTTTTGCTCGGCGAGATCGTGGTCGCGGTGATGGGCTGGCAGGCAGGCCCGGCGCTGAGCGGCGGCCACATCGCGGCGACACCGGCAGTCCCCAACATCGTCGCGCTCGGACAGCTGCTGTACAGCCGCTACCTGTTCCCGTTCGAGATCGCCGGGCTGATCCTGCTGGTGGCGATGATCGGCGCGATCGTCCTCACCCACCGCCGCCGCGGCGACACGCGCACACCCAGAGCCTCACGCCAGCTGCGCCGGAGGCCGCAGGACGCAACCCGGCTCACACAGCCAGGCGTGGGCGAGGGGGTGAAGCTGTGATCTCCCTCGCGCACTACCTGACCGTCGCGGCGATCCTCTTCACCATCGGCGTGCTTGGCATCTTCTTGAACCGCCGCAACGTGATCCTCATGCTGATGGCGATCGAGCTGATCCTGCTCGCCGTGAACATCAATCTTGTCGCTTTCTCCGCCTATCTCGGCGACCTTACCGGCCAGGTGATGGCAATGTTCGTCCTCACCGTCGCCGCGGCCGAGGCGGCGATTGGGCTCGCGATCCTGGTGATCTTCTTCCGCCGCCGCGGCTCGATCGCGGTCGACGACGTCAACCGGATGCGGGGCTGATGGCGCTCGAGCTGATCGTCTTTCTGCCGCTCGTCGCGGCGCTGGTCGCGGGGCTCGGCGGCCCGTGGATCGGCAAGACCGCCGCCAAGGTCGTCACTACCGGTGCGCTCTTCATCGGCGCCTTCCTCAGCTGGCCGATCTTCTTCCAGTACATCTCGGGCACCGCCGGCACCGCTCTCATTCCCGTGCTGACCTGGATCCATTCCGGCACGCTCAACGTCGACTGGGCGCTGCGGCTCGACAGCCTCACCGCGGTGATGCTCGTGGTGGTCACCACGGTCTCCTCGCTCGTCCACCTCTACAGCTGGGGTTACATGGAGGAGGACCCGGGCCAGCCGCGGTTCTTCGCTTATCTGTCGCTGTTCAGCTTCGCGATGCTGATGCTGGTCACCGCCGACAACCTCGTGCAGATGTTCTTCGGCTGGGAAGGCGTTGGACTCGCGTCCTATTTGCTGATCGGCTTTTGGTACCACAAGCCGAGCGCGAACGCCGCCGCGCTGAAGGCGTTTGTCGTCAACCGCATCGGCGACTTCGGCTTCTCGCTCGGCATTTTCGGCACATTTTTGGTGTTCGGGACGGTGTCGATCCCCGCCATCCTGCACGCGGCGCCCGGAATGGCTGGATCGACCATCGGGTTCGCCGGGATGCACGTCGAGACGATGACGTTGCTCTGCCTGCTGCTGTTCGTCGGGGCTATGGGCAAGTCGGCGCAGCTGCCGCTGCACACCTGGCTTCCCGACGCGATGGAAGGCCCGACGCCGGTCAGCGCCTTGATCCATGCGGCGACCATGGTCACCGCGGGCGTATTCATGGTCTGCCGCCTGTCACCGATGTTCGAGGTGAGCGAGACCGCGCGGACCGTCGTCACCTACGTCGGGGCGGCAACCTGCATCTTCGCGGCGACGGTCGCCTGCGCTCAGAACGACATCAAGCGGGTGATCGCGTATTCGACCTGCTCGCAGCTCGGTTACATGTTCTTCGCCGCCGGCGTCGGCGCCTACGGCGCGGCGATGTTCCACTTGTTCACCCACGCGTTCTTCAAGGCTTTGCTGTTCCTCGCCGCGGGCAGCGTGATCCATGCGATGCACCACGAGCAGGACATGCGTTACTACGGCGCGCTGAGGAAGGAGATCCCGATCACCTTCTGGGTGATGGTCATCGGAACGCTGGCGATCACTGGCGTTGGCATCTCCGGAATTGGCTTTTCGGGCTTCTGGTCGAAGGACGCGATCCTCGAGAACAGCTGGGCGAGCGGGTCGGTATCCGGGCATATCGCCTTCTTCGTCGGAGCGCTCGCGGCCCTGCTGACGAGCTTCTATTCGTGGCGGCTCATCTTCCTGACCTTCTTCGGACCGCCGCGATGGGCCGCCTCGGAGCATATCCAGCACGCCATCCACCACGTCCATGAATCGTCCGACGAAGAGCATGGCGACAGCGCTCACCAAGCCGGAATGCCGAAGAGCGGAACCGGCGGCTATCATCCGCACGAAAGCCCGCTGACGATCCTCGTTCCGATCGTCCTGCTTGCGGTGGGCGCGGCGCTTGCCGGCCAGCTGTTCCACCAGATTTTCGTCGACGCCGAAAGCGCTCCCGACTTCTGGCGCGGGGCGATTTCCTTCAGCCGGCGCCTCGCGGTCGCGGCGGAGGAAACATCGGCGTGGGTCAAGCTTACTCCGACGATCGTCATGCTGATCGGGCTGTGGATCGCGTGGAACAATTACATCCGCAATCCGCAGGCGCCGGCGCGTTTCGTCGAGCAATTCCCGGCTGTGTACCGGTTCGTGTCGAACAAATGGTATTTCGACGAGCTCTACGATTTCCTGTTCGTCCGCCCGGCCTTGTGGCTCGGCCGCTTGTTCTGGCACGGCGGTGACGAAGGCACGATCGACCGCTTCGGCCCGCACGGCGCGGCTTACGCGGTCGGACTTGGCAACAAGGTCACCGCGCGGCTGCAGTCGGGCTATCTCTATTCCTACGCGCTGGTGATGCTTCTTGGGCTGATCGGCGCGGCGACCTGGGCGATTTGGTGGGTGCAGTGATCCAGGCGCATCTGCTGACCATTTTGATCGCAATCCCGCTGATCGCCGCGGGACTGGCATTGTTCGTGAATGCCGCCGGCGCGCGGTGGATCGCGCTCATTGCGACCTTCCTCGACTTCGCCCTCAGCATCTACCTCTGGGCGAATTTCGATCCGAACGGCGCCCAGTGGCAGTTCGCCGAGAAACTTCCGCTCGGCGGCGGGATCAACTGGGCGCTCGGCATCGACGGAATTGCCTTGGTGCTCATCGCGCTCACCGCATTCCTCATGCCAATCTGCATTGGGGCGAGCTGGCGAGCGATCGAGAAGCGCGTGCCCGAGTACATGGCGGCGTTCCTGCTCATGGAAGCCTTGATCCTCGGCGCCTTCGCCGCGCAGGACCTGTTCCTGTTCTACATCTTCTTCGAAGGCGGCCTCATCCCGATGTACCTGATCATCGGCATCTGGGGCGGCGCCGAGCGAATCAAGGCGAGCTACAAGTTCTTCCTCTATACCCTGCTCGGCTCGGTGCTGATGCTGATCGCCATGGTGTACATGGCGGGGACCGCGCACACGACATCGATCCCGGCGCTGATGGCCTACGACTTCTCTCGTGAAGCGCAAACGTGGCTGTTTCTCGCCTTCCTCGCCAGCTTCGCGGTGAAGCTCCCGATGTGGCCGGTCCACACCTGGTTGCCCGACGCGCACGTCCAGGCGCCGACCGCCGGCTCAGTCATCCTCGCCGGCGTTCTGCTGAAGCTCGGCGGATACGGTTTCATCCGTTTCTCGCTGCCGATGTTCCCCGATGGATCGGCCCAGTTCATTCCCTTGATGTTCGTGCTCGGCGGGATCGCCGTCGTCTACACCAGCCTCGTCGCGCTGGTGCAGCGCGATATGAAAAAGCTGATCGCTTATTCGTCGGTCGCGCACATGGCCTTCGTCACCTTCGGTTTGTTCGCGATGAACCGCCAGGGCATCGATGGCGCGATGATCGTGATGCTCAGCCACGGCCTCGTCTCGGGCGCGCTCTTCCTCTGCGTCGGGGTGGTCTACGACCGGCTGCACACGCGCGAGATCGAGCGCTACGGTGGCCTTAGCGACAATATGCCCGGCTACGCCTTGCTGTTCATGGTCTTCACGATGGCAAGCGTGGGCTTGCCCGGCACCAGCGGCTTCGTCGGCGAGTTCCTGAGCCTGGTCGGGACCTATCAGGCGTCGACCTGGGGCGCGATCGTCGCGACCACGGGGATCATCCTCGGCGCGGCGTACATGCTGTGGCTTTACTGGCGCATCTGCTTCGGCACGCAGCGCATCGCCGACGCCGCGGCGATGCCGGACCTCAGCATGCGCGAATGGTGGCTACTCGCCCCGATCGCGCTCGCCGTGTTCTGGATGGGCATTTATCCCGAGAGCTTTCAGCGCGTGATCCGCAATGACGTCGGACGCCTGCTGACGCGGCTCGAGCGCGTCGCGCCTCCGGGTGACTCGCACCTGACTTTGGGCAAGGCCGCAACGGACCACGGAGCAATGCACTGATGGGCCGTTTCGCGCCTCTGCTTCCCGAGCTGATCTTGTCGATCGGCGGCACCATTTTGATGATGGTCGCGGCCTTCACCGGCCGCCGCGGATCGGGGCTGACGAGCTGGCTCGCCATCGCGTTGCTGCTTGGTGCGACCGTGGCGCTCATCGGGCCGCCGTCGCACGCCGGGCCGATGTTCGACGGGATCGTCACCGCCGACCTGTTCGGGGCGTTCGGCAAGGCCATCATGTTCCCCGCCGCCGCCGTGGCCATCATCGCGGCGCACGGGTGGTTCGAAAAAGGGACGGAGCACGGCAGCGAATATTCTGTGCTGATTGTCTTCGCCGCGGTCGGAATGAGCGTGATGGTTTCGGCGACGAGCCTCATTTCGCTCTACGTCGGGCTCGAGCTGACAAGCCTCTCGAGCTACGTGCTCGCGGCCTACCGCCGCGCCGACGAACGCTCGGCCGAGGCGGGCCTCAAATATTTCGTGCTTGGAGCGCTTGCCAGCGGGATCCTGCTTTACGGCATTTCGCTGCTGTACGGCTTCACGGGCACGATGAGCTTCACCGGCATCGGCGCCGCGTTCGCGCGCGGAGCACCCTCCCTCGGACTCCTCTTCGGGCTCGTGTTTCTCCTGGCCGGACTGGCGTTCAAGATCAGCGCGGTGCCGTTCCACATGTGGACTCCGGACGTCTACGAAGGCGCCCCGACGCCGGTGACCGCGTTCTTCGCTTCGGCACCGAAGGTCGCAGCAGTGCTCCTCTCGACCCGCGTGTGCCTGGAGGCGCTCGCGCCCGCGACCGACGCCTGGCGGCAGATCGTAATCTTCGCCGCGCTGGCGTCGATCTTCCTCGGTGCGATCGCCGCCTTCGGCCAGACCAACATCAAGCGCCTGCTCGCTTATTCGTCGATCAACAATGTCGGCTTCGCCCTGATCGGGCTCGCCGCCGCCGGACGACAGGGCGCTTCGTCGGTGCTGTTCTACATGGCGGTCTATGTCGTGATGACGCTCGGCGCGTTCCTGTGCGTGCTTTGGATGCGCGGGCCGGCCGGCGAGGAGATCGAGACGATCGAGAGCCTGAGCGGATTGTCGCAGACCCGGCCCGCTTTCGCCGCGGCGTTCGCGATGTTCATGTTCAGCCTGGCCGGGATCCCGCCCTTGTTCGGCTTCTGGCCCAAGCTGATGGTGTTCCAGGCGGCGGTTCACTCGGGCTATGTCGCGCTTGCCGTGGCGGGCATCCTCGGCACGGTCGTGGGTGCCTATTATTACCTGAAGATCGTCAAGGTGATGTACATGGATGAACCGGTGGCGCCGTACGGGAGGGTGCGCGAGCCGGTGCAGGGCGCGCTGATCCTGCTCGCCGCGCTAATCGTGTCGCCACTGGGCTATTTGCTGATCCAGCCGCTGCAGACTCTCACCGACCAGGCGGCGGGGTCGCTCTTCTGAACCGCGTTCGAATTGTCGAGCGCACCGGCTCGACCAACGCAGATCTTCTTGCTGACCTAACGGCCGTGGAAGGCGTTTGGCTCGTTGCGCTGGACCAGGAGGCGGGGAGGGGGCGACAAGGGCGCAATTGGGTTTCCGCGCAGGGGAATTTCTACGGCAGCAGCCTCGTTGAGCTTCGGCCCGACGATCCGCCGGCGACGACGCTGTCGCTCGCGGCGGGGTTGGCGCTGATCGAAACAATCGACGCCGCCGTCTCGGGCCAGGCGCTGATGCTCAAATGGCCCAACGATCTGATGCTCCTCGGCAAGAAACTCGCCGGAATCCTCCTTGAGCGGAACGGCGAGCGCGTGGCGGTCGGTTTCGGAGTCAATCTTGCGACAGCTCCCAAGCTGGCGGACCGCGAGGCGGCGACACTCGGCGCGCAACTGACGCCGCAAGCCTTTGCCCCCTTGCTTGCCGCGAGCTTCGCGCGCCTGCTCCAGCTTTGGCGCACGAGCGAGGTTTCGGCGCTGGTGCGCGCCTGGGGACAGCGCGCGCATCTGCCCGGCACCAGCCTCATGGTTCACGTCGCCAGCGATGAGACGATCAGCGGCCGCTTTGGAGGGCTCGAACCTGACGGAGCGCTGCGTCTTGTCCTCGACGACGGTTCGATCGAAGTGCTCCGCGCTGCGGACGTATTTTTGGGCTGAACGGGCGCTTCGTCATCGCGTCGTCATTGAAAACTTGTTAGGGTGAGCTCGTCCTCGCGACCCGAGTCCGAATGCGTATTGGGACGGGCCAGTAAGCTCTTCCCGATCGGCCAATCACGAGACCAGCTCCGGCCCTGCCGGCCGGTACTCTGGCAAATGGCTTCGTCTATGACCCACATCATCACCAAGGACGGCACCCGCATCTTTTACAAGGACTGGGGGCCGAAGAACGCACAACCGATCGTTTTCCACCACGGTTGGCCGCTGAGCGCCGACGATTGGGACGCGCAAATGTTGTTCTTTGTTGGCCCAGGGCTATCGAGTCATCGCCCACGATCGGCGCGGCCACGGCCGGTCCGACCAGACCAGCGAAGGCAATGAAATGGATACATATGTGTCTGACGTCGCCGAGCTGGTCGAGGCGCTCGACCTTAGGAATGCGATCCATGTCGGCCATTCGACCGGCGGCGGCGAGGTCGCCCATTATGTCGCTCGCGCCAAGGCGGGCCGAGTCGCCAAGGCCGTGCTGCTCGACGCCGTGCCCCCGGTGATGGTCAAGAAGGACTCCAATCCGGGCGGGCTTCCGATTGAAGTATTCGACCAGTTCCGCGCCTCGCTCGCCGCCAATCGTGCGCAATTCTACCTCGATGTCGCAAGCGGCCCGTTCTACGGCTTCAATCGGCCCGGCGCGAAGGTGTCGGAAGGGCTGATTCGCAACTGGTGGCGGCAAGGGATGATGGGCAGCGCCAAAGCGCATTACGAGTGCATCAAGGCTTTCTCGGAAACCGACTTCACCGAGGATCTGAAGGCCATCGAGGTGCCCGTGCTGGTGATCCACAGCGAGGACGACCAGATCGTGCCCTATGCGGATTCGGGCCCGCTCGCCGTCAAGCTGCTCAAGAACGGTACGCTCAAGACCTACAAGGACCTGCCGCACGGCTGCGCTTCGACGCATCCGGACCTCATTAATGCGGACCTGCTCGCGTTCATCCGCGGCGGCGAGCAGCCCGCCGAGGTGGCATCGGCGGAGCCCGTTTTTGCCGAATGATTGACGCCGACCAGAGCATAATCGCGACGCGCGGGGCGCAGATGTTCCCCCGCCTCAGCGACGAGGAGCTTGCGCGGCTCGCCAGGTTTGGCGAGCCGCGCAGCTACCGCGCCGGCGAAATGGTAGTCCGTGTCGGTGACGTCCCGCCGGGCCTTCAGTTGATCATGTCCGGGCGGCTCGAGGTCACCCAGCATGATCAGGGCGACAAAAGCAGTCACATCGTTACACACGAACGTGGCAATTTCACCGGTGAGCTCGCCCAGCTCTCTGGACGGCCGTCGCTAGTCGATACCCTGGCGCTTACCGAGGTCGAAGCCGTCGTTATTGCACCGGAGAAGCTTCGCGCCTTGCTGATCGCCGAAGCCGATCTTGGCGAACGGATTATGCGTGCGTTGATCCTCCGGCGCGTCGGGTTGATTGAAGCGGGCGCCGGTCCGATCATCGTCGGTGATGAGGCTAACGGCGACGTGCTTCGCCTCGTCAACTTCCTCCGTCGCAACGGTCATCCGTATCGGCGGCTCGATCCTCAGGGAGACAGTTGCGCGCGGACTCTGATCGAGCGCTTTGAAGTGAGCCCCGAGGAGCTGCCGATTGTGCTTTGTCCGGCCGGGCAGCTGCTGCGCAATCCAAGCGAAGATCAGCTCGCGCGCTGCATCGGCCTCGTCGGCACGCTCGATCCGACAAAGCTCTATGATGCCGTGATCGTCGGCGCGGGACCGGCCGGGCTCGCCACCGCCGTCTATGCCGGTTCTGAAGGCCTATCGGTGCTCGCCATCGACTGCCGCTCGTTCGGCGGCCAGGCGGGCGCGTCGGCGCGGATCGAGAATTACCTCGGCTTCCCGACCGGAATTTCGGGGATGGCGCTGATGGGCCGGGCATTCAGCCAGGCGCAGAAGTTCGGCGTGGAAATGGCCATTCCCGACGAGGCGGTGAAGCTCGAGTGCGGCAACGATCCGTGTCACCTCCAGCTGGCGACGGGCGAGCGGGTGCAGGCGCGATGTGTCGTCATCGCGACCGGTGCCCGTTACCGCCGTCTTGCCGTCGAGCGGCTGGAGGAATTCGAGGGCTCCTCGGTTCATTATTGGGCCTCACCGCTCGAGGCGGACCTTGTCGCGGATCAGGACGTAGCGCTGGTCGGCGGCGGCAATTCAGCGGGCCAGGCGACGGTGTTCCTCGCCGGAGCCGCACGGCGGGTAAGCCTGATCGCGCGCCGGCCACTGTCCGAAACCATGTCGCAATATCTAATCAACCGCATCGAAGGCTTGCCCAACGTGGACGTGATCGTCGGTAGCGAAATCGCGAAAATCGACGGCACGCGCGGCCAACTGGAGGCTTTGACCGTGCACGATCGCGCAAACGGCGGCGACCGCCAGCTTCCCGCCCGTTTTCTCTTCTCGTTTATCGGCGCCGAGCCCAACACCGACTGGCTGGCGAACTCCGGCCTTCGACTCGACGCGCGCGGCTTTGTTTTGACCGGCGGTGAGGCGGGGGGCGATCGTTTGCCTCTGGAAACCAGCCGACGCGGCGTGTTCGCGATCGGCGATGTCCGCGCCGGATCGGTCAAGCGCGTCGCCGCAGCGGTTGGCGATGGGGCCCAGGTCGTCGCTGCGATCCACTCCTATCTAGCCGCGGACAAGGCCCCGCTCGCTGCCCAAGCGCCGCAGGTCGCCACCCTCGCCTGACGCGCTTTGCGGCACGACCGTTCTGCCCTAAGGCGCGGCCATGCTGCTCGCCGTCGACGCCGGAAACACCAACCTCGTGTTTGCGCTCGTCAAGGACGGCGAGATCCGCGCGCGGTGGCGGATCGCGACCGATGCTCGGCGTACCGCCGACCAATATGCGGTGTGGCTGCACCAACTGCTCGAGCTCGAAGGCTATCACAGCGCCGATGTTGACGCGGTGATCATCGGCACGGTGGTTCCGCGCGCGCTGCACAACCTCGAAGTGCTGGCGACGAAGTATTTTCAGGTCGAGCCCCTAATCGCCGGGGAGGGTGCGGCGGCCTGGCCGCTTCGGCTCGATGTGGACGAGCCGCAGAGCGTCGGCGCCGACCGGGCGCTCAACGCCATGGCCGCCCACGCCAAACATCCGGGGGACCTGATTGTCATCGATTTCGGGACTGCCACTACGTTCGACGTCGTTGATCCGGCGGGCGCCTACAAAGGCGGGATCATCGCTCCGGGGATCAACCTGTCGCTCGACGCTCTGGTCAGCGCCGCGGCCAAACTTCCGCGCATCGCGATAGAGGCGCCGAAGGAAACAAGCGTGGTCGGCCGCACGACAGAGAGCCAGATGATCAGCGGCATCTATTGGGGCTATATCGCGATGCTCGAAGGCCTGACCGAGCGCATCAAGGGGGAGCTCGGCAAACCGGTGACCGTGGTCGCGACCGGGGGGCTTGCGACCCTGTTCGACAAGCACACCAATGTGTTCGACGCGATTGAACCCGATCTCACCATCCAGGGTTTGAGCTTGTTGTACGGCATCGCGACCAAAGTTTCGAAATGATCCCCGGCGAGGAGCTCCTGTTCTGCGCGCTTGGCGGCTCGGGCGAGATCGGCATGAACGTCAACCTCTACGGTTGTCGCGGCCAGTGGATCATGGTCGATCTGGGGCTGACCTTCGCCGATTCGAGCTATCCGGGCGTGGAGCTGATCCTCCCCGACCTCGAGTTCATCGAGAACCAGCAGGAACGGCTCGCGGGGATCGTGCTGACCCATGGCCACGAAGACCATATCGGCGCGCTGCCCTATCTCGCCGAGGAGCTGAAAAGCCCGCTCTACGCGACGCCGTTCACCGCCGGTCTGATCGCCGGCAAGCTCGAGGAGGAGGGGCTGACGGGAGCGGTGAAGCTCAACATCGTCGAGCGGGGCGGGAGCATCGAGCTGGGTCCGTTTCGCGTGAGCTTCGTGGCGCTGTCGCACTCGATTCCCGAAGGGAACGGGCTGCTCATCGAAACGCCGTTTGGCAACATCTTCCACACCGGCGATTGGAAGATCGACGAAACTCCGGTGCTCGGCGAGGCGCCTAGCACAGAGGCGCTGACGCGGATCGGCGACGGAGGCGTCCTCGCTCTGGTGTGCGATTCCACGAACGTGTTCCAGGACAAACCGTCGGGATCTGAAGAGAGCGTGCACGCGGGTCTCCTGACGCAAGTGACGAAGTCGAAGGGCCGAGTGCTGGTCACCACCTTCGCATCCAACGCCGCGCGCCTGCAGACGATCGGCCGCGTCGCGACCGAGGCGGGCCGCCGCGTGTGCATCGCCGGACGCTCGCTCGAACGGATTCTGCGCGTCGCTCAGGCGACCGGCTATCTCCTCGATTTCCCGCCGCCGGTCAGTTTCGAGGAAGCCATGCGGCTGCCGCGCGGCGGAGTGGTGATTATCGCGACGGGCGGGCAGGGCGAGCCGCGCGCCGCACTTGGCCGGATCGCGGTCGGAAACCACGAACTGAAGCTTGGAGAGGGCGACACCGTAATCTTCTCGTCGCGGATCATCCCCGGCAACGAGGTCGCGATCGGGCGTATCATGAACCAGCTGTCCGATCTCGGAGTTAAAATCGTCACGGAGCGCCAGGCGCACGTTCACGTCTCGGGACATCCCGGCCGGCCCGAGCTGGTCCAGATGTACAAATGGGTGCGGCCCGAGATCGTCGTTCCGGTGCACGGCGAGGCGCGGCATCTTGCCGAGCATGCGAGACTTGCGCTCGCCCACGGGGTCTCCCGCGCGGTTGTGCAGAAGAACGGCGATGTGATCCGTCTTGCGCCCGGCGAGCCGAAGAAGATCGATGAGACGCGGGTTGGCCGGCTGGTGCTCGACGGCGATGTGATCCTTCCCGCCGACGGTTCGACGGTCAGCGAGCGCCGCCGGATTGGCTACGGCGGGCTGATCACCGTCGCGCTTCCGGTCGGCGACAATGGCGAGCTCGCCGGAAGGCCGCTGGTGCGGCCGTTCGGCGTTCCGGTCGAGGAGGATCGCGATGATTTCATCGCCGATGCGACCGACGCCGCGACCCGCGCCTTCAGCCCCGGCGGCGGCGACGAGGACAAGATACGCGAGGCGGTGCGGCTCGCGGTCCGCCGTTGCGCGACCCTGTGGACCGGCAAGAAGCCGCTCGTCGAAGTGATGCTGCTGCAGGTCGCGCAATAGTCCGTCCGATGGCGGTAACTTCGATAATCGCGATTTATTTCCTGTTCTTCGCCTTCAGCGCGTTCGTGCTGCTCCCGTTCGGGGTGAAGACCGACGAGGAGGTGGGCAAGCCGCGCTTCCCCGGTCAGGCGGATAGCGCGCCCCACCATTTCAACGTGAAGCGGCACTTTTTAAAGGCGGCGATCCTCGCGCTGGTGCTGTTCGGGATCTACTACGCGAACTGGACGTACGGCTGGGTCACTCCGGACGATCTCGACTTTTACCACTGACGTCAGCGGCGGCGATCGACCTGCGCCAGCGCGGCGTAGAGCTTGCCCATGTCCGACGACATCAGAGTCACGGCGATCATCCCGCCGTCGCGCTCCGCGACCACGCGGCGAAGCATCGCCTCGAAGTCCGCGATGTATCGGTTGACCGAGCGCTGGAACTCCAGGTCCTCGTCATAATGCGCCTTGATCGCCCGCGTTTCGCTTCCGCCAAGGAGCCGAACCGCGCGGCGGGTGAAGACGCCGCGATTTCCCTTGATGTACGAATCCCAGGCTTTGTCGTCGATTTCGTCGGACAGGATCTTGCCGACGTCGATCGCCGCCGAGTGCATCGAATCGATGAGCAGTGAGACTCGCCGGGCGAAGGCTTCGCTGTCCTTCTCGCGATGCTCTTTTGCTGTTTCCTCGACGTGCTGCTCGAGCGCAGCGGCGCTTTGGCCGAGCGTCAGCATCTGCTGGGTCAGGCGGTCGGTCGCGGCGCGGGCAGATTCGACGGCGCGTGCGGCGACGTTCTCGACCTCGCGCAGGCGATCTTCGATGCCTTCGCGGATCACCCGCTCGAGTGCATCGCGGGTCTCTTCCGACAGCTTGCCCGCGCTTTCGGGGATCACCGACTCGATTGCTTCGCGCGCCCGTTCCGCAGCGTGCGCGGCTGCTTCCTTGACCTGCAATAGGGAGGCGACGAGCGCGGGCCCGGTCTCGGCGCTAAGGCTTTGCGCCTCGCGCTCAACCTTGACGAGCATCGAGGCCAGCTCGGCAAGCTTCGACTGCGCGTCGCCTACCCCGTCGTCGACTGAAGCGAGCAGGGCCGAGAAGCGGTCCTGCTGTTCGGTAATGTGTCCGCCGGTCGTGGCGATCCGGTCGCTCGCCTCGATCGCCGCTTCGCGGATCCACCCGATTTCCGGCCGGATCGTGGCCGCGCTCGTGACCAGCCGGTCGGCGCCCCCCTGCGCTTCGCCGATCGCGGTGCCGACGCCGTCGCGGATTTCCGACGCGAGCCGCCCGATGCTTTCGCGCAGCGCGGCGGTCCGCTCGGCGAGCGTTCCAATCGCGCCTTCCTGGGTCCCGGCTTGGGAAGCGAGCGTGTCCAGCTCCGCTCGGGCGCGGGTGAGCGATTCGAGGAAATGGTTGGCGCGTTCGTCGCCCTGCGCGGCGAGCTCGGTGAAGCGCTGGTCGATCAGTGCCAGTCCGCGATCGATTTCGGCGAGCATGCGTTGCGACGCGCGGTCTTGCTCCGCGACCCGGCTCGACAGGCCTTCGAGCGAGCTATTCGCATGGTCGATGTTCGCGGCCAGTGATTCGGACGCTTCCGCACCGGCTTTGCCGATTCCCGCGGAAGCTTGCTCAACCAGCGCGGCGACGGCGGCCCCCTGCGCGTCGATTCCAGAGCGAATCTCTTCCAGCGTAACCGACGTGCGGTTGAGCAGCAGGTCGAGCGCTCCCGAGAACGCCGATTCGGCGACGCCGACTCGCTCCGCGGCCGTTGTGCCGGCCGTTTCGATTTCCGCCAATTTTGCGGAAAGGCGCCCGGCGGCGCCGGCGATGGTTTGATCGGTTTCGCGGGCGCGCTCGGCCAGGGTGTTGATCTGTTCGCCGAAGCGGGACGCGTTGGCCGCTGACTCGCCGCCGATGGCGCGCAGCTGCTCGGCAACCGCGCGCGCCGTCACTTCCGCTCTTGGCAGGTCATCGAGCAACACGGCGATATCGGTGCGCGCGGATTCGGCGGCGCGGTCCAGCGCTTCGCCGTGGAGCATCAGTCGTTCGCTGCTGGAGTCGAATTCGCGCGTGATTCCGCCGAGTTTTTCGGTTGCCTGGTCGCCGAGCTGCATCAGATGCTGCGAGATCATCGTCAGCTCGGAGCGGCTGTCGTTGATCCGCTGCGAAAGCACTTCAAGCAGGGCTTCCAGCGAGCGCGTCTCCGTCCGCATTGCCACGACCGAACGGGTGAAGCGCTCGGCTTCCTTGCGCCGGGTGCGGCCGAACATCAGCCAGACGAGACCGAGGAATGCGAGGGGTCCGGCCGCGACCGCGACCCATTGCGCGAACGCCGGCGACGAAAGCGGCTGTCCGCCCAGCGAGCGGCCAGCGGACCAGGCGCTGAACGCGAGCCACAGGGCCGCGAGGATCCCGAGAACGGTGCCGAGCACCTGCCGCCCGCCCGCGCCGCGCTCTTCGGCCTGGCTTTCGGCCCATTGTTCGCGATCGAAGGCCGGCGCGACCGGCGTCAGCTCGTCGGTGAGATCGAGGGGCTCTGCCGCTTCCATGGCCGGGGGCAGAGGTTCGGCGTGTCTGGCGAAGGGGTTCATCGTAACGGGCAGTTTACCATCTTTGACGAACCAAGAAAGCGATTAGAGAGGATCGCCTGAATGACGGGCTAGGGGGAGGCGAATTGGCGGTTGGCGCTCTGGTTGGGGCTTATCAGGAGGACGACAACGGCGGACTTCGCGCGCTGTTGCCGCTGTCCGGCCGAACGCTCATCGAATATCAGGTGCGCTGCGCTGCCGCAGCGGGCGCCGCTCCGATCGTCGTAGTCGTCGAGCGCGTCCCGCAAGCTCTTCAGGATGCGTTCGAGCGCCTGCGACTGGATGGAGTCGGGGTGTTCCCGGTCAGCGCCATCGAGGAAGCGGTCAGCCGTTTCGAAGCGGGCGCGATGATCCTTCTGATCGGCGACGGAGTCGCGCCGACTGCCGAGCTGGTCGCGAGTCTGGCGGAAGAGCCGGAACCCGCGGTCGCAACGGTCGCCGACGACGAAGCCCACGAATCATTCGAGCGGATCGACGCCGAATCGCGCTGGGCGGGAGTGGCGCTGGTCGATGCACACCTGCTCGGCTCAACCGCGGCGATGCTTGGCGATTGGGACCTGCAATCGACCCTGCTCCGCCGCTCGATTCAGGAAGGCGCGTTGCGGCTGCCCGTCGCCGAAGGGACCGAGCCGCTGTTGGTCGAAAGCGCGCAGGACCTAGAAGGCTTCCAGCGCAGGCTGATTGTCGCTTCGCGGGGAATCCGCAGCGACTGGGTCAGCCGCTATTTGCTCCCGCCGGTCGAAGAATTCACGACCGAGCGGCTGATGGAGTCTGCTGCCAGGCCGATTTGGCTGATCTGGGCCGCAGTCGTGCTGACGCTTGGCGGCGCGTTCTGCTTCACTCGAGGCTGGCTCGCGGCCGGGCTCGTGCTGCTGCTCCTCTCGACTCCGCTCGACATTGTCGCCAGCCGCCTCGCGACCCTGCGCCTTCGCCCGCTCGCCGCACGGCTGATGATCCGTCTCGCACTATGGCCTGCCGCGGGAGTCGCGTTGCTGGCGCTCGGCTGGTGGGAGACTCGCCATGGAACGGGCTGGGGCGCGCTGGTAAGCGCTGGCGCGACGATCGCCTTTGCCGAAGCCGCACGGATCGAGAAAGCCGGACTCCCGTCTGGCGGGGATCTTTGGCTCTTCTCCCGCCGAGGCGCGATCGTCGCAGCTGTTCCGTTCGCGCTCGGAGGCGCTTGGACGAGCTATCTCGTCGCCCTTCTAGTCTATGCGACCGCGTCGTTTTTCATCGTCCAGCACGTGCGCCATTCGCCTGAGTTGACGGGAAGTTAACGCAAATCGGATAATCGCCGGCGTAATGATGCCGGAAGAGTGGCCGATCGCTGTGCTTGCAGCCGACCCGAACGCGCCCGCGCGAGCCGCGGGCCGCGACCGGCTGTCCACGGTCCGAGTCGATTTCTTCCTCGATCCGGGTGAGCGGCTGACGGAGCAGGAACGCGCGCTGATGACGGCAATGCTGCACTGCCTCGTGGGCGATATTGCCGACGAGGCTCGGGCAGTGCTGCCGAACGCCGCCGTGGCTGCCAACGACGAAGGCAACCTCGCGATCGTCACCTTCTTGCTGTCGGCCGGGCTGCTCGATCGAATCGGACTCGTTCAGCGGCTTCTGCGCCGCGCCGACGAGGAGCGGATCGCGACCGGAGCGAAGGCGCGGATCGGCAGGCGCGACGCTCGGGTCGTCCAGGGGCTCGTGAGCCACACCGACGGAGCGGTCGCCGCGGCCGCAATGGCCCTGATCATTGCGCGCGGCCGCCGCCGCGACCGTTTCGGGCAATGCCTCCTTCACTTCGACGATCTTCCGCGCGACGAGGCGCGGATCCTGGTCCAGTCGATCGCCGCTGCGTTTCGGCGTGAACTGGTCGAGCGAGTCGGGAAAGCGGAAGCCGACCGGCTGCTTTCAAACGCCAGCGCACAACTCACCGTGAGCCACGATCCAGGGAGTAGCCTCGAAAATCTGACAGCCACGCTCGTCCGCCTGCTCGACGAAGAGGGCGACCTCGATGACGAGCTGATCGGCGCCGCGGGAATCGAAGGCGAAATGAACTTCATCGCCCACGCGCTCGCCCGTCGTTCGGGTATCAGCGGAGACGTCGCGCTCGACGAGCTGCTGTCCGGCGACAGCGATCGCGTAATGGCACTGCTGCGCATGGGACGAGTCCGGCGCGAAACGACGGCGGGCCTGCTCGCCGGAATCGGGGACCTTCTCGGGATTGCCGATCCGGGACAGGCAATTGCCGCTTTCGACCGGATGAGCGACGGCGACGTCGCCGAAGCGCTGAGCTGGCTCACGGCCGACCCGGCCTACAAGCATGCGGTCGCGAAATTGGGAACGAGTGATGGCCAGCGCACCTTCTGAGCCCAGGCCCGTTCTCGGCCGCCTCGACAAGACGGGCCGGCTCGTTGCCGCTGATCCCGAGCTCGAGGCGCTGCAGCGGCACGCCGGATCGACTCTGGGGCAGGAGCTGGCGCTGCCGCAAATCGCGGCCGTCGCCCGGCTCGCGCGCAAGCTCGGCATCGCAGTCTCCCGCCCTGCCGTCGCCGCGTCGATCGATCATGACATCGATTTGTGGGTCCGCGCGTCGCCTGAGGGCGACGAAGTGGTTCTCTCGCTCGAAGGATGGACTGAACGCGCGCCCGCCGGACCGCGGCTCGCGGCTTTGCTCGGCGGAACGACCGATTCGGATTCGTCCGCCGCCCACAGCGAATGGGCCGCTGATGAGGAGCTCCGGGTCATTTCGCTTTCGCCGGAGCTGGCAGAGCATCTCGGCGTCGACCTTGGGGAAATCGCCGGCCAGCCGCTGACCCGCGCGCTTCGTCTCGAAGAAAATGACTCGGGGGAAATGCCGCTGATCAACGCGATCGCTGCCCGCCGCGCCTTCACTGGGCAGCGCGCGCTCAGCCGCACCGACGACAGCCGCGTGCTGGTGCTGAGCGGCGAGGTCGTCACGGCGACCGACGGGAGCTTCGCCGGCTTTCGAGGAGCGGCGGAGCTCGACAGCGCTACGCCGCGGGTCGAATCGTCGGCCAGCATCGCGGCGTTCGACCACGCACTCGATGAAGTCCTGCGCTCGCCGCTCGATCGAATCATCGAGAGCGCCGAGCGGATTGTGGAGCGCGCCGACGGGCCGTTGCGCAGCGATTATGCAAGCTATGGCAACGACATCGCCGCTGCTGCGCGCCACCTTCTCTCGGTGGTTCGCTCGATGAGCGAGGACCCGACTCACGGCCATCGCGCCGTCGATCTCTCGGCGCTGGCGGCGGAAGCCGTGGTCATGCTCGAATCCACCGCCGAGGAGCGCGAGGTTTCGATCGAGCCCGAACCGTTCGGATCACTTCCTGCCAGCGGTCAGGAGCGCGCGGTCATCCAAATCCTCGTCAATCTCCTCGGCAATGCGGTCCGCCATTCGCCCAGTGGCGGCACCGTTCGGCTGGCCTTCGCACGCACAGCCGGAACCGCTTCCGTCAGCGTTTCGGACCAAGGTCCAGGAATCGAACCTGCAGACCAGCAGCGGATCTTCGAGCGGTTCGAACGCGCCGACTCCAAGGAGGGCGGCACGGGTCTTGGACTCGCGATTTCGCGCAGGTTGGCGCGCTCGATGGGCGGCGACGTGACGCTCGATAGCGCGCCAGGAGCCGGCGCGCGCTTCACCTTGACGCTCCCTAGCCCCTAACGCTTGTCGACGGGCACATAGTCGCGCTGGGGAGCGCCAACGTAGAGCTGCCGCGGACGGCCGATCTTCTGTTCGGGGTCGGAGATCATCTCATTCCACTGGGCGACCCATCCGACAGTGCGAGCGAGTGCGAACAAGGCCGTGAACATGTCGGTCGGGAAGCCGATCGCGTTGAGGATCACGCCCGAATAGAAATCAACGTTGGGATAGAGCTTCTTTTCGATGAAATATTCGTCGTTGAGCGCGATGTGCTCAAGCTCTTTCGCGACATCGAGCACCGGTTCCGACTTGCCGAGCTCTTTCAACACTTCGTCGGCGGTCGCCTTCATCACCTTCGCCCGCGGGTCGAAATTCTTGTAGACGCGATGGCCGAAGCCCATCAGCCGGAACGGGTCGTTCTTGTCCTTCGCGCGCGCGATATATTTCGGGATATTGGCAGTGGTCCCGATTTCTCGCAGCATGTTAAGCGCGGCCTCGTTGGCGCCGCCGTGCGCGGGACCCCATAGGCAGGCGATCCCAGCCGCGATGCAGGCGAAGGGATTCGCGCCGGAAGAGCCGGCCAGGCGCACGGTCGAGGTCGACGCATTCTGCTCGTGGTCGGCGTGGAGGATGAAAATCCGGCGCATCGCGCGTTCGATCACCGGGTTAACCTCATAGGGCTCCGCCGGGACTCCGAAGGTCATCCGCAGGAAGTTGCCGGTGTAGCTGAGGTCGTTCTGGGGATAGAGGAACGGCTGCCCGATCGAATATTTGAAGGCCATCGCAGCGATCGTCGGCATCTTGGCGATCAGGCGGTGCGAAGCGATCATCCGTTGCCGCGGATCCGCGATGTCGGTGCTATCGTGATAGAAGGATGAGAGCGCGCCGACGACGCCGCACATGATCGACATCGGGTGAGCGTCGCGCCTGAAGCCGCGGTAGAAGGTCATCAGCTGCTCGTGCAGCATGGTGTGCCGCGAGATGGTGTAGGTAAAATTGTCGAGCTCGGCCTTCTTCGGAAGCTCGCCGTGGAGGAGCAAATAGGCGACCTCCATGAAGCTCGACTTTTCGGCGAGCTGGTCGATCGGATAGCCGCGGTGGAGGAGGATGCCTTTCTCGCCGT
>JBDTON010000176.1:0-9424 GCA_039933195.1 Sphingomicrobium sp. | reverse complement strand
AGGTGCTGCGCAAGAAGAATGTGGCGGTGGTGTTCGCGACGCAGTCGCTCGCCGATATCGCCGACAGCAGCATCGCTCCGGCGATCATCGAGAGCTGTCCGCAGCGCATCTTCCTTCCCAACGACCGGGCGATCGAGCCGCAGGCGCGCGCCGCCTACGATAAGTTTGGCCTCAACGAGCGGCAGATCGAGCTGATCGCGAGGGGCACTCCCAAGCGCGATTATTATCTCCAGTCGCGCCGCGGCAACCGATTGTTCGATCTCGGCATCGGACCGATCGCGCTCGCCTTCTGCGGCGCGTCCGATCCGGCGTCCCAGCGCCGCATCGACTCCATCCTTGCCGAGCATGGCGGCGACGAGCTCGCGCGCCGCTGGCTCGAGAGCCGCGGCCTTGGCTGGGCGGCGGCCGTGCTCGACGATTTTCGCAAAGACCCAAGCCAGAGAGGAGAAGTTTGAATGAAGCGAGTTTCGAAGATGATCGCGATTGCGAGCGGGGCGGCCCTGTCGATCGGCGGTTCGTTCGCGGTGCCGTCCGCGCCGGCGGCCGCGATCCCGGTGTTCGATGTCACCAATTACGCACAGAACCTGCTGCAGGCGTCGCGGGCGCTCGAGCAGATCAACAACCAGATCCAGTCGCTCCAGAACGAGGCGACCATGCTCCAGAACATGGCGCGCAATCTCGAACGGATCGATTTTCCGCAGCTTCAGCAGCTGACCTCGACGCTCCAGCAGATCGACCAGCTGATGGGCCAGGCCAAGGGCATCGATTTCAAGGTAGACAAGGTTGATGAGCAGTTCCGCTCGATGTTCCCGAACGCCTTCGACAGCGCCCTGAAGAACGACCAGCGCGCCGCCGAAGCGAAGGCGAGGCTCGACAGCGCGATGGACGCGTTCCGCCACAGCATGACCGTCCAGGCGGGCGTGGTCACCAATGTCCAGAGTGACGCCGGACTGCTGTCCGAGCTGGTCGGACGCAGCCAGAATGCGGTCGGAAGCCTTCAGGCGCAGCAGGCGACCAACCAATTGCTGGCGCTCAGCACAAAGCAGCAGTTCCAGCTGCAGGACCTGATGGCCGCCGAATTCCGGAGCCAGGCGCTCGAGCGCGCGCGGCGCGCTCAGGCCGAAGACGAAGCGCGCGCTGCCACCCGCCGTTTCCTTGGCAGCGGCAAGGCCTACACGCCGCCCGGCAACTGATGATCCAAAGCGCCGGATGTTCGACTGCACGCACGAACGTTCGGCGCCCGCCGCGGGGCCTTGCCCCTGGGTCCCGCGGCACCCTCTCGAACCCAGGAAAACCCCAACCCGATGAACGATCTTGGAGTCATCGACCGCTTTCTCGCGGCCTTCATCCAGTACATCGACAGCGGCTTCGGGTTGCTGGGAGGCGACGTCGCCTTTCTGACGACCGTGCTCGTCGGGATCGACATCACGCTTGCCGGCCTGTTCTGGGCGATGGGCGGCGAGGACGACATCATCGGGCGGTTCCTCAAGAAGATCCTCTACGTTGGCGCCTTCGCGCTGATCATCGGCAATTTCTCGCGGCTCGCCGATATCATCTTCCGCTCCTTCGCCGGCCTCGGGATCACCGCCGGCGGCGGCACGATGAGCGCCGATGACCTGCTGCGCCCGGG
Source organism: Sphingomicrobium sp. (assembly GCA_039933195.1). Classification (GTDB taxonomy): domain Bacteria; phylum Pseudomonadota; class Alphaproteobacteria; order Sphingomonadales; family Sphingomonadaceae; genus Sphingomicrobium. The sequence goes on along the minus strand of JBDTON010000176.1, from coordinate 7,794 downwards.
CCGCCTTGCCGGCACCGGCTTCGAGGCTGCCTGGCCTCTGCTTCAGCAGGCAAGCGAGCTGCTGGGGTTCACCAGCTTCTTCGACAATTTCCTGACGATCGTCATCCTGCTGATCGCCTGGCTGTTCGTCATCATCGCCTTCTTCGTCATGGCGGTTCAGCTCTTCATCACCATCATCGAGTTCAAGCTGACGACGCTCGCCGGCTTCGTGCTGGTGCCGTTCGCCTTGTGGAACCGGACCGGCTTCCTTGCCGAGCGGGTGCTCGGCAATGTCGTCTCCTCGGGCATCAAAGTGATGGTGCTGGCCGTGATCGTCGGCATCGGCTCGGGCTTCTTCGGTGAGTTCGTCGGCGCATTGAACGGGCAGGAGCCCGACATCGGCCAGGCGATGAGCCTGGTGCTCGCAAGCCTCGCTCTGTTCGGCCTCGGTATCTTCGGACCCTCGATCGCCTCCGGCCTCGTCGCCGGCGCGCCGCAGCTCGGCGCCGGCGCCGCCGTCGGCACGACCGCTGCTGCCGTGGGCACGCTGGCAGTCGGCGGCGGCGCTGCGGTCGGAGGCGCTCGCGCGCTCGGCGGTGCGGCAATGGGTGCGCTTCGCGCCGGTACCTCGATGGGCTCGGCGGCATCGACCGCCTACCGCCTGGGACAGGAGACGTCGGGCTCGCCGAGCATGTCCGCGGGTCTAAGCGGCGTCGCCCAGGCAGCGGGCAGCGCGGCTCGCGACAAGATGGCGAACATCGGCGGCCTCGGCGCCGCTGCCGAGCGCGGCGAGCGAGCCGCTTTTCTTGCCGGTGCCCGGACCAGCGGCGGCAGCTCGCCCGGACCGGATTCGGCTGCTGACCAGGCGCCACAATGGGCCCGCCAACTGAGGTCCGAGCAGACGGCGCGTCACCATCGCCATGTCGCGCTCCAGGCGGTGCGCGAAGGCGATCGCGGCGGCGCCGGCGCCAATCCCGACATCAGCGAAACGAAGGAGTAGGAGCAATGAAGTTCAGGCGAGCAGTGCAACGCTACGGGCGGACGCCCGAGCCGGTGACGCCGTATCAGCGCGCGGGCCAGATCTGGGACGATCGGATCGGCTCGGCCCGGGTTCAGGCGCGCAACTGGCGGCTGATGGCGTTCGGCGGCCTCATCCTCTCGACCGGTCTCTCAGGAGGCCTGGTCTGGCAGTCGATGCAGAGCCGGGTCGTCCCCTATGTCGTCGAGGTCGACCGGCTTGGCGAAGCGCAAGCGGTCGAGCGGCTTGGCGCCGATTATCGGCCGACCGATCCCCAGATCGCCTGGCATCTCGGCCGCTTCATCGGCAATGTCCGGTCGGTCTCGCTCGACCCGGTGCTGACGCGGCAGAATTGGCTGTCGGCCTATGATTTCGTCACCCCGAGAGGCGCCCTGTTCCTCGGCGAATATGCGCGCTCAGCAAATCCGTTCGCAGACATCGGAACGCGCACAAAATCCATTCAGGTGACCAGCGTGGTGCGGGCGTCGGACCGCTCCTTCCAAGTCAAATGGATCGAGACCGTTTATGAGAGGGGCAGCCTCGCAGCGACGACGCACTGGACCGCGATCCTCTCGATCCTGGTCAAGCCGCCCGCGTCCGCCGAGACGCTGAGGAAGAACCCGCTCGGCCTTTATGTCGATGCGATCGACTGGTCGCGCGAGCTCGACGTGCCGGCGCCCACTCCAGCGCCCCGGCCTGCGTCGCCGCCCGCGGTGGAACCTTCGATGCCGCTCGGCTCGCCGCTCGATCCGAACCTCGCGCGCCGGCCCGCGCCAACTTCACTTCCGGAAAGGACCGACCGATGAATATACGTGCCTGCCTCCTGGCCGCTTCGGCAGCCGCGCTCGGCGCCTGCGCCGGCCCCACGCCGGCGCACGCTGCGACGCCGTCGAACTCTCTGGTTGCCGCGCGGCGGATCTCCGAACCGGTCATATTGGCGCTCATGTCCGATAGTCTTGCGTCCGGGAAAGTGGCTGCGCGCTACTCCAGACCCGATCGCCGACGCGACAGAGCCGCCCCGGTCAGTCATCTCGAGGCGGCCGCGCCCGAGATTGCCGCGCCGGCCAGTGCGATGCGCATTTATCCATGGCAGGAGGGCGCGCTCTACACGCTCGAAGCGGCGCCCGAGCGCGTCAGTGACATCGCGCTCCAGCCCGGCGAGGGGCTGATCGCGGTCGCCGCCGGCGATACGGTCCGTTGGGTGATCGGCGACACGGCCAGCGGCGCCGGATCGGCTCGGCGCACGCACATCCTGGTCAAGCCCTCGGCGCCGGGCCTTGCCACCAATCTGGTCATCACAACCGACCGCAGGGTCTACCACCTCGATCTCCACAGCGGCGCAGGCAGCCCGACGCGGGCCATCTCCTGGTCCTATCCGCAGGACGAACTGCTGGCCTTGAGGAGAGCCGAACAGGCCGCCGCCGCGGCTGCGCCCGTGGCCGACGGAATCGCCGTCGAGGCGCTCAATTTCGGCTATCGCATCGATGGCGACGAGCCCAGCTGGCGACCATTGCGCGCGTTCGACGACGGCCGGCAGGTGTTCATCGAGTTTCCGGCTGACCTGACTACCGGCGAGGCGCCGCCCCTGTTCGTGCTCGGGCCGAAGGGCGCGGCAGAGCTCGTCAACTATCGTGTGCGCGGGCATTATTATGTCGTCGATCGATTGTTCTCGGTGGCGGAGCTTCGACTGGGCGAAAAACGCCAGCAGGTCGTCCGCATCACCCGATCCAATGATGCCGGGTCGCGCGACAGGCGCGGGAGGGCATCGTGAGCGGGGCAGCACCGGAGGGCGACAGCGCCTCGCCGCCCGCCAAGCAGGATCCGGAAAGCCTGGTGCTCCGCGGCCGTCCACGGCCGGTCATCCGTTTCCGGCGAGGGCTCATCATCGGGATCACTGGCGCGGTGTCCGCGTCGCTCGTGGGTCTCGCCTGGCTCGCCCTGGAGCCGCAGTCGTTTCGCATGGCGGCAGAGCAGGAACGACCGGAGCCGGTCACCAAAGCGGCGCCAGAAGCGCTCTCCGGCGCTCCGGCGAGCTATGCCGACGTTCCGCAGCTTGGGCCGCCGCTTCCCGGCGATCTCGGCCGGCCGATCCTCGATCAGCAGCGAAAGCTCGGCGGCCAGTCTAGTGAATCAGGCTCCGGGGCCGCCGCGGCAGCCAGTGAGGCAGCTCGCGCCGAGGAAGCCGAGCAGCAGCGGCTCGCTGCGGAACGGCAGTCGGCGCGCATATCGGCCGTGCTGGTTCAGCTGGGAGCGCGGGCGAGGGACGGCGATGCCGCCCCGACGGGTCCGCCGGCGGCCGCAACCGGTGAAAGCGCTGACTTGGCGACGCCTGGTCGGGCACCGGCAGGGCAGCAGAGCAAGATCGACTTCGCGCAGTCGGCAAGCGGCGATCTCAACCCGCATTCTCTCGTTGCCGCGCCTTCGCCATGGGTGCTGAGCGCAGGCACGATCATTCCCGCCAGCCTGATCAGCGGCCTCAACTCCGATCTTCCCGGCATCGTGCTTGCGCAGGTGACCGAGAACGTCCGCGACAGCGCGACGGGACGCACGCTACTGATCCCTCAGGGCGCGCGCCTCATCGGCCGCTATGACAGCGCGATCACCTACGGGCAGCAGCGCGCTCTGCTTGTGTGGGAACGGATCGTCTTCCCCGACGGGAGCTCGCTGAGCCTCGACAAGATGCCGGCGACCGACGCCGCCGGCTATGCAGGGCTTAAGGGCCATGTGAATTCCCACGAATGGCAGCTGCTCAAGGGCGTTGTTCTTTCGACCGTGCTCGGGCTCGGGAGCGAGCTCAGTCTCGGCGGCAGCGACATCGCGCGCGCAATCCGTCAGTCCACCCAGCAGAGCGGGACGCGTGCCGGCGAACAGCTGGTCGGCCGTTCGCTCGACGTCCAGCCCACCCTTGTCGTGCGGCCGGGATCGCCCGTGCGCGTCCTTGTCGACAAGGACCTGGTTCTCGAACCCTGGAAAGGATGAGCATGGGCGGCATCAAGCTTGGGCGAATTCCCGATCGCACCCCAGTCAGGATCACCATCTCCGTGCCGCCGGAACTCGGGCAGACGCTCAATGACTATTCGGATTTCTACGCGCAATCTTATGGCGTAGCAGAGCCTCTCTCTGAGCTGATTCCCGCCATGCTCCAAAGCTTCGTTGATGGCGATCACGCGTTTCGGCGGGCGCGGAGGACTTCGAGCTAGTTTGCAAGATCGTGGGATTGTCATGCTCTACGTGACATTTTGGTGTTCGCGTAAACTTGAGATGGCAGTCAGTTTAAGACTCTGCTAAAACGTCATGCATGACGTTACAAAAAGTATGGCCCTTAAACCAACTCCGCCAGCAGTTACCTGCTGGCTTCCTTGCTGACTCGCGCTGGTTCGCAGACCACGGGATCTCACGTTCCCGGGTGCACGATTATGTGAAGAACGGGTGGCTGGAGAGGGTAGGGCCGAGAGTATATCGAAGGCTCGAGGGACCTCATGATGCCTCAGAGCTGCGGTGGGAAATCGCCGTTCTTTCGGCCCAGGCGAACCAGCCTCTTCCGCTTCACATTGGCGGACCGACAGCTCTCGACTTGCTCGGACTCAGCCACTTTCTTGATCTCGGGCGCAAGACGCGCATCTGGCTATACGATCCATCTCGCACTGCTCCCCCGTGGCTCGACAAGCTCCCAACCGACGTCGAGCTCTCGATCAACCGAAGGAAGTTATTCGGAAACGCGCAACTTGGGCTTGAATGGAGACCGCTTGAACTGACCACGGGCCGTGTCGGGCCGAGCATCGATCCGCCGCCGCCCGTCGAATTCTGGCAGCATGTAATGAGGCTTTCCGGGCCCGAAAGGGCCACGCTCGAGATGCTTGATGACGTGGGCAAGATCGTCGGCTTCAATTCTGCTGACAAATTGTTCGAGGGCCTTGCAAATCTGAGGCCCGCGCTCCTCCTCGACCTTCTGCAGCAGTGCACGAGCGTCAAAACCAAACGATTGTTCTTTTTCTTCTCCGATCGGCATCGGCACGCCTGGGCAAAAAGGATCGATCCAACTCGGGTGGACCTTGGCAGCGGCAAGCGGCAGATCGTGAAAGGCGGGCGGCTCGATCCGAAATACCAGATCACGGTGCCCGCAGAATTTCTGGAAGACAGCGAAGATCCGAATGCCGGCTGAGCGCTACGTCGGCCAGGTCCAGCTGTTGCTTCGCGCGATCCCGGAGATCGCTCGCGAGGAGATGTTCGCCCTCAAAGGTGGAACCGCCATCAACCTCTTCGTCAGGGACCTGCCGCGTCTCTCCGTCGATATCGACCTCGTCTATCTCCCGGTCGCCGACCGGGACACGTCACTGGCCGCCGTGCGGGACGGGCTCGCGCGAATTGCTGATCGGCTCCAGGCGACATTGCGGATGAGCGTCGCACGGCAATTCATTCCTGACGGCAAGCGGCTGATCGTCTCCACTGACGGGAGCAGCATCAAGATCGAAGTGTCACCGGTTCTTCGCGGAACGGTGTTCGAGCCACAGCTCCGGCAAGTCACGCCCGCCGTCGAGGAGCGGTTCGGATTTGCGGAAATGCAGGTCGTTTCCATGGCCGACCTCTACGCCGGCAAGATCGCGGCCGCCCTCGATCGTCAGCATCCACGCGACCTGTTCGACGTGCACTTCCTGCTAGCGAACGACGGTATCGACGAGGACATGTTTCGCGCGTTTCTCGTCTACCTGGTCAGCCACTCTCGTCCTGCTGTCGAGCTGCTCGATCCGCATCTCCTCGACCTGACTTCGCAATATGATGAGGAGTTTGTCGGAATGACGGTGGAGGAAGTGCCCTTGCCCGCTCTGATTGAAGCCCGTGAGCACCTCGTCGAACTGGTCCAGGGAAGGGCGAGGGGAGAAGAGGCGCGCCGCTTCCTCATGAGCTTTCATGCACTGGAGCCGGACTGGGGCGCCATCGGCTTCGACGATGATATTGGCCAGCTGCCCGCGGTAAGGTGGAAGCTCCTCAACCTTGAGCGTCTGCGGACCGAAAATAAGGCGAAGTTCGGGGAGCAGCTGGAGGCGCTTCGACGGTTCCTTGAGGATTAGGCAGCGCGGTCATCTTCCCCTGTGCTGTCCCAAAAATGTATACAAATCTGGGACACAGAAGGGATGAGCGACTTCTCCGCCTGTCCGAAATATGCATACAAATTTCGGACAGCGGCCGACGCCAACGGCGCAGCAGCGATCCGCCACTGCCACTGCACCGTGTGATACAAAACCTCGGACACGTTTGCGCGATTGCCGAAGATTCGTATCACGAACGGCGAAGTCCTGCGCCGGTCGATCGCCATCGTGCGTCGGAAGCGCAATTCCCGCGAGTGCGGCTCTGTCCGACAGCTCCCGGTTTGCACTCGAGCAATCGTCCCAAGAGCTGATGGACAGGACCAGAGCCGATCCCGATGCACCCGTCGTGCTCACCCTGAGGGGCGCGGCATCCCTCCTGGACGTACACCCCAACACCGTTCGCGCGCAGGTTCGCCGCGGTGTTCTCCCGGGAGCGAAGGTCGGCCGCGACTGGCGCTTCATCGAGGCCGACCTTGTCGCCTGGATGAAGGCGCAATATTCAGGAGCCGCACGGGTGCAGCTGAGTGCCACTGAAAAGGAGGCAATATGGCACTCTACAGACGTGCAGGCACATATTACGTCAAGCTCTCAAGCCCTGACGGAACGCTCGTTAGACGCTCTGCTCGAACGACCGACAGGAGAAAGGCCGAGGAGGTTCACGACCGACTGAAGGCCCAGCTCTGGGATCTTGCCTATCTGAAGCGGAAGCCGAAGCGGACATGGGACGAGGCGGCTTTGCGGTGGCTCAAGGAAAAGGCACACAAGAAGTCCTTTCGGGACGATGTGAGCCGGATCCGCTGGTTCACCAGGCATCTGAGGGGCAGGACGCTTGACCAGGTGAGCCGGGACTTGATCGACCGGTTGGTATCGAGGCAGTTGGCCCGCCGCTCGGATCGCACGAAGGACCTCTATGTGGCGCTCATGCGCGCCATGTTCCGGAAGGCGATGCGGGAGTGGGAATGGATCGACACCATGCCTTCGTTCAAGACCTACTCGAAAGCCGGCAAGGTCCGCGTGCGGTATCTCACCCACGCTCAGGCCGAGGCGGTCCTTGCGAGGCTTCCGGATCACCAGCAGGAGGTGGTGCTGTTTGCCCTGTCGACGGGCCTGAGGCAGCGCAACATCCTCGATCTCACGTGGGACCGGGTCGATCTGGCCCGGCGCATCGCGACGGTCGAGGGAAGCGATACCAAGAACGGGGAAGCGCTTGGTGTTCCCCTCAACGATATCGCGGTTGCGGTGCTGGAGCGTCAGCAGGGGAGGCATCGGACCCACGTGTTCACGTACAAGGGGAAACCCTTGAGGAGTGCGAACACGAGGACCTGGCGCGGCGCATTGAAGGCCTGCGGGATCAGGGATTTTCGCTGGCACGACCTGCGCCACACCTGGGCCACCTGGCTGAGGCAGAATGACGTGCCCACCTGGGTGCTTCAGGAGCTTGGCGGGTGGAAGTCGGAGTCGATGGTGCGGCGTTACGCGCACATGTCGGTGAAGCACCTCCAGCCTTATGCCGACCAGCTGATTTTTCCGGTCACACCGGCGATTTCGGCCAAGTCACTGGAAAGGCGCGAGGGGGCAGGACACAAAAGTGGACACGGTAGGGCCCGTCCGAGGCTCGAACTCGTGGTAAGTAACTAGCGTAAGTATTTGAAAAGAGAATGGTGGACGCACTAGGGCTCGAACCTAGGACCCGCTGATTAAGAGTCAGCT
>JBDTON010000175.1:0-4240 GCA_039933195.1 Sphingomicrobium sp. | reverse complement strand
CGCTTTCGAGCAGCCGGTTGGCATTGGTCTCGATCCACCCGGTGACGGTCGAATCCGCCGGCCCGCCCGTCGGCGGGTTGTACTTGAAGCCGCCGTCTTCGGGAGGATTGTGCGAGGGCGTCAGGACCACGCCGTCGGCGAGCCCCACCGTGCGGCCGCGATTGTAAGCGAGGATGGCGTGCGAGATGACGGGCGTCGGCGTGTAGCCGTCGTCGGCGTCGATCATCGTCGCAACGTCGTTCGCGACGAAGACCTCGAGCGCGGTGACGAAGGCCGGCCGGGACAGGGCGTGGGTGTCGATGCCGAGGAACAGCGGGCCGTCGATGCCGTGCCGCTTGCGATAGAGGCAGATCGACTGGGTGATCGCCACGATGTGCGGCTCGTTGAACGAATTTCGGAATGCGGAGCCGCGATGGCCCGACGTGCCGAAATGGATGCGCTGCGACGGCTCCGACGGATCCGGGACGCCGGAATAATAGGCTCCGATCAGGTCGGCGGGTCTAATCAGCTCTGCGGGATCGAGGAGCTTGCCGGCCAGCGGGCTTATGCGCGCGCCGGTCATGCGGCGATCCGGCTCGGGCTGCCGAGGCTCTGCAATAAGATCAACAATTTTGCTCCCAAACCTCAATAATAATCATTTGCCATAACAGAATAGCAGGTAGATTAGGCGTGCTGCAAGGAAGGTTTTGAAGCTCCGGTCCAAGTATAGGTGGAAATTGATCCTTGAAGATCCAGCGATCGGAACCATGTTGAAGGCGCAATGATCAGTTTTTCAAAAGCTCGTCGTTCTGAAATCCATCCGGGCAGCAGCACCGCACGCTTCCAGGCTCTGGGCCGGCGCGCTCGATAGTCAACGAGCGGCGGCTTAGGGCGCCATTCGCCGCGACGGGACGTCTCCCGATCGCTGTTGTGACACCAGGCCTTCGCGACCTTCCACGAATGAATTGAACGAGCCGGCTTGATCCCGGCCCGGTGGGTTGCGTCGGCTCGACGGCAGCCTCGTCCGCGGGTGCCTATTGAACTGGAGACAAATCGTGTCTGTGTGTTTTGCGGTTGAAGCTCGTCACAAAATGATTGGAGTTGCGGTCCGCTGTCGCGCCGGCTTCCGCGTCTTTTCTTCCGATCGTGCCTATCGAAAGCTGGAGAACGGGATTTTCCCCAATGCGCGAGCGGTCGTCCGCTCCGTCGCCAGGCTCGGCGGTGCCAAATGAGCGCGCTCGTCAATCTTCGTTATGAGAGCCGGTCCGACCTCGAGCTCGCGGCCGATATCGCGCGCCGCGACGCCGGAGCGGTGCGTCTCGTCATGCGGCGCAACAATCAGCGACTGTTTCGCGCCGCATGGCAGATATTGCGGAACCGCGAGGATGCCGAGGACGCGGTTCAGAGCGCCTATCTGAAGGCGTTCGCGGCGATCAAGAGCTTCGCGGGCCGATCCTCGCTCTCCACCTGGCTCACCCGCATCGTCACCAACAATGCGCTGGCTCATGCCCGCTCCGCCAGACGGCGGCGATCCTTGCTCGAGGAGAGCGATGTCCCCATCCTCGACGACTATCGCGAAATGCTGATGCGCGGCTCGATGTCCGTATCACCCGAACGGGCGGTCGCACGCGGCCAGATCAGGCAAATTGTCGATGACGCGATCAACCAGCTCCCGGCGCCGTTCCGCACGGTCTTCGTGCTGCGCCAGATCGAGGAGCTCGACGTCGGCGAGGTCGCCGAGAGGCTCGGCATTCCGGCGGCCACCGTCAAGACGAGGCATCTGCGCGCGCGGCGGCGGCTGCAGCGCTTGCTCGGTCCGGGTCTCAGCGGCGCATTGTCGGGCAAGTTTCCTTTTGACCGGGCTTCGTGCGAGCGGCCGGCGAGCGCATCTGTCCTGCCGGGCGCCGGTGTCGGCGCTGAGGGCACGACGGCATGAGCGAATATGGCACTCCCATTTCGCCCGAGCAGGTCCAGCTCGCCGTCGACAGAGCGCTGGACCTGCGCCGGGCCGCGCCCGGACGCTCGCTTGACGATGATGTCCGCGAAGCCGTCGCTCGGACGATCTGCGCATGCGTGCTCGGAATCGAGGATGACCTGGAGCGCCACCTGTCCGGCACCCATGCCGAGATATTGAACGAGGTGCGCCGCCGCGTGGAGGAGCGCCTCGCCGACGCGGCGCGGGTGGCAAAGGATAATCCGGTCGACGAGGCCTCGGAAGAATCGTTCCCGGCAAGCGATCCCCCCGGATGGATCTGGGAACGGCCAGGCCATCGCATTGAAGAGGAGCAATGAAATGGTTGTGCGGACATCAACTGCCGAATGGCATGGACGCGTGCAGGACGGCGGCGGCTGCGTCAGTCTGGGCAGCGGCGCTTTCGAGGGCCCTTATTCCTTCGGATCGCGGTTCGAGGACGAACCGGGCACCAATCCCGAAGAGCTGCTGGGCGCGGCCCATGCGAGCTGCTTTTCCATGGCCTTGTCGCTGCTCCTCACCGAAGCAGGCTTCACGCCGGCGCGGATCAAGACTCTTGCCAAGGTCGGCATCGAACGATCGGCCAATGGTTTCGCCATCACGCATATCGGGCTGGTGACGGAAGCGGAGGTGCCGGGAATCGATGCGGACGCCTTTTCCGCCCATGCCCAGGCTGCCAAGAGCGGCTGCCCGGTGTCGAAGGCGCTCGCCGCGGTCGACATCAGCCTCGAGGCGCGCCTTCTCGACGTTCAGGTAAGCTGAATCTAGCGATCAACTGGGGCGGCTGCGTTGAAGCAGCGCGCCGACGCGCAGTGATGCTCCTATGACGAGCGCGCCTTCCAACCGCGACGGATTGAGTTTTGTGCTGCGGCCATGTCGAGACTAGCCTTGCAGGACAGCGAGTTGATGCGGATGCCTGCCATGAGATTGGAATCCTGGTTCCGGAAGCTGCCGCGCGACCGGCCCCTCGTGGGGCTCATGGCCGGAGGCGCGTTCTTCGTCCTGGCGTCGCTCCTGCGCTGGGCCCTTGGTGGAATCAGCGAAGGTTTCGGGCCAATGACCTTCCTGCCGGCGATCTTGCTTGCGGGACTTTTCGGCGGAATCCGTATCGGTCTCGCGGTGGCAGCCCTTTGCACGCTCGTCGCCTGGGTGATGTTCTTCCCGCCTTACGGGACGTTTACCCTGGACGATGCGCAGCGGATCACCATGGCTATCTTCGTCTTCACGGCGGCGCTCGAGCTGTACGTCATTCGCACGCTAAACCTCGCAATCCATGCGCTGTCGGAATCCCGCGAACGGGCGAACACTCTGTTCCGGGAGTTGCAGCACAGGGTTGCGAACAATCTCCAGTTCGTGGCCTCATTTCTGTGGCTGAGACGCAAGTCGTTGCCGGCCGGGAGCGCCGGCGCCGAGGCGCTCGATGCGGCCCGCGCGCGCCTCGACATGATGTCGCGTGTCCATCGTCGCCTGCACGATCCCTCGTCAGTGGACCAACCCATCGGCGACTACCTCAGATCGCTTTGCAGCGACCTGATCCAGGCGAGCAACACCCCCGATGTCAGTTTGATCGTGCAGGCGGACCCGGCGATTCTCAGTCTTGAAGCCATGATGTCGGTATCGCTGATCGTGGCCGAGCTCGTCACCAACAGCCTGAAGCACGCATTCAAGGGACGAAAGGACGGAGAAATCAGCATAGGCATCACGCTCGACGGAGGAACGTACGCAGTGACTGTCGCCGACGACGGCCCCGGAATCCCGGAAAATGTCGCAACCAACAAGTCCGGCCGGTTGGGCCGGGGCATCCTCGACAGCCTGGCCCGGCAGCTGGGCGGCCAGATTTGCTATGAGCGCGGAAGCGGCGCGCGTGTGATACTGATCTTCTCCGCGTAGGGTGTGGATCGGGAACCTTCCCGTACGCGCTGCAGTCCAAATCAAGAGGGGCGCCTCCATGAGGTTCAGCTGCCGACCAAGCATATGGAACATGTCTTGAACTCAACATCGCAATGCCCCTGTCCTTGACCTTTGCCCTGGCGCCTCTCCTTGGCAGGGTTTTCCAGCGCGCGCCTCAGCCGCCGTGGAATGACACGGCGGCCATTCGCGATGAGCTCTCGAGCGCCGAGCGGATGGTGGAGCATGCGCGAGGCCTGGCCCGCGCCCAGGCCATCAAGCCCCAGCGCCAATTGGGCAGCCCGCTGCTCAATCGCCTGGCAGCCAACGAAGCGAGTCTGATCGATTCCTATCGCTCGATCTGCGCGGCGGTGGACGACAAGGCCGCGATCACCCCCGCCG
>JBDTON010000174.1:0-7002 GCA_039933195.1 Sphingomicrobium sp. | reverse complement strand
GCCGCCGGCTCGCCTTCCGGCGCGCCACGTTCCAATTTGTCGGGCAGCGCCTCGCCCCTCGGCGTGAAATCGAGGCTGATCGAGTTGATGCAATAGCGCTCGCCGGTCGGCGGCGGGCCGTCGGGGAAGACGTGGCCCTGGTGCGCTCCGCAGCGAGCGCAGACGATCTCGGTGCGGACCATCCCGTAGCTGGTGTCGCCGATGGTCCTGAGGTGCCCCTCGGCGAAGGGCTGCGTGAAGCTCGGCCAGCCGGTGCCGCTTTCGAACTTGGTCCCGCCGTTGAACAAGGGAAGGCCGCACAGGCGGCAGGTGAAGACGCCGTCGCGCTTTTCGGTCAGGAACACGCCGCAGAACGGCGCCTCGGTGCCGTGCTCGAGGAGGACATGCTTCTCTTCCGCGTCGAGCTCGGCGACAAGCGCCTGGAATTGTTCGTCGGTCGGAGGAGTGAGGTCGAAGGTGGTTTGCCGAGCGGCAAGATCCTGGGGCATCGCATGGTCCTTTGCAGCTGGGATAGCCCTTATCACGGCAGCTGCCGGCGCGCAGCCCTTGCAGACTCAGACCGAAGCTCTGACTGAGGATGCGATGCAATATGCTGCCCACTTCGCAGTCGCTCCCGAGGAAGCTCTGCGACGCCTTCGCGCCCAGCAAACGAGCGTCCTCGCGACCGACGCGATCCGCAGCGAGTTCGCGTCGCGGCTCGCCGGGATTTCGATCGAGCATGAGCCCGAATATCGGATCGTCGTCCTTCTCACCGGTTCCGAGCCCGTCACCGACCGCTCGGCCGCGGGCGTACCGATCGTTTTCAAAACGGGCGCCCGAGCGACCCGCGAGCAGGCGGTCGCGGCGATGCGACGGCATTTGATCGACTTCCGATCCGAGCTGCCCGGAGCGCGAGGCGCCGGTTACGACCAACGCAGCGGCACAGTCGTGCTGCTGGTGCCTAGTGGGGACGCCGAGAAGTACGGGCTCGACGCAATCCGCGCCCGCGCCGAGCAGCTGAGCGGCGTCCCGGTGCGCGTGGTCGTCAACGATCTTCTCGAACAAAATATCGCCGTTTCGGGCGGCGCCTATGTCTCCGGCGAGGTCGACGGCCATCGTTACCGCTGCACGACTGCGTTCGTCGTGACCGACGGCTCGCGCACCGGAGTGGCAACCGCGGCCCATTGTCCCGATGAGCTCACCTATCGCGACGAGGACGGAGGTGATGTCACCCTGCCCTTCGCCGGCCAGTGGGGCCTCGCCTACCAAGACGTGCAGATCAACCTCAGTCCTGAAGCAACCGAGCCCTTGTTTTATGCCAATCGGGGTGCTGGCTCGCTGCGCCGGCTGGCGACCTGGCGTAACCGCGAGAGCACGCGCGCCGGCGACTTCGTCTGCCATTATGGCGAAAGCTCAGGCTACAGCTGCGCCGAGGTCGAGCTCACCGATTATGCGCCGCCCGGCGCGCTCTGCGGCGGCCCCTGCGCGCCGACCTGGATCACCGTGAAAGGACCGCAGTGCATCCCCGGCGACAGCGGTGGACCGGTGTTCTCAGGTACCGTCGCGTTCGGGATCGCCAAGGGAATCAACCGTTCACCGGCGGGCGGCTGCAATTTCTATTATTATATGAGTACCGATTACCTGCCGCTGCCATGGCGGCTGGTGACTCAGCGCCCGGCTACTCCGCCGCGATGAGGTCGCCGCGCTTCTGAGCCGATCCCGGCACCGGCTCGGCTGAATCGGCGCCAAGCTTCACGATGCGATTGTTCGCATCGACGTGGACGACCCTCGGCTCGAACGACCGCGCTTCCGAGTCGCTCAGCACGGCGTAGCTGATGATGATCACCAGGTCGCCCGCATGGACCAGATGCGCGGCGGCGCCATTGATTCCGATGACGCCACTGCCACGCTCGCCAGGGATGACATAGGTCTCGATCCGCGCACCGTTGGCAATGTCAACGATGGCGACCTGCTCGCCTTCGAGCAGATCCGCCGAATCCATCAGGTCGGCGTCGATCGTGACCGATCCCACATAATCGAGATCCGCCTGGGTGACCGTTGCCCGATGGATCTTCGACTTCATCATGATCCGCATCACGGCATTCAGCTCCTTTGAGCGCTTGCGCCCGGCCCTTCCGTGGCGCCTGCTACTAAATTTGCATCCGTTCGTCGATAATCAATGTTGCGCTGCAATATCGCACTTGCAGCACGCGGCGGAAATTCCCAATTGTCGGGTCACGGACTTGGCGGAGGTTCCTAACTCTTCGCTGCAGCCCGTGCGTAAAGCGCTAGAAATACAACGTTTTTCAGTTTGGCACGGCTCATGCTTTGAAGGAAGCACCTACTGCCCGCCAAGGAGTTCGAAATGTCATCGCAAGAAAATCAGGTCGCCCTGCCCCTCCGCACCCACACGATCTTGGGCGTGTGCGAAGGAATCGGCGAGGACTTCGGTTTCAACCCGATTTTCCTGCGGATTCCGCTGGCGGCGATGGTGATCGTCAATCCGGCGTGGGCGTTCGGCGCTTATTTCGCCCTCGGTGCGGTCGTGCTCGCCTCGCGGTTGCTGTTCCCGGACCGGAAGACCTCCGTCGAAGCTGACGTTGCGCAGCCCGCCGCCGCGGCGAACGAGCAGAACGAGTTGGCGAAAGCAGCTTAGAAGTCGCCTCTGGCTTCCGCGCGGGCTTCGAGCAGGTCGAAAAGCGCACGGTGCTGGAGCAGCAATTGCTCGCCGCCGAACGCCAAGGCGCGCTCGCTCGCGGGCGTATCGGACGCGAACCTGATCACTTCGATGATCGAGGCCTCGTCAGGCAGCGAAGGCGCCGGGCATTCGAGGCTCCCGCGCGCAGCGGCGCGATCAAGCAGGCGGCGGATCGCCCACCAATCGCCCACCAATGCTGTCGCTGCGCCGAGTGCGCAGCCCTTGCGCTCCGAGGTTGCGAGGGTTTCGAGCGCATGGCGCGCTGCGACCAGGCTGGTCTCGGTTTCGACCGCACCGGCCGTGCTCGGCAGCGGGCCGACCGCGGAGGTCAGCCGGACGAGGTACAGCCGCTCACGCTCGAACGCTTCGCTGGCGCGGTCGAGCCACGAGCGCGCTTCGCCTTTCGGGCAGCGCTGGAGCGCGATTTCGATGAGGCCCGGATAACGGCCGTGAAGGCTGCACAGAAGATGCACCGCGTCGGCGAGATCACGCGCCGAGTGCGGACCGGAAGCTTCGAGAAGGGCATTCAAATGCGGATGGCGCGCGCACCCCTCGCCCGCGACACGGGCAAGCTGCGCTTCGGCAATGCTGACCGGCTTTCGCTCGACCGACCGGTTAATCGCCATTCCCTACCTCTCGTTCGAATTCGCGTGAAGGCGAAGCCGTATCCAGGCGGTCCTAACGCAAGGCAGTAAAGACCAGGTTTATCGGTCGGTAATGTTTCGGAGACGGAGTTTAATCTTCGTCCCAAGGCGGGACGACGAGCGTCTTAATCGTCTCGATACGCCAGCTCGAAATTGCCCCAGCGGCGGCCCTTGATCCACAGCGGAACGAAGACGTTCTTCACCGGGATGAACTTGTCGCCGAGCTCCATCCGATAGGTCGCCAGCGTCGCCGGCTTCTCGCTTGCGAGCGCCATGCGCGTCGTGTCGTCGATGAGGATGCGCTTGTTGCGGCAATGCTCGTCGTTCCACACCGGGTCTGGCCCCTGCGGGTGGCTGCGCTCGGTGAGGTGGGTCGGCAGATAGCCGTTCATATCGCCGATCGCCGAGCCGATGATGCGATTGTCCGACCCCTTGATGCGATCGAGGATCGGCCTGACGAGCCGATCCGCCGCCTCGTTGAAGCGGACGTCATACTGTACCGGGTTGGAGCCTTCGACGATCTGGTAGTCGCGGTCGAACACGTTATCGACGTCCAACTCGCCAGCCTCGATCGCATGTTCGATCGCCGCCTGGATCTGCCGGCACGCGTCCTGCGCCTTCAAAACAAACGGCGTGTCGTCGATCTCAGCGCCGGAATTGGCAAGCGTGTCGAGCATGGTGTTGGACAGCATTTCGAGATGCGCCAAGCGCTTTTGGGCGGTGAGCAGCTCGTTGCCATTGGCCCGCGCGTCCCCGGCGAAATCGGTGAGCCCCGCCTTCACCCGATCGACGCTGGTCTGGATCATGCTGGTCGAGTGAGCGATGCCTTCGGTTTGGCGATCGACCATTCCGACGATCTCGCTCACTTCGCGCACCGTCTCGCTAATGGTGCCGAAGCCCGACTGAGCGGCCCGGCTGCGCTCGACACCGCTCTTAATCTCTGTCGTGACCGCACCCGCCTCACGAGTGAGCTCGCCGATGGTCGAGGCGATCTGGCTGGTGGCGGCGCGCGTGTCGTGCGCAAGCTTCTTCACTTCCGCCGCGACGACGGCGAAGCTGCGGCCGGCATCGCCGGCGCGAGCAGCCTCGATGGTCGCGTTCAACGCGAGCATGTTGGTCTTCCGCGCGATCGTCTCGATGGTCGAGGAAACGGTCTGCACCTGGTTCATCGCGGAAGCGAAGCCCGCCATGCGCTCGCCCAGCTGGACGACGAGCTCGGTCAGCCCTTTGAAGCCGTCGATCGTGCCTTCGATCGCTTCGCGTCCGGCTTCGAGCTTGGCCTTCGCCTGCTCCGACAACAGTCGCGCTTCGTCCGTGGAATCGCTGACGCGCGCCTGGTCGCCCATCAGCCGCGTCGTTACTTCCTCGAGCTGGTCGAGCATCTTCAGATGCTCGCCGATGCGCTCGGCGACGCCCTGCACGTAGCCGGCGACGTCGCTGCATTCCATCGACAGCGATCCGCAATCGCGCGCCACAGCGCGGATCGCATTTTCTGTGATTTCCTCAATTCCCTGAGTGGCCATCGAAGCCCCGCTCCCGAACAATATTCGGTTTGGGGATACGGTGAACCTCCTACTCTTTCGTTAACCAAGCCTTGGTGGCGCGGGTCAGTAGAGTAGGTAGGGCCTGCGCTGCTCCTCCCAGTCGCGTTCCTCGGGGACGGCGACCGTGTCGAGGTCCGCCGGCGCGGCGTTTGTGTCGTCGACCCATTCGCGCAGCAAGGGCGAGCCGTTGATCACGTCGATGGCGGGCTTGCCGAATTCATATTCGTAGGGGAAATCGCGCCACAGGTCGTAATCGGGGTAGAGCTTCCGGATCGCCTTGAAGGCAAGCGCCTGGAGCCGCCACGGCTTGAACGCCTCGTGGTCATAGAACGGCCCTTCGGCATGGATGAACACGCCGCGACACATCGCGCCGGCATGCTTGTGGAATGTCGGCTGGAACGTGATGTCGCGCAGCTTGCAGCCGGCCAGCCATTCGGGAGCGAGCGATTCCATTTCAGAAATGATTTTCCGCGGCTCGAGGTCGGGCGCTCCGAACAGCTCGAGCGGGCGCGTGGTGCCCCTGCCCTCGCTCAAGTTTGTGCCCTCGAGCATCACTGTCCCGGCGTAGGCCCGCGCCATGTTGAGGTTGGCGGCATTGGGGCTTGGGTTGATCCAGATGCGCTCCGGCGGCCAGCCGAAGCCTGGCGCCTCGTCAGGATGCCATCCGCTTATCTCGATGACGCGATAATCGACGTCCAGATGGAAGTGATCGACGAACCAGCGACCGAGCTCCCCGAGCGTTAGGCCATGGCGCATCGGGATCGGGCCAGCACCGACGAAGCTTTCCCAGCCAGGGCGCAAGGTGAGGCCTTCGACCGGGCGCCCGGCGGGGTTCGGCCGATCGAGCACCCATACGTTCTTGCCGTGCTCCGCCGCGGCTTCGAGCACGTACAGAAGCGTGGTGATGAACGTATAGATCCGGCATCCAAGGTCCTGAAGGTCGATCAGAATCGTATCGAACGTGGCGAGCGACTGCCCCGTGGGACGGCGCACCTCGCCGTACAAGCTGAACACCGGGATCCGGTGGACCGGATCGGTGAAGTCGTCGGACTCCACCATATTGTCCTGCTTGTCACCGCGCAGGCCATGCTGCGGCCCGAACGCGGCGGTGAGATTGACGCCGGCCGCGGCCAGCGCGTCGAGGCTGTGGGTGAGGTCGCTGGTGACCGACGCGGGGTGCGCGAGAAGAGCGACACGACTGCCTTCAAGCGGCTTGCGCAATTCCGGCTCGGCGAGCAGCCGGTCGATTCCGAACAGGGTCATGCGCGCGTGCTTACGGAAGGTGCGCCGCGAAGCAAACGGAGTCGTGGAAATCGGGCTTGTCGCCCGGGGGATGAGCGAGGGCCCAGTAGGATTTTGCGCCGTCTTTTTCTTCGAGGATGGCGGAGAGCCCCAGCTGCCACTGGGAGTCCGCATCGACCCCGATCGTCGCTCCGAGAGCCCACCAGGTGAAATTATCCTCCAAGCGGATGTACGGAGGCTGTGCGACCGCGGCGTTGGACCGCTTCTCGCGGTAGCCCGTGAAGTCGTAGGCAGCCCACTGACCCGAAGGCGCGAAATTCCATTCGCGATAGGCGTCTGCGCCGGCAGCACGGAGAAATGCCTCGAAGCAGGTCGTTTGCCACAGGTCATCGGCGCGGTTTGGCTCACCTTGCGGGAGGGAGAACCGTTCGGCGGGCGCGCCGACTCCGAACCAGATGTTGGTCGTCGCGACCGCTCCAAGCGAGGCGGCGTAATCGACGTTCGCCCATACCTTCAATTGAGGATCGGACGGCGGCGTCGACGGATGCGGCACGAGATTGAACTGCATTTCCGCGCAGTAGCAGCGCGCGAAGCTTGACGCTAAGCGGCACTGCATGGCCGCATACCGCTCCTCGCTTCTCAAGCTCCTCGACGAACGTGGGTACATCCATCAGGTAACCGAAGCCGCGGCGCTCGACGCGCTGGCCGAGGAGGAGATCGTCACCGCCTACATCGGCTTCGACGCGACGGCGCCGAGCCTCCACGTCGGCAATCTCGTCTCGATCATGCTGCTCCGGCGGCTGCAGCAGGCAGGACATCGGCCGATCGTGCTCATGGGCGGCGGTACAACCAAGGTCGGGGATCCGAGCGGCAAGGACGAGGGCCGCAAGCTGCT
>JBDTON010000173.1:0-11416 GCA_039933195.1 Sphingomicrobium sp. | reverse complement strand
CAGCGTGTAGATGCGGGTCGCGGGCTTGCGGATCGAAAAGCAGGGTGCAAGCGACACGGGCGGCAGCACGCCTTCGAAGCGCTCGCCCGCTCCCTCGCCATGCGGCGGCAGTTCAGCCGAGACGATCGGCGACCCGGCATGGACTTCGGTCCGGCTGTGACTCGCGACCAACCGGATGATCCGCTCGACCTGCGCGGGATCGTAGCGGACCTGAGTGTCGGTCCGCCCTTCGCCGAGCCGGTCGAGCCGGAGCAGACCATCGGGATTGATCATCACCTCGACGACCAGCGGGTCGGCGAGCGCGGCGGCGATGGTCGGTCCCATCGCGGTGCGCAGCATCGCGCGGCGGCGACCGGTGGAAATGGAATCGGAAATGGCGTTCATGATGACGCCTCGGTGCCGGACGCGTCGCCAAGCGTGCGCTTGCCGCCAGCGAGTTGCCGCCCGACCTGCGCGACGAACGCCTCGAACCGGTCGCGGCCGATGGCGCGCGCGGCGGTATCGGCGTCGGGGAGTGGCGCGGTGACGGTCAGCTGGTAGCGGACGAACAGTGACAGGCTCTCGAGCAGCACCTCGAGATCGCGGCGCGCGCCGGCAATCTCGCGGGACATCCGGTCGAGCCGGCCCTTGAGCAGATCATCGACCTCCCTGGTTCCGCGGCGGGCGAGCCAGGAAGCGACGGCGTCGTTGACCAGGCGGCTCTTGTTGGCGCCCGGACCCGAGGCGAGCGCTTCGAGCGCGTCGCTGATCTCGCGGTCGATATAGAGGTTCTGGCGGACCTTCATGCTCAAAGCCCCGGCAGCAGGTCGCGCCCGCTGCTTTCGTTGAGGCCATAGCCGCGGGCGACCGCGCTCAGCCCGCGCGCCTTGTCCATCGCCCGCTTGTCGAGGGCGAGATCGCCGTCGTCCTCGGCGGCTAGAAGCTGCGCGTCGTCCGGTTCGATCGGATTGGGTTGGATTTCCTCGACCAGGCCGGGATGGCGCTGCTGCTGCATGCCGCCGTCGTCCTCGCCAGTCTCGACCTCTTCGGCGCGGGCCAGCCGTGCATCGGGAATGCGCGCGAAGCGGCCCCAGTCGTTCGAGCGCGGCTTTGGCCGGTCGGCGTACGCGCCATCGGCAAACACCGGCGCGGGCGCCATGCGCGAAGTGAAATTGCTGTCCTCATAGTAGCGCAGCTTGCTCGCCCGGATCGGCGCCAGGCCGGAGACCAGCACGAGCTCGTCGGTCGCGGGAAGCTGCATCACTTCGCCCGGCGTCAGCAGCGCGCGGGCGGTTTCCTGCCGGCTGACCATGACATGCGCGAGCCACGGCGCGAGCCGGTGGCCGGCATAGTTGCGCATCGCGCGCTGCTCGGTGGCAGTGCCGAGCGCGTCGGAAATGCGTCTGGCGGTGCGCTCGTCGTTGGTGGCAAACGCAACTCGGACGTGGCAATTGTCGAGGATCGAATTGTGCTCGCCGTAGGCCTTTTCGATCTGGTTGAGACTCTGGGCGATCAGGAAGGCGCGGATACCATAGCCGGCCATGAACGCGAGGCTGGTCTCGAAGAAGTCGAGGCGCCCCAGCGCCGGGAATTCGTCGAGCATCAAAAGCAGCTGATGCTTGCGCGGACTTTCGCCGGGCTGTTCGAGGCGTTCGGTCAAGCGACGGCCGATCTGATTGAGCACCAGGCGCACGAGCGGCTTGGTCCGGCTGATGTCGGATGGCGGGATGACGAGGTAGAGCGAGACCGGTCGCTCGCCCTCGATCAGATCGGCGATCCGCCAGTCGCAGCGCGACGTGACCTCGGCGACGGTCGGGTCACGATAGAGCCCGAGGAACGACATCGCGGTTGAGAGCACGCCCGACCGCTCGTTGTCGGACTTGTTGAGCAGCTCGCGCGCGGCCGACGCGACCACCGGATGGACGCGAGGCGCGTCTTGGGTGCCGAGATGGTTGGTCGACATCATCCGCCTGAGTGTGGCGATGAAGCTGCGCTGCGGATCGGAGAGAAAGGTCGCGACCCGGGCGAGCGTCTTGTCCTCCTCGGCATAGAGGATGTGGAGGATCGCGCCGACCAGCAAAGAGTGACTGGTCTTTTCCCAATGGTTGCGGCGTTCGAGCGCGCCTTCGGGATCGACCAGGATGTCGGCGATGTTCTGGACGTCGCGGACCTCGTCGGCACCGCGGCGGACCTCGAGCAGTGGATTGTAGCGCGCCGATCGCGCGTCGGTCGGGTTGAACAAGAGGCAATGCGAGAAGCGCGAGCGCCAGCCGGCGGTCAGCGTCCAGTTCTCGCCCTTGATATCGTGAACGACGGTCGAGCCGGTCCACGACAGCAGGGTCGGAACGACGAGACCGACACCCTTGCCCGAGCGGGTCGGAGCGAACGACATGACATGTTCGGGGCCATCGTGACGCAGATAGCGCCCGCCGAGACTGCCGAGCAGCACGCCGCTATCGTCATGCAGACCGGCGGCAACGATCTCGCGGCCTGTGGCCCAGCGAGCAGAGCCGTAGGTGGTGACATTTCTTGCCTGGCGCGCGCGCCAGAGCGATCCGCCGACCGCCGCCGCACAGCCGAAGAATCCGCTCGCGCCGGCGAGCACGCCCGCCTTGTCGAAAACCGGTTCGGCATAGGCGCCGTAATGATACCACCATGCGAACAGCGCCCAGGGTCGATAGATCGGAATCTCGCCGATGAACGTCCAGGGGCGACCGAGCTCGGGCTGATAGGCCAGCATCGCGGCGGCCCATTGCGTCGCGGCCCAGACCCCCGCGATGACGATCGCGAAAACGATGAGAATCTGGCCGATCAGCAATCTGGTGGGCGTCATGGTCGCGAATTCCCCGCCGGATCGAGGATCGAACCGGCCTCGCGAAAAGTCGCTCAGGGGTGCGGAAAACTACATGGTGCTGTTGGGTGAAAATGGGCCAGCTTGCGCTGCCTTTGGCGATGCCTGGTCGGAGCGCGCGCCGTCCACCGCCGACTGCCAGTCGCTACAGGCCAGCCTCAGTCCGAAGTTGGTCGAGCCGCTCCAACGACAGCTTCTCCACGATGTCTCGCAGGTGACGGACCGATGACGTGATCACAGCCAGGTCATCAGTGCTGATTTCGTAGCTCGCCGAATAGCGCGCCTCGACATAGGCGCGCTTGACCAGTTCGAAGCGCCGCCGATCCGGCCGCGATTTGCGAGGCCACGCATCAATCAAACGGGGTTCCTTGTCCTCGGCCAGCGAGCGCAGGAATTTGATGTTGTGCGACCGCGGGAAATACAGCGTCCGAACGAGCAGGAAACAAACGTATGATCGTTCGACCGCTTGGTGCAGGGTGAAGGCGGCATCTTTAAACTCGCCCTTGCTTACGTAGAATTCAGCGCCGCTTAGTGCACTGTCGATTTTTCCGAGCCAATCTTTGAAATATCCACTTGTCGCTTCATAAGCATCCGCCGTCGTTAGCGGCATAGGCGTAGCCAAGGTGGACCCGGGCAACTCGTAAAGCACGATCCCATCGCGCGCGATGTCGACCCAGAAATATTCGCCGCGCTTCAGCGACTGATTCACGTCTTCCAGCGTGTGGACAATGATGTTCACCGGCCGCGCGACGGAGGCGTCGCGCTGGATCTTGTCCTCAGCGACGTACCAGTAATCAGCGATATCGGTCAGGTCTTCATGGCTGACGATGACGAGCAGGTCGAAGTCGGACTGATAACCGTTTGCCGGTTCATCGACCCAATCATCGCGCGAATAGCTGCCGAACAGGATGATCTTGAGGATCTTGCCGTTCTTCTTCCAAGGCTGGGTCGCGCGTGAAATCGCCTCGGAAAACTCCGCCAACAGCAACTGCTTCACCCGCTCCAGCTCACCCTGCTGGACCGGCGGCAAATGATCGACATCGCTGCGCATCGGCCCGGATTCTCGCGATCATTGCGCCGGAGGGCAAGCACTCATTCCGAAGAATTGGTGTCGATTGCGCCCTTGGCAATTGCGCGTAGCGTTTCGCGCCGCCCCGTAGCCCGCTTGCGCCCATTGTAGCCAGTCGCGCTCGATAGGCTCGATTTCGAAAGCTGCCAGTACCGGGCGCAATCAGCGAACACTTCCACACTTCCACCTTGCCCACACGCCTTTGGCTCGCCACTTCCGCGCAATGTCGAAGCCCACCAAGCCCCCAAAGAAACATCATTATGTGACCCAGGCGCAGCTGCGCCATTTCGCTCACGACAAGCGCCGAAGCCAGCTCCATGTCTTTGACAAGACGAATGGGGCGACGTTCGGATCGTCGATCCTAAATGTCGGCTCGGAGAACGACTTCAACACCATCGTTGAGGGCGACGAGAAGCTGAACTTCGAGACAATGTTCGACGAGGTCGACGGCAATGGCGCCACCGTCGTAAACCAGATCACGGAGCGCCGCTCGCTCGCTTGGATGCGCAAGGAAACGATACTCAAGCTCGCTGATCTCGGGGCAGTGCAGCTGCTGCGCACCAGGCTGTCGCGCGAGACGCCTGGGGTATTGGCCCGGGAGATGCGCGAGACACTGGCCCAATTCGGGACCGATCTCGACGATCCTACGCTCGCGCCCCCGACCGAAGCCGATGCAAAGCGCGGCACGATCGAAGCGTTCCTCACGCGGGCGGGGCACCGGAATTCGTTCCTCCGACTCCGCCCTGGCCTGGTCGAGCCCGTAGGCGAAGCACGCTTCCTGATCTCGGACCATCCGGTCGTGTTCAGCAACCCGTTCCCCTATGCCGACCATGGGCTCCGGTCGCAGGGCATCATGGCGCATCTCCCGCTAAGCCCGACGCTGCTGCTGACCTGGCACTGTCCCACGATCGTCGACCGGTTCGACCATCTGCTCGCCATCGAAGGCGAGGACCACCCGGCGCTTCGCACCTATGGTAAGGGGCTGGTCACCGGGGAGCCGATCGAGGTCAGCGATGCCGAGGTCGAGCGCTACAATGTGCTCCAGTTCGTGCAGTCACGGCGGTTCCTCTTCTCGCATGCCCCCAACTTCGACCGCGCCCGCGAACACCTCTCCACCCAGCCCGAGACGGGGCTGCGGGAGTCAATGATGCGTCTCGGCCGGATGGGCGAAGGCCCGCCGCCCCGCCCGCGAATGCCCGAGGGCTGGAACCTGGTCGTCCATGGTCCGCACGACCATTGCCTGTTGCACCTTGAGGCAGTCGACAAGGAAGGCGAAGGCATCACCGCGCAAACCAGCGATTTCGAGCTGCTGAATGCCGCAGTAGCGGACACTCGCCTCGACTATGTGGAGCTGTACCATGGTGCTCGCCAGTGTCGGCACCTCGGCCATGTAAAGCTCGAAATCCTAGCCGATCGCGGCCCCGGCTGGTTCAGGGCAGTGCATTACGACGATGCGATGCGGGCGTTCGATCGCCAGATCAGCGCGACAAGAACTAAGAAGCAGCGGTAATCTCAGCAGCGGTCACTCGTCCATCAAGCCAAACTTATGCATCGCACCCCCGGCATTGGCGAGCACCTGGTCCGGTGACAGCACGTAGCGCGGCAGGTAGCGCAATCCTACATCGCGCGCGCCCTTCTCGGTGAGCGCAATCATCCCGGCATGCGGCCCGAATTCGGAAAGGATGCGCTGCGCCAAAGGCGCGCGGCAATGCCCCTCGCGGGCAGTGCGGCCGAGCGAGATATCGACGATGTATTCGCCGAGCAGGAGCCAGCAATGGCCGTCCCAGTCCTCGCCTTCCTCGCCCGAAAAGACACGCCCGCCGTCGAACCCGCGATCGCTACCGTACATATAGTCGCCGTCGAGTTTCAGCGCGCCGGCAACCACAGGGATCAGGGCGTCGAGCGGTTCCTCCAGCATTGTCGCCAGCAAGGCGCTCATGATCACGCAGCTGCTGCCTTCGGGACGGACGGCGGTCAGCATACTCTGACTCATCTCCTTGAAGATATTCCAAGCCCTATCGTCGGGCACATAGTCGCGAAATTGCTGCATCGCCTCGGGCGAGTGAGACGCCCCGATCATCGCCAATAGCGGCTTGGGCCAGCAGTCATTGTTGCTTCGAGCCATGCACGCTTCCTTTGGGCTGGAACAATCCGTGGGGCCAACATAGGAAGTTGATACGCCGATGACATCCGGCGTGCCCGGCGGAATGGGTTCATTCCTGCGGGTTCATCTTGCTGGGGGCGTAAAGCGGTGGCGATCCTTGATCCGCGACTTCTTGAGTTAATCGAAACTTTGGTGGCCGCGCGCTTGGACTGGCTGGCGTTCGAGCTGATCGAGGGAATCCGGTCGGGTCGGCCGCCAGAGGAATCGGAAGAGGCGCTCTCTGTCGCGCGGAAATCCATTCGCAGCAATTCCCAGCCGAAGGCCCGCGGCGAACCGCAGGTGATGCTCGCGGAGCCTCAGCCGATCCCGCTGGACGAACAGGTGGGATGGGCGGCGGCTTATGTTGAGAAGCGTATTGAGGCAGCACTCGAGCAGCTACAGGCCTCGATAGATGCGCTCGACTCCATCGTCGAATCGACCACCGAGCAGCAGGACCCTCAAGATCTGCCGGCAAAGGCCGGAAAGACGGAACAACGAAGGACATTGGTTCTGCTACATGTTGAGGGCGATCGGAAAATCAGCCGCGACGACGCCGCTGGCGCGCGCGACGATGCCCCGGTGCTGCGCGCGGCGTTAGCGGAGTGGGTCATGCGTGCGCGTGGCCAGGCAACGACATGATCCCGGCCGTCCAGACCGCGCTAGACACGATCGTCGGCCGCATCACGACGCTGGAAAACGCGTCCGGTGCCGGTCGGATATTCGAGCTTTTCGTAATGACAACTTTGGCGCGCGGTTTGCGCGACGCCGGTTTCAGCGTCTGGCTCCAGCGATCTGATGGGACGGTCATACATCCCGGTGATGCCGATCGGCGCTTCATTCAGCGTGGCGGAGGACCTACCGGTGTCGCCGCCGCCTCGGCGGGGCCCGACAATGCAAGCGCCATCGGGTTCCGAAGGGGCCGCCGGCAGAAATGGGAGATCTGGAACGGCATACAGTTCGCGGGCCGCAGCTCGGCGACGCACGAGATCGATATTTCGATTGTCCCGGGCAGCGTCGGGACTGCGATTCGTGCGACCGGTGGTATCCCGATGGGGCGGCCGCGCGTCGCGATCGAATGCAAGGATGTCGGCACCACGGGTAGCCTCGACGAGATGCGCGCCTTCATCGCCCGGCTCTACGATGTAACCCTGCTCCATGCGCATCATCGCCATTTGCACTTCCCACATCCTCGCGCGCTCCATCCGGGCAGCCCCAACGAGCCGAAGCATCGCGCGATCGTGACCTATTGGCAGGAGAATCGGCGCACCAAGAACATAATCGCGCGGCGGACCGGTTTTACCGCCGGGACTGCGCCGCTCGGCGACTATCATCGGATCGAACCGCATCGCGGCATCAGCGTCGGCAGCAGCACCGTCGACGACTTGGTCTGGTCGGTGGTCAATTGGGCGATCCGCAATGCCTGAACCCGACCAATTCACCCGGCAGCAGAGCGAGGAGGCGATCCGGCTCTACACCGTCTATCGCTACGCGCTCGACCATGTCGAACTGGGCGGCCGATTCATGCCCTACCGCTGGTGGACGCTTCCCGACCCCATCAGCGGTGCTTGGATTTCCTACGTCAGCATGCTGGGCGACTATGCGTCGGAGCTGGCGAACATCATCAATGACCTGACGCACGACGTGCCGCGGCTGCGCGCTTGGGCACGCGTGACTGCGTCGTTCACAGACCAGGAAAAGCTCGCCGCCTCGCATGAGTTCATTGACACGCTCGGGACGGTTGCGCTCGGGCGGCCCTATGCGATCAAGTCGCGCTTCGCATTCGCGGCGGGCCATCTTTGCCACCAAGCCAATATGGCGAAGGATATGGCTAATTGGCGCGACGAGTTCCCCAATGAGCGGGCGCTCTATCTCAACCATATCGAGCCGCTTTGTACTGGCTGGCGGAAATACCGGGTGTTCAAGCGACGCGTCGAGCGCATCGCAGGCGCAACATTCAAGGACGCCACCGAGGACTTCCGCAACGCCTACAACCATCGCTTCTCGGCGCGCTTCCTCATTGGGATGAGCGCGATGGTAACGCGCATGGTCCATGACGATGGCCGTGTTTCTTACGGCATCGGCGGCAGCGAACCTCTCAATCTCGACCAAGTCGCAGACCTGCTCGCGACAGAGCGGGACCATTCCTATCGGGCGTTCGAGGCCTTTCAGGCGCTGGTCGAAGAACAGTGCCTGGCGATCGCTGCGTTCGAAAAGCGGCATTGCGGCTAACGGCCGATTCTAGCCCTATCCGGTGCATCTCGTTTACCCGGAGGGTCAGGGTCTGAACATTCGCTCTGACCCTGTTCCTGCCGCGAAGCTGCCGGACAGCAAACGGCCATTACCTGACGTTGTTTGCGCGTTCAGCCAACGCTGCAGGCGCATCGCCTGCAAGCAGGGTCGTTAACGCGTTGAATCCCGAGGCCGAACCAGCTCGCTTTCGAAAAAATCGCTGTTTGTCTGGAGCCAAGTCAGGAGTCGGGACGTGGTGTCTTCGATGTTGGGCGCGCGAAGACCGCATTCCCATACGACGGCCACGCGCCACCCTGAAGAATGCAATGCCCCGATTACCTCCGCGTCGCGTGTCGCATTGCGCTGGAACTTCGCTGCCCAGAAATCTGCATTCGACGAGGGCGTGCTGCACCAGTGGCAACCTTCGTGACGATGCCAGAAGCATCCATGAACGAAGATGACTGTCCGACGGGAGCCAAGCACCAGGTCGGGCTTGCCCGGGAGGTTCGCGCCGTGAAGCCGGTAATCCAGTCCCGCCTCACGCAATTTCCCACGGAGGACGACTTCCGGCTTGGTGTCTTTCCCGCGAATGCCAGACATCATTCGCGAACGGGTATTCTGATCGACTACATCTGCCATGACCAGAGCCCTGTCATTTCCTCTTGGAGGTGGTAATCCTCCGAACTTTATGAAAGAGCTCGAAGGCGCGTGATTCTTGCCAACATATTCGGTTGTAGACATTTTTGCAGGTCCGGGGGGACTCGCCGAGGGCTTTTCCAGCGTTCCCGATGCCGATGGAAAGTGCGCATTCAAGATCGCCCTCTCCATCGAGAAAGAGACTGCCGCGCACTCGACCCTGCAACTGCGCAGCTTCCTGCGCCAGTTCGGCGAGGCCCTCCCCGAGAGCTATTATACCCTGATCAACGAAGGCGGTGATGAGCCCGACTGGAGTGACCTCCACCCTGCCGAGTGGAAGGCGGCCGAAGAGGAGGCCTGGAAGCTCGAATTGGGAAAGGAAGATCCGGAAAATCGACTGAATGCCCGGCTCGACGCCATCCGCGCCGCAAGCAACGGCAACGTGATTCTCATCGGCGGTCCGCCCTGCCAGGCATATTCACTAGTCGGCCGTGCCCGCAACTCGGGCAAGGAAGGCTATGTTGCAAGCGAGGACGAGAAGCACTTCCTGTATCAGGAATATATCCGCATTCTCGACCGGCTTCGGCCAGCTGCCTTCGTCATGGAAAACGTCAAGGGCATGCTGTCCTCGTCGGTCGACGGCGAGAACCGGATCTTCGACCAGGTATTGCGCGATCTGCGCGGCGACCGCGTGGAAGGCGACCCATACCGGCTCATCGCGCTAGATCCACGCAGCCGGCGACAGTTCGATCTCGCCAGGTTTGAGCCGCGCGCTTCCGATTTCATCGTTCGCGCAGAGGATTTCGGGGTTCCGCAGGCGCGCCACCGCGTGATCGTTGTCGGCCTGAGGTCCGACCTTGCCGCCGATCTGCCCGATTCTGCCCTTTCCGACCTGATGATCCGACACAGTCTCACGGCCACCGTCGGCAATGTGCTGAACGGGATGCCGCCGCTTCGCAGCGGCCTCAGCCGTGGGGTCGACGGCGGCGATGAATGGAAGCGGATCGTCATGGCGGCGATGGCCTTTGTCGCCGAAATGGACGCCGGTCTGCCCGATGATCTGGAGGAGGCGTTCTCGAAAAGAGCTCGGCATTGCGTTGATGCCTTCCGGCAATCGAATGAGGTGCCCGGTCGCGAAGCGCGCGGTGTTGGCATCTCTCCCGACTGCCCGGCCGATCTTCGTGAATGGATCGTCGATGTCAGGCTGGAGACGCTCCCAAACAACGCGACGCGCGGGCACATGGCAAGCGACCTGGCGCGCTACTTCTTCGCGGCAGTCTTCGCCGAAGTGGTCGGCCGGTCACCGAAGGCGTCCGATTTCCCCGAGGAGCTGGCGCCCGAGCATGAAAACTGGAATTCGGGCAAGTTCGCGGACCGGTTCAGAGTTCAGCTGTCCGGAGGCCCCTCGACGACTGTTACCAGCCACATTTCCAAGGACGGGCATTATTTCATCCATCCTGATCCGCTGCAGTGCCGCAGCCTTTCAGTGCGCGAGGCCGCCCGTCTCCAGACCTTCCCCGACAACTATCTCTTCAAGGGAAATCGAACGGAGCAGTATGTGCAGGTCGGCAATGCCGTTCCGCCGCTGCTGGCGCGGTGGATCGGCGAGGCGCTGTTTGCAATCCTGACAGCGGAGCGATCGGACGGAGTCGAGCCGGCAGTCGAGTCAAGGCTTTCGCATGCCGGCTGAATACGACATCGCCAATCCCGGCGCAGGCGAACTCTTCGAATCGCTGCGGGCGTTCGGCTATGATCTCCCCACCGCTCTGGCGGATATCGTCGACAACAGCATTTCCGCCAGAGCGCGGAACATCTGGATCGACATGTTCTGGGCAGGCCGGGACTCGCGGATCATCATTCGCGATGATGGCCAGGGCATGCGTGAGGATGAGCTGAGGCAGGCCATGCGTCCCGGCAGCCTCAGTCCGCTCGAGGATCGGGAAGTGGGCGACCTCGGCAGGTTCGGACTGGGGATGAAGACCGCGTCGATCTCGCAATGCCGATGTCTGACCGTGATGTCCAAGACGGCCGGCTCGAAGCTGGCGGTCCGGCGATGGGATCTCGACTACATCGCGTCGACCGGGACCGGAGAATGGCGGCTCCTCAAGGGTGACGATCTCCTCGGCCAGGACGAGCGAAGCCTGCTCGGCGACCAGAAGCAGGGAACGGTTCTGTTCTGGGACCGACTCGATCGCCTCGTCGGCGACGTGTCGTCCGACGACGAGATGGCGCAGAGACATTTTCGCGAACGGGCTGACGCCGTGAAGCAGCACCTGGCCATGGTCTTTCATCGATTCCTTCAGGGACGGGGAGCAGTCACGCTGCATCTCAATGGAAGGCCGATCGAACCCTGGGACCCGTTCATGGAGAGCAGCGACAAAATCGACCCGATGGCGGCCGAGACGCATGTCGTCGAGGGGCAGCCTGTCGAGATAAAGGCATTCATCCTGCCGCACCACAGTCGGATCTCGGCCGATGCCCATGCCAAGGCGGCAGGAATGAAGGGGTG
>JBDTON010000172.1:0-11974 GCA_039933195.1 Sphingomicrobium sp. | reverse complement strand
ATTTGCTGCGCAAATCGGCTCCCCCACGCCCCGCTTCGCGGCGCGGCAGTCTGTGCTGCCGCGTCCCTGACAGCCGCCCCGCCGCCCGCTCCTGAAGCGCCGTCTTCAAGTTGGAAGACAGAAGCAAGGAGACGGTCAGTGACCATGATTTCGATGATCTCACAGGCTCCGACAGACAGTTATTCACAGCTGGTTCGGGAGCTTCAGACGGAGTTCCGGTGCGGTGATGTTGGCGTATTGGCGGATCGCATCATTGAGGCGGAAGCGGCTGACTTTCACTGGGATGCGCGGGTCAGGGAGCGCTACCTGGGGCAGCATTTCGGCTTCGATCTGAACGCGGAGGAGGCCGATGAGGAGCTCGCGCCGATGGCCATCTTGAGCTTCCTGGCGCGGAAGTGGCACGTTGGAATCTGTCTGGTCGATGGCGAGGGCAGCGCGGTCGAAATGCTCTGGCTGCGCAGCTTCTCGGATTGTGCCGATGCTGAAATAGCTTTCCTGCAGACGCGTTGAGCGGCTGCGGGCTATTCCTTCACGGGGGCTGTGCTTGGAGCGCGGCTCCCGTTTTTCGTTCGGACGGTTGGACAGGGGGAACTGGACGCTACCGTGGATGGGCAGAGAAGGGGCAGGGAGGGCAAGATAAAGGCAGTTGCTCTCACCAACTGCTAAATGTTTGTCTGCACATCGATTTTTTTGGAGGCACGAGTATTGTCAAGGAGACAATAAGTCTCTCAGGCCCACTCCGTTTCCGAACTTATGACAGGTGCGCAAAAGTGCCACGAGTGCTGCGACGAGCAGACGGAACAACTACGGGGCGGCGCTCCCGGAACGTCTAACGTCAAAGAGCCAATCGTTCCGAGAATTGCCGCGTTCGGGCCGCTTCCCGCTATCACGACCGCATCGATTTACCGGTGGGATGGACAAGCAGCGATCACTCCGATTGAAATGCGCTCGTCGATGTCAGGTGGGATCGTGCACACACGCAATACGACCAGAAATATTGGTGTCGCGCCGCTCCGGAAGGCAGGAGACGACGGCAAGCTTTATACCCGGCCCCCAGCGATCGAGGCGAAGCTAGCTGAGCTGCTGGACACGCCCAGGGAAGAGCTGGCGACCCGGTGCACCATTCGATCGAGGAGCGATCCTGGCTTTATCGCGACCGAGTGCCTGCTCCATCTGGTACGCGCGACGCGTCAGGACAATGATGAGCGCTGGTTCGAACAGCTCTTCACCGAGTTGGTCCGCAGGATCCTGAGGACGCTGCCCAGGCCGCAGCAAGAGACGGAAGGGCTGGTGGGCGCGGACATCCGTGAGGGCGTCCTCGGTCGTTTCCAGGAGCTGCTGTCGATCGACAGGAACGGGTACTGCGAGAGGCTCGACTTCTTTGAAGTCCGGTTCAACTCAGCGTTGAAAACGCTTCGGATCGGTGTCGAGCGGAAAGCGTTTCGCGCCGCTTCCCGTCGTTCAGACCTGGAACATCCCGAGACGGGCGAGCTGCGGGCTGACGTCGAAGCGGCGGTCGGCTGTCACAATCCGTTCGAAGACGACACAGATTTGGATCCGGCTTACCGGTCCCGCGTCGATGCGGCGATTGCCCGGCTACCACCGGAACAAAGGGAGATCATCGAGATGCTGAAACATGGCATCCCCATCGAGTCCAAGGACCCCGACATGATGACCATCGTACGTGCGCTGGGGTGCGTGGAAAAGACGGTCCGCAATCGCCGTGACCGGGCCTTCGAGATATTGCGGCGGCTGATGAAAGGAGACGAAGCGTGAAGCGGGGTAGTGCAGCGCGAAGCGAGGCGGACGTCCTTGAGGCATTCGCGATGGAGGCTGAGCACAACAGGGAGACCCTGGAGCGCTATCTTCGCGCCTATCCGGAGCATGCATCAGCGCTCTGCCAACTGTCTTTTGAGCTGACCCGGACGGACAGCGAAGAGCGTGAGTTGGGTGACGACGACGAGCTGCTGGTCGCAAAGGCCTGGTCGGATCGAGTGGTAGCCGATAGCCAGGTCGTGAATCCTTTGCAGGCACTCAGCGGGCCGGAGAAGCGCCGGGTTGCGGTAGGCCTTGGTGTAAAACTGCAGGTCCTCACCCTGTTTCGCGAAGGACGCATTAAGGTGTCGTCGGTGCCCGTGTCTGTGCTGAAGGATTTCGCGCGTCTGCTTGGCAGTAAAGTTGAAGCGCTGAACCGAGGACTTTCAGTGCCCGCTTTGTCGCAGGCGCGGTCATACAAGGCGGACGGGAAACCGAACGTCGAACAGCAAATATCTTTCGAGCGTGCGTTACGGGAGTCAGGCGCAAGCGATGACGAAATTGCGCGGCTGACAGGGGACCTTTGACCGACGCTGTTGAACTCGCCCGGCGAGCCGCGGCCACGCTGCACGCGCACCTGGTCGCAGAGGGCTGCGATCCATGGGACGCATACGCGCTGACCAAAGCCGCCGCCCGGCGAAATCATTTTGATGTCGAGGAAACGACCGCCGGGGGCGCCAATCTCAACAACAGCCGCGCCACGATCATTCCCGGCGAACAGCTCATCCTTCACGAAGACATAGGCAGCCCCTTCGAGAAGGCCTGTCTCGTCGGGCATGAGGTCGGACATTTGGTCCTCGGCGACGCAGCGGTGCCGGACGAGCCCTGCGACTTCGACGTGGGCCGCAGCAGCGAAGCGGTCCCCATGGGCTTCGACCGCGTTGCGGATTACAGCAATAAGCAGCGCCGCGAAATCCAGATGGACTTGTTCGCCCGCGAGCTCATCCTGCCGCGGGAGCGCGCTTTCCAGCTGCATGTGCGTGACGAAATTACGGCCTCGGAAATTGCCGGGCGGCTTGGCGCGCCGTTCCCCATCATCGCGCAGCAATTGCTGGATGCGTTGCTGCTCCCCTGGAAAGGTAGCAGCGAGGACAAGCGCGGGCGACCGCTATCCCTCAATCCGTCGCAGCAGGAGGCTGCGCAGCATTTCGGAACGCCATTCTTGCTCGAAGCCGGGCCTGGAACCGGCAAGACCCAGACACTCACCGCCCGCGTCAAGGAGCTGCTGCGTCGGGATGTCGATCCCAAGCGCATTCTTGTCCTCACCTTCTCGAACAAGGCGGCGGGCGAAATGGTCGAGCGAATCGCGCGTACGAACCCGGATGCGGCTGCTTCGATGTGGATGGGCACGTTTCACGCGTTTGGACTGGAGATCGTCCGCACCTACCATGAGGGGCTGGGTCTGTCCGAGAACCCCCGGCTACTTGATCGGGTCGAAGCGGCGGAGCTGCTCGAAGACGCGTTTCCCGGTCTCGACCTCAAACACTACAAGAACCTGTACGATCCCACTCAGGATATCGTCGACATGCTCGCGGCCATTTCGCGGGCCAAGGACGAAGTTGCCGGCCCTGATCGATATGCTGACTGCGCCCGGGCGATGCTCGAGGCAGCCGCGGATGGCGACGCGCGCGTGACAGCCGAGAAGGCCGCGGAAGTCGCGTCTGTTTACGAGGTGTACGAGCGGCTGAAAGTCCATTCCAAGGCCGTCGATTTTGGCGACCTGGTGATGCTTCCGGTCAAGCTGATCGAAAGCCACCAAGACATCAGAACCTTGCTTCAAGGACGTTACGACCACGTCCTTGTTGACGAATTCCAGGACGTGAACCGAGCCAGTGTCCGGTTGCTGACGGCGCTCACCGGTGGCGGGGCTGAGCTGTGGGCAGTCGGTGACGCACGGCAGTCCATCTACCGCTTCCGCGGCGCCTCCTCCTACAATGTGTCGCGTTTCGGCAGGGAGGATTTTCCGGGCGGTGAACGCGGTCACCTCGAGCGCAACTACCGGTCCGTCCAGGAGATCGTCGCCGCCTTCACCAAATTCGGCGAAGGCATGGCTGCCGCAGCGGGCGCCAATGCGCTCGACGCCGACCGCGGCTCCTGTGGCCATCGGCCTGAACTTCAACTGGTGGAGAAGGGGTCAGCTCAGAGCGCCGCCGTCGCCGAGGCGATAGTGGCAATGCGGGGCCAGGGCACGGCTTGGCGCGATCAGGCCGTGCTCATCACCGGCAACGATCGCCTTGGTAAAACAGCCCGTGAACTCGAACGGCTGGACATCCCCGTGCTGTTCCTGGGCAGCCTGTTCGAACGTCCGGAAATCCGGGACCTCCTGTCACTGATTTCGCTGCTCGTCGATCGCCGCGCCATGGGTCTTGTTCGCACAGCGACCATGCCCGGGTTTGAAGCATCATTGGCGGATGTTGCCTCGATGCTCGACGAACTCCGGGAACAGAGCGGAGCCGAGCCGGTCGACGTCGGAACATCCAGGTTCGCCGATAGCGACACCCCGGGCTTTGCTAAGTTGGCCGTCGTGCTGGACGGGTTCAACGAAAGGAGCGCCCCTTGGGGAGTGCTCGCGCGCATTCTGCTCGATCGAATCCGTCTGGCGGCCACTCTCGCTGAGAATGATAGCGTTTCAGAGCGGGCCAAAGGCATCGCGATCTGGCAGTTCATGAATTTCGTCAGTGCGCAGCCAGCAGGCAGGGGCTTTCCCATCAAGCGGCTGCTGGATCGCATTCGGCGCCTGGTCCGCCTCTCGGAAGACCGGGATCTTCGGCACATGCCTGCGGCGGCGCAGGACCTC
This sequence comes from Sphingomicrobium sp., assembly GCA_039933195.1. Classification (GTDB taxonomy): domain Bacteria; phylum Pseudomonadota; class Alphaproteobacteria; order Sphingomonadales; family Sphingomonadaceae; genus Sphingomicrobium. The sequence goes on along the minus strand of JBDTON010000172.1, from coordinate 7,362 downwards.
GATGCCGTCAGGCTAATGACCGTTCACGGCGCCAAGGGGCTCGAATTCAAGGCCGTGCACCTGCCCGGGATGAACCAGGGCACGTTACCCCGTGCCGCCCAAAAGTCGCGGTGCCCGCCTCCAGACGGACTCATCGAGGGTGCGCATGGCGATGGCAATTCGGCGCTCACCGAGGGTCACGATCAGGAGCAGGAATGCCTATTCTTCGTCGCGCTCTCCCGAGCCCGCGACAGGTTGATCGCCTACGCGGCAGAGAAGACGGAGAACGGAAGCCGGCGCAACCTATCCAAGTTTGTGGAGCAGCTCGGCGACACGATCGACCGGGAGCGCGTCATCCCGGACCTGATGCCGCCAACCCTGCCCGAAGACGAACCGATCCAGTTCGATATCGAGGGTCACCTGCGTTTCCCGGCTTCGCAGCTTGGGCTCTACGACAGCTGCCCTCGCCGTTTCCTTTACACCCATGTCCTGCGCGTCGGGGGCAGGCGCATCACGACATCATTCATGCGGATGCATGAGGCCGTCACGTTGATCGTGAAGCAGATAGTGGAGAGTGGGGAGCACGTTGAAGGAGACGAACTGCGCGACGCGGTCCAGCAAGCCTGCCGTGATGCGGGCGTTGAAGACGGTCCGCGCTTTGGTGACTATGTGACCCTGTCGGTCAACCTCCTGCAGTATTTCCATGACAGCCGTCGGGGCATGCGGCCGCTCGACCTTGCAGACGTCATCCACGAGCTGGACGGACACGAGATCAGCTTCAGACCGGACGATCTCCTAGTTGACGACGACGGCGTGACCCATGTGCGCCGGGTACGGACGGGCCATCAGAGGTCGAGGGACCTTAAGGACAGTGCTGCGTCCGCGCTCAGGCTTGCAGCGTCTAGTCATTTCCAGGGCGCCGTCATCGAGCTCATCCATCTGTCGGATCGTACCGTCACCGAGCTTCCCGCTGGCAAGGGCGATGGTGGCCGCGCCAAGCTCGTGAAGGTTTTCCAGTCGATCGCGCACGGTGATTTCCCGACCGACGGCTCGGTACGAACCTGCCCTGGCTGCCCTGCATTTTTCATATGCGGCAAGCTCCCCGAAGGGGCTCTCAAGAAAAAGTTCTGATCGGCTTACCGGTCCCGTCTCCTCACCGCGATTAGCGGAGTGAAGCAACACCGCTTCGCTCAACGTGAAGAGGCAACAGCCATGAATATTTCGAAGGATCCACCGGGCCACGGCAACGGCAACGGCAACGGCAACGGCAACAAGGACGAAGCGGAGATCGTCGTCAATGCCCAGCCAAAAACCGTCGAGGACCGGCAAATCTCGTTCGAGGAGGTCGTGGAAATCGCCTTCCCGGGCGGTGGCGGCGCGGGGGTCGTCTTCTCGGTGACGTATCGTCACGCGGCCTCCGTCCCGCATGCCGGTGAACTGTCCGCCGGCAATTCCATCGAAGCCAAGAAGAAAGGAACCGTGTTCAATGTCACGCGCACCGTTCAGTCTTAGTCCCGACCTGAAGCGGCTCCGCGACGAGGGTTACTTCGTGCAGATTGTCGGGGGTTTCCTTGTCATGCACGAAGTGCCCTACGTTGATGCCAGCCGGCGCGTGCGCCGCGCTTCGCTCGTCTCGACCTTGCGGCTCGCTGCCGACGTCGCACAGGCCCCTCGCCCGCATACCGTCCACTGGACCGGCGACTATCCCTGCAATGCGGATGGGTCGCTGATCGCGCAGATCAGTCATCAGTCGCAGCTGACTGATCTGGGGCACGGCCTGATCGCCAAGCACGGCTTCTCCAGCAAGCCGCCGGGCGGATACCGCGACTACCACGACAAGATGACCACCTATGCGTCGGTGATCGCCGGGCCTGCCGCGGCGCTTCAGCCCGGCGTCAGCGCCATGACATTCATCACACCTGATGGAGAGGACGGTTCCATGTTCAACTATACTGAGACGGCGTCCGACCGTGTAGGCATCGGCGCTTTGACCCAACGCCTCGAAGGCGAGCGCGTCGCCATCATCGGCCTCGGCGGTTCAGGATCCTATGTGCTGGACTTCATTGCCAAGACGCCGGTGAGTGAGATTCGGCTTTTCGATCAAGACAGCTTCCTACAGCACAATGCGTTCAGGGCGCCCGGCGCGCCGTCGCTCGAAGCGCTGCGTGAAGCTCCGTACAAAGTTGAGTACCTGGCGGACATCTACTCGCGCATGCACCGGGGCATTACGGCGCATGCCACGAAGCTGGACGGCTCGAACCTGCAGCTTCTCGATGGGGTGACGTTCGCGTTCATCTGCATGGATGCCGGCAAACCCAAGCAGGCCATCATCGAGAAGCTCGTGGCGATGGACGCAGGGTTCATCGATGTCGGCATGGGCCTGCAGCTCAACGAGGGAGCGCTCGGCGGACTTCTCCGGGTCACTGCCAGCATGCCCGGCATGCGCGGCAGCATGGCCCGCGTCCCGCTTGAGGGCGGCGGCGAGGATGACCTGTACGCCACGAACATCCAGGTCGCAGACCTCAACGCGCTTAACGCGGCGTTCGCCGTCATCAAGTGGAAGAAGCTTCGCGGTTTCTACTGCGACCTCGAGCAGGAGCTTCACTTCCTGTATGCAACCGACGGCAATTTGCTGGTGAATGAGGAGCGGCCGCATGCAAAAGCGGCTTGAACCTCAGTTCGTAGAGTTCGTGCCCGAGACATTGGATCCGAGCACGTTGTATGTTTCGATGACCTACGGGACGGCGTCGCACCTTTGCTGCTGCGGTTGCGGCCTCAAGGTCGTGACGCCGCTGACCCCAACCGACTGGTCCCTGTGGTTCGACGGCGACACGGTCTCTTTGAGCCCATCGATCGGCAATTGGGATCAGCCGTGTCGAAGCCACTACGTCATCGAGCGCAACAAGGTCGTCCCATACAGGCCCTGCACGGAGGAGGAGATCGCAGCTTCGCGTATGGCACGTTCCGCCGCCAGAGCGCGCTACTTTGGTACTGAGAAGCCCCCGACGGTCACCGAGACCGCGGTCCGACCGACCGGCTGGTGGACGAACCTGATGCGGGCGGCCCGCGACGTCTGGAAGAACCTGCTTGGGTGAGGCTGCTCACGCGTCTAGCTATAAAGATAAAATAGCCAACGCGCCCTTGTAACTAGGTCAGTCTTCAAGCGGAATTTAGAGCTAACGCACCGCGGACCTGTTCGCCATCAGGAGAACAACATGAGATCCTTTCGGTTCTTGCATGCAGCTGACATCCACCTGGACAGTCCGCTTCACGGTCTAGCCAAATACGACGGCCTTCCCGTCGACGAAGTGCGGGGCGCGACCCGGGCGGCGTTTGACAACCTGATCCGGCTGGCGATCGATGAGCACGTCGACTTTGTGGTGATCGCTGGGGACCTTTTCGACGGCGACTGGAAGGACATGGGCACTGGGCTCTACTTCGCCCGCGCCATGGGCATGCTCGATCGGAAGAGGATCCCGGCGTTCGTGCTTGCCGGCAACCACGATGCCGCTTCCGTAATTACGCGGACTGTTCCTTGGCCGCCAAATGTGCGCCTGTTCGGCAGTCGGCGACCGGAAACGCATGTTCTCGAGGACATCGGCGTGGCGGTGCACGGCCAGAGCTTCGCGAACTCGGCGGTCACCGACAATCTCGTCCTCGCCTACCCACCCGCTCAGGAGGCGATGTTTAACATCGGTGTCCTGCACACCGCTCTTGCTGGCCGGGAAGGGCACGCCACGTACGCCCCCTGCGATGTCGATGACCTTCGTGCGAAGCACTACGACTATTGGGCGCTGGGGCATGTGCACGGCTTCGAGATCGTCTCCACCGATCCCCACGTCGTTTTCCCCGGCAACATTCAGGGTCGGAACGTACGAGAGACCGGACCCAAGGGTGCAGCGCTCGTCGAGGTCGTTGACCGCGAGGTTGTCTCGGTCCAGCCGGTGGAGCTGGACGTGATTCGTTGGACTAGACTCCAGGTCGACTGCACCGATGCCGATCCGGACAGAGTCCGCACGCTGGTCCGCGATGCGCTCGTCGGCGTTCAGGCACAAGGCGTCGCGGGGCGCCCCCTGATCGTCCGCCTAGTCCTAACGGGGGAAAGCGAACACGCTGCGGAGTTCAGGAACGGGGAGTTGGCCCTGAGGGACGATTGCCGCGCGCTTGCTTTGTCCGTGTCTCCCGACCTCTGGCTCGAGAAGCTCCAGATTCGACTGCAGGAGCGCCGCGTGGAAACCGTCGACGATATCCCGAGCGACTTGGCCGCGATCATTGCCGAGGCGCCATCGGACGCGGAACTGGCCGAAGCGCTCCGGGAGGACCTCGCTCCGTTCATCTCCTCCGCGCGAGCTTCGCTCGGCGATGCTGGGGACGATGACGTCCTCCGGGGGGCTGTCGAGAGCGGCGACTGGTCGAAGGTGATCGGCGAAGCTGCATCGGGCTTGCAGCCGCGGCTTTCTGCGGGGGCTTGAGGTGCGCTTCGCAAAGCTCATTCTCGAACGTTACGGCAGGTTCGAAGGCTGCGAACTGGATTTTCGGCGGCGAGGTCCGGACCTGCATGTGATCTACGGTCCGAACGAGGCGGGCAAATCGACGTCGCTGTCCGCGGTCTCCGATCTTCTGTTCGGGTTTCCTACGCGGTCGCCTTACAATTTCCTGTTCGATTACTCGCTTCTTAGGGTGGGAGCGGTCGTCGAGGAGGACGGTCGGACGCTCACTTGCCGCCGGCGCAAGTCGGGCGGCAGCACATTGGTGGATGCGGACGAAAGGCCGATCCTAGATGCCGATCTCCTGGCGATGCTCAAGGGCCAGACGAGGGACACGTTCAGGCTCTCCTTCAGCCTCGACCAGAAAGCGCTTCGCGAGGGCGGTCAGGCGATCGTGAAAGCGAAGGACGACGTCGGGCAGGCCCTCTTCGCTGCAGGGTCCGGGCTGACGACAATTTCCGAGCACGTGAAGCGTATCGAGGAGGAGACCGACGCGATCTGGGGCCGCCGCGCGAAGGGGACCCGCACCTACACTCGCGCGGAACGCGAGCTGGAGACGAGCGTGCGGGCCGTGCGCGACGCCAGCCTCAAGCCGAAGTCGTGGACCGACGCGCGGGACGCGAAGGATGGGGCCAAACAGCGCCTGGAAGCCATCGAGGAGGAGCGGAAGGCGCTGCTCGTCGAGAACCAGCAGCTTCAGCGACTACGGCGTGTCGCCGGCAATGTCCGTCTCCGCCAAGACGTGCTTGAGCAGATCGCAGCTGCGGCACCGACTGCGGAACTGACCGAGGCTGCCGAAACGGCCGCCGTTGCTGACATGGCTGGTGCCGAGGCCGCCACGCGCGCGAAGGCAGTTGCCGAGCGCCTCCTCGAGGAACTCGACGAACGAGCGGGACAGCAAAGCCCGGATCCCGAGGTGCTCGGCGAAGCGGCTGCGATCGAGGCGCTGATCCTCGAGTTCGGCGGCGCGACCAAAGCGGCGAAGGACCTGATCCGCCTCGAGGGACAACGGGCGGCCGCTGCCGACGAAGTCGCACGGTTCCGAGGGCGTGCCGGAGCCGTCGAGGGCGGGGCGCTCGCGGCGGACGTCGTGGCGCAGTTGCGCGAGCTTGCTCGGGAGCACGGGACCGACCTCGCCGCGCTTGAAGAAATCCAAGCGAGCCGCGACGAGCTCGAGGACCGGCGCAAGCGGCTGAAGGCGGCGCTTGAGGCAGGCGGACAGGAAGAAGTCGGACGCGCGCTCGTGGACGCGGTCGACGCCGCACGTCGGCTCGGGTCGGACGCCGACGATCGCTGCGTCGCCGCGTTTCGGCTCGCGGACGACGCGGCCGTGGATCTCGAGCAGGCACTAGCGCGGCTGCGTCCCTGGACCGGCGGCGCGGACGAATTGGCTTCGCTGCCCACCTTGGGCGACGCAGAGCTCGACCGCACGAAGGACGCCTGGGCCGGGCAGCGCGACGCCCTTTACAAGGAGGACGCCACCGCCCAGCGCCTTGAGACGGAAGTCGAACGCGTTCGCCTGCAGATCGAGCTCGCGGGCACCGGAGCGGCGATTTCCCGCCAGGAGGTCGCCGACAGTCGGGAGGCGAGGGACGGGCGCTGGATGCCGCTGCGGGCGCATCTTCTCGGCGATTCCACTCTCCAGAATCCCTCGGAGGATGCGGCCGCGTTCGAGCAAGCCGTCGCCGCCACGGACGGCATCGCGGATCGTCGTTTCGCTTTCGCCGAAGAGTCGGCTCGCCTCGCTGGGCTTGAGGCGACCCGCGCGGAGCGTGACCTGGAAGCCGAGCAGGCGCGGCGCCGTGCGGAGATCGCAAAGGAACGCCTCGAGAGCTTGGCGATCGAGTGGAGGCAGCGCCAACTGTCGCTCGGTTTGCCCGAGTTGGAGCCGGACCAGCTGGCTTCGTGGTTTGGCGAGCGGGCCGCCGCGCTGCAGGCGCAAGCGGACCGGGTCCGGCTCAAGGCCGATGCGGATCGTCTTGAGGAGAGGCGCACGACCGCGGTTACCGCTCTGCGGGCGGCCTTGAACGAGCATACGAGCGACGATGTGCCGGAGCTCGCCGCGATACTCGGTCGAGCCGAGCGCAAGCGCGGCGAGATCGAGGCGGAGACGGAGCGGCTCAACCGGGGACGCGACAGTCTGGATCAGCTCGAGGTGGATCTGGCGGGGCTGGAGCGTCGTCAGACGGCGACGAGCGAACGGGCCGAACCCCGTCGTCTTGCATGGGAAAGGCTTCTCTCGGGGGCCCGGATCGCCCTGGACATCGCAACGGCAGACGCGCGCCTCGCGGCGATCGACGAACTCCGCCAAGCCGAGGAGGCAATAGCTGCCCTCGACCGGAGGATCGAGGGCATTCGGCGCGACGCCGCCGATTTCAGGTCTCAGTTGACGGCGGTGGCCGGCCGGCTCGGCATGGCCGCCGCCGATGACGACGAACACGTCGTGCGGGAGCTCCGCACGCGCCTCGACAAGGCGAGGTCGGCGAAGCTAGTGCTGGACGAGATCGAAAAGGATCGGGTCAAGCGGCGATCGGAGATCGACCGGGCGGCCGCCGAGCTCGCGGTGGCCATGGGGGCGATCGCGCCGCTTCTGGAGCAGACCGCGGCTGCGGATCCCGCCGCCCTGTCCGATGCGATCGACAGATCGCGGGCTCTCCGCGGCAAGCGCGAAGCGCTCGCGGCCGCCGAGGCGGCGATCATCCGCGACGGCGACGGGGTTCCGCTCGATGATCTGGTCGCCATGGTCCTCGCGAGAGACCCAGACGAGTTGGCCACCCGTTCGGAAAGCATCGAGCGCGAGTTGCAGGAGGTGAACGTGCGCGCCTCGGAGGCCGCAACCGCGCACGGAGAGGCGTCCCGCGCGTTCGGCGAACTCGAGCGCGAGACGGGCACCGCC
>JBDTON010000171.1:0-14243 GCA_039933195.1 Sphingomicrobium sp. | reverse complement strand
ATCGCCGAGCGCATTGAAGCCAAGAAAAACCGCGATTTTGCGGCCGCCGACCGGATCCGTGAAGAGCTCAAGGCAGAGGGGATCATGTTGGAGGATGGGCCGGCCGGCACTACTTGGCGAAAGGCATGAACGCGCCGCTCTACACGACCGAGATCTTGCGGCTCGCCGCCTCGCTCGCCGAACCGCATGAGCTGGAGCGCGAGGACGGGCGCGCGGAGCTGCGTTCACCAACCTGCGGGAGCCGGGTCGTCCTGGCCGTGCAACTCGACGAGGGGCGGCGGGTGAGCCGCATTTCGATGCAGGTCCACGCCTGCGCGTTCGGTCAGGCGTCGGCCGCGCTCGTGGAACGGCACAGCCGCGGGCGGACGCACGACGAAGTGTCCGAGGCGATGCTCGTACTGAGCCGCTGGCTAGCCGGGGACGCGGAATCGGACTGCGGATGGCCTGATGTCACCACCCTCGCGCCCGCGCGGTCGCGCCAGTCGCGGCATGGCGCGATCCTGCTCCCCTTTCGAGCGCTCCTGGCGGCGATCGAGTCGGCCCGGTGACGACGCCCGCGGAGACGGCCCAGGCCACCACCGCGATCCTCGAAAGCGGCGCGATCATGCTTTGCGCAGCGCTGGTCTTCGTCACTCTGTTTCGCCAGCTCAAGCTCGGCGCCACCCTGGGCTATATCGTTGCCGGCGCTCTGATCGGACCGCAGGTGATGCGGCTGATCCGCGACCCGCAGCAGCTGCTCAGCATCACCGACCTCGGCATCGCGCTGCTGCTGTTCATCGTCGGGCTGGAGCTTCAGCCGAGCCGATTGTGGCGGCTGCGCGATGACATCTTCGGGCTCGGTCTCGCGCAGGTCGTGCTGTGCGGCCTCGCCATCAGCCTGCTGCTTTACGCCGTCCTCGCAATCTCGCCGGCGGCGGCGCTCGCGATCGGGCTTCCGCTGGGCCTGTCCTCGACGGCGCAGGTGCTGCCGATGTTGCGCTCCGACAATGAGCTCAACACGCCGCAGGGGGAGCGGGCGTTTTCGATCCTGCTCTTTCAGGACCTCGCCATAGTTCCGATGATCACCATCATCGCCGCTTTGGCGCGCGTAGCCCCGGACCCGAGTGCTCCGACTGGATGGAAGCTGGCGCTGATGACGTTGGCGGCGGTGATCGGCCTGGTGCTGATCGGCCGGTTGATCCTCAATCCTCTGTTCCGGCTGGTTGGCCGCCTCGGCGAACGCGAGCTGTTCGTGGTCGCCGGACTGTTCACCGTCGTCGGCGCGGCAGCCGTCATGCACACGCTGCATCTCTCGGTTCCGCTCGGCGCGTTCGTTGCCGGCGTGGTGCTCGCCGAATCGCCGTACCGGCACGAGATCGAAAGCGACGTCGAGCCGTTCCGCTCGATCCTGCTCGGGTTGTTCTTCCTCTCGGTCGGGATGTTGCTCAATCTGAGCCTTATCGCCGCACGGCCGTTGTTCGTCCTCGGAATCGCTGCCGTGGTGATCGTCACGAAGGCGATCGTGATCGCTTGCCTCGCGCGGCTGTTCCGCAACAGCTGGCCGCGCAGCGTTCGGCTCGGCTTGTTGCTGAGCCAGGCGGGTGAGTTCGGCTTCGTCCTTTTCGCCATGGCGACGGCGGCCCAACTCATCACCTCCGAAGCCGCGTCGCTGTTCGGCGCGGTGGTGACGCTGTCGATGGCGGCGACCCCGTTCCTGATGCGCCTGACCGACTGGCTCGAGCGGCGCGAGGAGCAGGGCGGGGAGGGCCTCGATGGGCCCGAGCGCTCGCCGGAGACAAGCGCGATCGTCGTCGGCTACGGGCGCTTCGGGCAGACGGTTGCGCAGATGCTCATGGCGAAGCGCGTTGGCGTGACGCTCATCGATAAAAAGCCAAGTATGATTGAGACCGCCGAGGAGTTCGGGACCAAAGTCTATTATGGCGACGGGATGCGGATCGACCTGCTTCGTACCGCCGGTGGCGACACGGCCAAGGTGATCGCCTTCTGCAACGATAATGTAGGCGGTGAGATTACCCGCGAAGCAGTGCAGGCTGTGCTCAAAGCCTTCCCCCAGGCGGCGGTGATGGTGCGCGCCTTCGACCGCGTCCATTTGATGCAGCTCGACGGCCTCGATCTGGCATTCGCCCAGCGCGAGCTTTTCGAAAGCGCGATCGTCATGGGCAAGGCAGCGCTCAAGGCGAGCGGCATCGACAAGACCGAAGTGGAACGAGTCGAGCGCGAATACCGCATGCGCGACTGCGACCGGCTCGAGCGGCAGAGCGCGACCGGCGATCTTCATGCCGGGCTCGAACGCTCGTTCGCCCCTGACCGCGCCTTGCCCGAAGAGGAGGTCCGCGACCCCGCTTAGGCGGCAGTGCGGTTGGAGAGGTGCGCCTCGAGGGCGTGGATGATGGCGTCAACCACGTCCTTGTGCGCGCCGTCGCCGCTTTTCACGTGGATGTGCGCTTCCTGGTACGATGGCCGCCGCTCGTCGGAGAGCCGCTCGAGGATGGACTTCGGGTCGCCGTTGCGCAGCTGGGCGCGCGTGTCGCGCCGCGAAGTGCGTTCCGTCAGGATCTCGACCGGAGCATCCAGCCACACGGTGATCGCGCGTTCGTTGAGCAGCTGGCGTGTCCGCGGGTCGACGTAGGCGCCGCCGCCGGTCGCGATCACCCGAACCTCGCCGTCGATCAGGCGCGCTACCAGCCGCCGCTCGCCGTCGCGGAAATCCTGCTCGCCGTAGCGCTCGAAGACCTCGGCCGCGGTGTAGCCCGCGGCGTCCTCAATCGCCGAATCGCTGTCGACGAAGGGCAGGCCAAGCCGCTTGGCAAGGCGCCGCCCCACGGTCGATTTTCCCACCCCCATCAGCCCGACCAGCACGATGGGCCGGTCGAGACGCTTGGCCAAATCACTCACACTGGGGGCTATACAGCCCCAGCACTGGCGGGCAAAAGCGCCTTCCATGCCCAGAATCGCAGTCCTGATGGTCGTCCTGGTGCTTATCATCGGCGCCCTCGTCTTCCTCTCCACGGTTCCCAAAGAACAGCCGACGCGGACGATCGAGGTCGAGGTTCCTCAAGGCGGCAATGCGCATTAAGCCGCTGCTGATTGCCTCTGCCGCCGTCGCGCTGTCGCTTCCGGTGCTCGCGCAGCAGGCGCCGCAGCCGACGCCGGCGACTGCGATCGGACCGGCTCAGGTTCCGGCCAACACGGTCGCTCCGGCGGCGGCGCGACCGACGTCAACGCAGGCTACGGGTGGCGAAACGCCGTCGGACGAGACCGCGGTCGAGGAAGTCGCTGACCTCAACCTTCCGCCTCCTCCGCCCCCGGTGGAATATCCCGGATGGGCGCGCCGCGATCCCTGGGTTGTTGGGAGTCTTGACCCCGAGCGCGAAGGTCTTGGAGCGAATCCGTGGGGAGCGGCCAGCGGCGCCTTCCTGTCGACCCTGATGCGGCGGATGGATGCGCCGATCGCCTCGCGGTGGGCGCATATCGCGTTGAGGGACGCGCTTCTCGCCAAGGTGCGCGCGCCGCGCGCCGTGAACCCGGTCGACTGGGTGGCCGAGCGCGCGTGGCTCCTCCTGCGGTTGGGCGAAGCCGATGCCGCGCGGATGCTTGTCGCAGGAGTGGATACCAACCGCTTCACCCCCAAAATGGTGCAGGTCGCGGTGCAGAGCGCGTTGGCAAGCGCGGATCCGCCCGCCCTTTGCCCGATTGAGGACGGAATCGGAAAATATGAGCCGAACATCCGCGCGCTGGTTCAGTCGATGTGCTCGTCATTGGCGGGCGAGCCGGACACCGCGGCCGGGCAGATTGACGAGGCGCGTCGTCACGGGCGCATCGGCGGAATCGACCTCAACCTTGCCGACAAGGTTGTCGGTGCTGGCGCAAACACGGGCCGAGCCGTGTCTATCGAATGGGACCCCGTCGACAGCCTCACCGCCTGGCGGTTCGGCCTGGCGACCGCAACGGGAATGGTCCCGCCGGACCGGCTCATCAATTCTGCGTCGCCTCAGCTGCGCGCTTTCCAGGCGAGAGCGCCGTTGCTTACTCCGCAGCAGCGGCTGTCTTCCGCGTTTATCGCCGCTGGTCTTGGCGTCTTTTCTTCGCAGTCGATGGTCGATCTCTATTCATTAATCTACGATTCCACCGACCCAGACGATCTCCCCAGCACCGATGCCTGGCAACTTCGGCAGGCTTTCGTCGGCAAGGACGCGGTCACGCGGCTCGCGGCGATCCGTCACCTGCTCGCGGCGGGCAAGGACCCGTTGCAAAAAGAGGCGATGCGGGCGCTCGTCGCGCGCGCAGCCACCCGCATCGACCCCGATACCAAGCTTCAGGACGACGCTCCCGAGCTGATCTCCGCGATGCTCGCCGCGGGCTACGACCAGGCGGCGGCACGTTGGGTGGGCGCGTGCGGGCGGATGAAGGACGACAACGCGGACCGATGCTGGGCGATGCTGGTTCTGGCTTCGCCCAATGCAAGCGGGCTCGACCTCAGCGCGGGGCGGATCGCGAGTTTCATCGGCCGCGACAAGAGCCGCAACAAGATTCGCAGTGCGCTGCTCGTCGCCGGTCTTGCCGGTCTTGGGCGAATCACGACCGACGCCGCCAATTCGCTCAATCGCCGCTACGGCCTTGGCCTCGGTCGGCAATCCAGCTGGACGAGGATGATCGATGCCGCTGCGGGCCGCGGTCAGTCAGGCACGGTGCTCGTTCTTACCGGAACCGGCTTCCAAACGGCGAGGTTTGATCAGTTGCCCGGGGTGCATGCCTATCATGCGATCGCGGCGCTCGAGCGGACCGGACAGGACTTCACCGCGCGCATGATCGCCGCCGAGGCCCTGTCCCGGACGTGACTCCCGAAGACGAGGCGCTCGTCGATCGCTTCCTCGACATGATGGCCGCTGAAGCTGGCGCTTCCCGTCATACGCTCGTTGCCTACCGCAATGATCTGGAGCGCTCCGCGGAGGCGGTGGGCTCACTTGCCTCCGCGTCGGCTGACGACTTGTCGCCGCTGGGCGCTGCATGGTCGCAGCTCGCGCCGTCAACCGTTGCGCGGCGGTCGGCGGCGCTGCGGCGGTTCTTCGGCTTCCTCGTCGACGATGGCCTTCGCCGCGACGACCCGTCAGCCGCCCTTCCGCGGCCCCGGTTGGAGCGGCCCCTGCCGCGGATCCTTGATGAGCCGGAAATGGCCCGCATGTTCGAGGCGGCGGAGGACCGCGCAGCGAGCGGCGAGGCCGCGGCGTCACGCGACTTGGCGCTGCTCGAGCTGCTCTATGGTTCGGGTCTGCGGGCAAGCGAACTGGTCAGCCTGCCGCGCGGTGCCGTCCGCCAGGGGCAGCCGTTCCTGATGATCCGCGGCAAAGGCAGCAAGGAGAGGCTGGTGCCGATCTCGTCTCGGGCGGAGAGCGCGGTCCGTGGTTGGCTGGAGCATGTGCCGGCTGGCGTCCAGTGGCTCTTCCCGAGCGGCAAGGCGCATCTCAGCCGGGTGCGCTTGTTTCAGATCGTCCGACGAATGGCGGCCGATGCGGGCATTTCGCCCGAGCGCGTCAGCCCGCACGTCCTTCGCCATGCGTTCGCTACGCACCTGCTGTCGGGCGGCGCCGACCTCCGGGTGCTTCAGTCATTGCTGGGGCACGCCGACATCGCGACCACCCAGATCTACACGCACGTGGACAGCGCGAGATTGGTCGAGCTGGTCAATGCGCGCCATCCCTTGGCGACCCGTTCTCGTTGACGGCTGCCTCGGCTTCGTCCTACCCGCCCCGGCCAGATGCTGATTTACCTCGACTTTGAGAAGCCGATCGCCGAGCTGGAAACGCGCCTGACCGAGCTGCGCGAGACCGCGAGCGGCGGCGCGGTCGACATCGAGGCCGAGATCGGACGGCTCGAGACCAAGACCAACAGGCTGCTTCGCGACACCTACGCCAAGTTGACTCCGTGGCAAAAGGCGCAGGTCGCGCGGCATCCGGAGCGTCCGCATTTGAAGGATTACCTGGCCGGAATTGCTGACGATTTCGTGCCGCTCGCCGGGGACCGGGCCTTCGGCGACGATCCGGCGATCGTTGGCGGACTTGGCCGCATCGAAGGCCGGCGAGTGATGCTGATCGGCCATGAAAAGGGGGACGACACTTCCTCCAGGCTCAAGCACAATTTCGGAATGGCCAAGCCCGAAGGCTATCGTAAGGCAATCCGACTGATGCGGCTGGCCGACCAGTTTGGAATCCCCGTGGTGACTCTGGTCGACACGCCGGGCGCGTTCCCTGGAGTGGAGGCCGAGGAGCGCGGGCAGGCCGAAGCGATCGCTCGCTCCACCGAGGAGTGCCTCGCTCTTGGCGTCCCGATGATCGCGGTCATAGTGGGGGAGGGTGGGTCCGGCGGAGCGGTGGCGATCGCGACCGCCAACCGCGTGCTGATGTTTGAACATGCGATCTATTCCGTGATTTCGCCCGAAGGCTGCGCTTCGATCCTCTGGCGCACCGCGGACAAGGCGCCGGAAGCCGCCGAGGCGATGAAGATCACCGCCCAGGACCAGCAGGCGCTTGGAGTGATCGACCGCATCGTGGGCGAACCGCTGGGCGGGGCGCACCGCGATCCCGATGCGGCGATCGGCTCGCTGAAGGGCGCAATCGTCGAGGAATTGGACGGTTGTTCCGCCCTCGGGACGAACGAGCTCCGCGCGCAGCGGCGGGCGAAGTTTCTCGCCATCGGCTGAGGCGCCGGAACGGCGCTCAGTCATTCTCCATTCAAAATCGCGCCGGTTAAGTATCGCGGTGACGGAGGGTGCTGATGCGTAAGGCGTTACTGTTACTCGTCGCGGCCGCGGTGGCGATTGCTCCTGCGGCGGCGCAGCAACTGCGGTACCTCAATCCGCAAGATGTCGCTGAGGCGCAGCGCGAGCATGCGCAGCTTGTCCAGGAACTCGGCGGCGCCGAAACGGGTCCGCGCGCAGCGTATGTAGAATCCATCGGAAGGCGCGTGAGTGCCTATTCCGGTGTCGCCAATCCGGCACAGGCGCTGCATTTCACGACGTTGAACTCCCCGGTCGAAAACGCTTTCTCGGTTCCCGGCGGCTATGTTTACGTCACTCGCCAGTTGTTGAGTGTCATGGATGATGAGTCCGAGCTCGCGTTCGCGCTTGGGCATGAAGTCGGGCACATCTCCGCCAACCACGCCCACATTCGCGAGCAATATGCCCGGCGCAGCACGCTTGGTGTGCTCGGCCAGATCGTCGGCGCGATCTTCGGTGACCAAGTCTTCGGCGGCCTTCTCCAGACCCGCGCCAAGCTCGACCTGCTGAGTTTCTCGCGCGAACAGGAGTATCAGGCCGATCAGGTGGGCCTTCGCTACATGATCGCCGCGGGCTATGACCCGGCTGGTGCTCCGGGCGTGCTTGCCGCGCTCAGCCGTCAATCGGCCTTGCAGGGGCGCGTCCAGGGCCGCACCAACCGCCAGACTCCCGAATGGGCGAGCACCCATCCCTTGAGCGAAAACCGCATGCAGCAAGCGCTGCAATTGGCCAGCGCCAGCGGCCGGCTCGGCAGGGGTCTGCGCAACCGCGACATCTTCCTGAGCGAGCTCGAAGGCACGTTCGTCGACGACGATCCGGCGCAGGGCATCATCGACGGCGCAAGCTTCACTCATCCGGATCTGCGCATCAAGTTTAGCGTTCCGCCCGGCTATCTGATGTCTAACGGCACCTACGCCGTGACCATTTCGGGTTCGGCGGGCAAAGCGCAGTTCAGCGGCGGCCGCTATTCGGGGACGCTCGACAATTACATCCTCGCGGTTTTCGGAGAGCTGACCCGGGGTCAGATGCAGATCGCGATCCCTCCGCCGCAGCGCACGGTCATCAACAATATGCCCGCGGCTTTTACGACGGCTCGCGTGCAGACATCGTCAGGCTTGATCGACGTCAGCGTGGTTGCGTACCAATGGGACGCACAGCGGGTCTATCATTTCGTGATGCTGACACCGGGCGGATCCGGCATCGGCCCGTTCACTCCGATGGTGAACTCGCTGCGGAAGATCACAGCGGCGGAAGGGGCGGCCATCCGGCCGCGGATTATCCATGTGGTGACGGTCGCGCCGGGCGACACGGTGCAGTCACTGGCGGCAAGGATGGCCTATCGTGATTTCAAGCTCGACCGTTTCCTTGCGCTCAACGCGCTCGCGCCCGGCAGCAGACTAGCGCCCGGGCGGAAGGTCAAGCTCGTCGTCTACGGCGCCCGCCGCGGTTAGCCCGCGTTTTCGAACTGCGATTTGATGTTGCCCCACATGCTGTTGGTGCCACCGCCCAACGCCTGAAGGCCGCCCATCATCGCGATGATGATGAGCGCGCAAATCAGCCCGTATTCTATTGCGGTTGCACCGCGCGCACAGGCGCCGAGCTTACGCAACTTCGTTCGGATAGCGATCACGCCACCCTCCTCTGGTCCACGTCCACGCGGCAGGTTTACCGACAGTTGAGTTAACAACTCTTGCTCGGCTCATCGTTAACGGAACATCATTCTTCTAAGTGACGGGGAACGCTTGTGGCGTCCAGGCTGCGAAGTGGATGATCTCGACAGTTTCGACGGTCCGGCCGCCATCGCCCGCTGCGGCGAAGCATTTCCGTGCCGCCTCCAGCCCTTGCCTGGAGAGGGGACGGCGAAGTCTTTCGCGAAGCATGTTCGTCGCACCCATCCCTCGAAGATCGGCAATGAGGCGATCGATCGATTGGTAGGAGACTTGCGCCCGATCGACGTCGACCACGGGCATGACCAAACCCGCCTGGGCAAGGAGCGGTGCAAGTGCCGATGCTTCGATCCGGGGATGGATGTGGGGCGACGCGATGCCTGTGGCGAGATCGGCTGCGCGCATGGCGCTGCGCAACTGCGGTAAAGTGTCGCCCCCCGATAGCGCGCCCAAAAACAACGATTCCGGTCGCATCGATCGGGCGATTGATTTGAGCGCGCGCGGAAGGTCGTTGACGGTGTCCAGGGTCCCCACGGCGAGGACAAAATCATATGTGTCGGCGGGGGCGGACCAATCATCCTCGACGATGACTTCACCCTCGGCCCACTCGGCGAAAAGTGCACCGGGGTCGCGCACATCGACCTCCTCCACGAGGTCCCGCAGGCGCGCAGGCCAGTGCGAGTCTGGGCAGCCGATCAGCAGCCCGCGCTCGAAGCGCCTCTCGACCAATGCCAATCGCTCGACGCAATCGGCGAATGCGCGTTCGAGCAGGAAGAGCTCTGCGCCGCTTCTCGCCGCCCGATCGCGTCGAAGTGCCCGCAGATGCATGTCGAACAAGGGGGCCACGGCGGCGCTTGTGCGATGCGCTCTCCCGCGCGACAAGATGCCATGGTTGCAGGCATCGTTCGCACCTGCGCCCGATGGGTGCTCGATTTCGCGCTTCCGCCGCGCTGCGCCGGCTGCGGGACCATTGTTGCCGAGGTGCACAGCTTTTGCGCTGATTGCTGGAAACAGGTCGAGTTCCTTGGGCACGCCGGTTGCGCAACGTGCGGCTTACCTCTTCAGGCAACCGATTCGGAGACCTGCGCCGCTTGTCTCGCCAAGCCTCCGCGGATCGCCCGGACGCGCTCCGCGGTGGCTTATGACGAGCTGTCGCGAAGCCTCGCCATCCGTTTGAAGTACGGCCGCAAGGTGGCGATTGCGCGGACGATGGCGCGCTACATGGCGCCCCTCGTTGAATATTCGAACGGCGATCGAATCCTGGTGCCGGTCCCGCTCCACCGGACTCGGCTGTGGCGGCGCGGGTTCAACCAATCGGTTCTTGTCGTGCGCGAGCTGGCGCGGCGGCTCGATGTTCGCAGTGACGTCTTGGTCCTCCGGCGATCCAGGCGAACTCCGCCTCTCAAAGGGATGAGCCCGCTGCAGCGGCGCAAAGCCGTGGCCGGGGCGTTCCGCGTAACCAATAAGGCAGCGATCGCCGGCAAGACGGTCATCCTCGTCGATGACGTTTTGACCACCGGAAGCACGGCCGAGGCGTGCGCGCGGACGTTGAAGCGGGCGGGCGCTGCGCGGGTGGAGTTGGTGACCTGGGCGCGGGTCGTGCGGCCAACCCAGTTGATGCGTTGATGATAGCCCTTAGTATCGAGCCGGAAGGACCGTTCGTGCCGCTCGTCGAGATCTACACCAAGAAATTTTGTCCGTACTGCTGGCGCGCCAAGGCGCTGCTCGACGAGAAGGGCGTGGCTTATGAGGAAATCGCGATCGATTTCGGCGGTGCCGAAAGGCAGACCATGATCGAACGCGCCAAGGGTCGCTCGACGGTTCCGCAAATCTTCATCGGGAACGTGCACGTCGGCGGCTGCGATGATCTCGTGGCGCTGGATCGCGCCGGCAGCCTCGATGCGCTGATTGCCGCATGACGAAGATCGCGCTCTTCCAGTCCAACACCGGCATCGATCCGGAGGCGAACGCGCTGGCGCTCGTCGAGGCGATCAATGAGGCGGCGTCGGGCGGCGCCGAAATGCTGTTCACTCCGGAAATGTCCGGGTTGCTCGACCGCGACAGCGCTCGCGCGGCGAAGAACATTCGAAGCGAGGATGAGGATCTCGTGCTCGCTGCCTGCCGCGAAGCCGCCAAGCGCAACCGCATCTGGCTCGACATCGGCTCGCTCGCGGTGAGCGTGGAGAATGGAAAAGTCGCCAACCGCGGATTCGTCCTCGACCGCGAAGGCCAGATCCGCGCCCGCTACGACAAGATTCACTTGTTCGACGTCGACCTGCCGACCGGCGAGAGCTGGCGCGAGTCCGCCGTCTACTCGGCTGGCGAGGGCGTGTCGCTGGTCAACGGAACGCCGGTCGGAAAGCTCGGCCTCACCATCTGCTATGACCTGCGTTTCCCGCTGCTGTTCGCGCGCATCGCCGAAGCTGCCGCGGATGTGATCTCCGTCCCTGCCGCGTTCACCGTGCCGACCGGCCGCGCCCACTGGCACGTGCTTCTGCGGGCGCGATCGATCGAAGCCGGTCTCTTCGTTGTCGCAGCGGCCCAGGCTGGGCGACATGAGGACGGCCGCCAAACCTTCGGTCATTCGCTTGTGGTCGATCCGTGGGGCGAGGTCCTGCTCGACATGGGTGAGGAGACCGGCGTCGGCTTTGCCGATATCGACCTTGCGCGCATTTCGGACGTCCGCTCGCGCATACCGGCGCTTAACCACCGGCGTCCTATCCCGCAGCCGGTGAGCCTATGATCGTCTTCGATCTTCAGTGCCTCGAAGCTGCTTGCGCCGGCGGCGAGACGTTCGAAGCCTGGTTCCGCTCGGGCGTGGACTTCGACGAGCAGCGCGCCGGCGGTCTCGTGCAGTGCCCCTTTTGCCAATCGCCCAACGTCGCAAAGGCACCGATGGCGCCGCAAGTGCCGCGCAAGCTCTCGGACAGCCCGCTCGCCCGAGTGGCGGCGATTCAGGCGGAACTGCTCAAGGATTCACGCTGGGTGGGCGATGAATTCGCGGACACAGCGCGTGCCATGCACAGCGGCAAGATCGACCGCGAGCAGGTACACGGGAACGCGACGCTCGAGCAGGCGAAGTCGCTGGTCGATGACGGCGTGCCGGTTGCCCCGCTGCCGCTTCCAGTCGTTCCGCCGAGTCAGGTGAATTGATCGTACGCGCGGGAATCCCTATTCGACGGCCAAGACCCCGTAGCTCAGCAGGATAGAGCATCAGATTCCTAATCTGAGGGCCGCGCGTTCGAATCGCGCCGGGGTCGCCAAATCTTCGAGAGCGGAGGCCATGGCCAGCAAACAGCCGATCAGGCAGAGCCATCAACCGGGGCCAATCCACCGAATGTTCATCGAGCACCCGCGCTCGCTCGGCATGAGCTGGGCCGGCCACGGCGTTGGAGCGGTGAAGATCGGTGCCGAACTACTCGGCGCGGGTTGCGCGGCGATCGTCCATGCCGCTGTGCCTGGGTGGTTCACTGAAACGGCGGGAAAGACGGTGACTCGCATCTACGACCACATCCAGGCGCGCAAAGCCGGCTCGGCGGACCCGGAGAATTGGCCCGATTATGAAATCTGACCGGGGAGTCCCGGTCGCGATTGTCGGGGGCGGCTTTTCGGGGACCATGATCGCCGCCCAGCTCGCCCGCCGCGGCATTGGCTCGGTCCTGATCGACGGCAGCGGCCGTCTGGGCAAGGGCGTCGCCTATTCGACCACCGAGCCGGCGCATCTGCTCAACGTGCCGGCAGAGGCGATGAGCGCCTGGCCCGAAGACCCGGAGCATTTTGCTCGGCGCGTCGAGACCGATGGCGGCAATCGCCGCGGCTATGCTCAGCGGCGACTGTTCGGGCACTATCTCGGCGAAGTCCTCGACGAAGCGGTGGCCAGTGGCCGCACGGAGGCGATTGCCGCCACGGCGCTCGGAGCGAAGCGTAAGAACGGCCGCTGGACGGTTGAGCTCGGCGACGGGAGCGCGGTCGAATCGCGGGCGCTGGTGCTTGCCGTCGGCAACCAGGAACCCGGGCCGCTCAGCGCCTTCGCAGGCATCGGCGACCGTTTTGTCAGCGATCCGTGGGGCAGCTCGGCACGAAAAGCGGTGGAGGATCTTGCTGCGAGCGGCGACCCCACTCTGCTCATCGGCACCGGTCTTACAATGGTTGACCTCGTGCTTTCGCTCAATGCCGCGGGGCACCAGGGCAGGATCATTGCGCTGTCGCGGCGCGGCCTGGTTCCACATTCGCACGCAGATTATGCGGAAGCGCCGATCGAGGCGCACGAGGTGCCGAGCGGTGATCTGCGCGCGCTCTTTCGATGGCTGCGGCGGCGAAGCGCCGAGGTCGGCTGGCGCGCCGCGGTCGACAGCCTGAGACCACACACCCAGTCGCTTTGGCAGAGCCTTGATCAGCAGGAACAACTTCGGTTTCTGCGCCATGCCCGCGCCTGGTGGGATGTGCGCCGATCGCGAATTGCACCCGAAGTAGCGAGCACGATCGCCGCGTTGATCGGCGAGGGACGTCTCGAGATCATGGCCGGTCGTGCAGTCTCCGCGCGCGACACCGGAGAGGCGCTAGAGGTCGACATCCGTCGTCGTGGCGCACCTTCTGCCCAGACGCTGCGCTTTGCCTGTGCATTCAATTGCACGGGCCCGCTGCACGCGATCGCCAGCACCAGGGACCCTTTGCTGCGGAGTCTGATAGATGCGGGGCAGGTTCGTCCCGATCGTCTCGGGATTGCACTGCAGGTAGATGAGCACTCGCGCGCGTCGGGCGGGGAACGTATTTGGGCGCTCGGGCCTCTAACGAGGGGCTGCTATTGGGAAATTATTGCCGTTCCGGATATTCGCGAGCAGGCGGCGGCGGTCGCCGACGATATTGCGCGGGAGATAGAGAGATGAACCCTCCGTTCGGGCATGGCGAACCGGGAGACGGCGATCTCGTCGAATCCGCGCCGACGTGCGATATTCCGCAGGAGGTACGGGAGGCGGTCCGAACTCTCATTCGCTGGACCGGCGAGGATCCGGACCGCGAGGGCCTCCTCGACACGCCGCGCCGCGTCGCCCGCGCCTGGCGCGAATATGCCCGCGGTTATGCCGAAGATCCGGCGGTGCATCTCAGTCGCACTTTTGAGGAAGTCGGCGGCTACGACGAGATCGTGCTTCTGAAGGACATTCCGTTCCAGTCGCACTGCGAGCATCATCTGGCGCCGATCATTGGCAAGGCTTCCATCGCGTATCTGCCGCGGGACAAGGTCGTCGGAATTAGCAAGCTCGCGCGCGTGCTCCACGGTTTTGCGCGCAGACTGCAGGTGCAGGAGCGGCTCACAGCCCAGGTCGCCGACACGATCTGGGAGCATCTTCAGCCCAAGGGTGTGGCGGTGGTGATTGAGGCGACCCACGCCTGCATGACTGCGCGTGGAGTCAACACGCCGGGCGTGGTGATGAGCACCAGCCGGATGATGGGCACGTTCCGCGAGGACGAGCGCAGCCGCCGCGAGGTACTCGCGCTAATGGGCTACTGAAAGAAGCGGGGCGGCTCCGCTGGCCGGAGAGCCGCCCAGTGCCCCCCGGAAGCTCCGAGGTGGCAGGAAAGCTAGATGTTGCGGGCTTCCATTCCGTGCTTCAGCCGGCTGATCTGATCATGGCCCGAACGTACCGACTGATAGCAGCGCTCCACGACTGAACGAGATTCGCCGCTTAGATCGCCGCTGCTGAGCGCCGTCTCGAACTTCTCCTTGAGATAGTCCTCGCCGCGCTCGACTTCGTTGATGATCGCCTGGTCGTCGCGACCCGTGACCGCGGCCTTGAAGTCGAGGA
>JBDTON010000170.1:0-12636 GCA_039933195.1 Sphingomicrobium sp. | reverse complement strand
CGACAAATTCTCTCAGTGAGCTAGCGCAGCGGCGGCTCGTCGAAGCTCCGCAACTTGCGGCTGTGGAGGCCTTCGCCTTCGAGCTGCAGCAGGCCCAGCGCTTCGATCCCGATCCGCAAATGCTGGCTGATCGCGCGCTCATAAAAGGCGTTGGCCTGGCCCGGCAGCTTCAATTCGCCGTGCAGTGGTTTGTCGGACACGCACAGCAAGGTCCCGTACGGCACCCGAAAACGATAGCCCTGGGCGGCGACCGTCGCCGATTCCATGTCGATCGCGACCGCCCGGCTTTGGTTGAAGCGCAGCGCCGAAGCCGCATAGCGTAGCTCCCAATTGCGGTCGTCCGTCGTAACCACCGTGCCTGTGCGCAACCGCTGCTTGACGCTGTCCTCGTCCTCGCCGGTGACCGTGAGCGCCGCGTTGAACAGCGCGTTCTGCACCTCGGCGATGGCGGGCAAAGGGACCTCGGGGGGAAGCACGTCGTCGAGCAAATGGTCGTCGCGCAGGTACGCGTGGGCGAGCACATAATCGCCAATGGACTGGCTCGGCCGCAAGCCCCCACAATGGCCGATCATCAGCCAGACATGCGGCCGAAGCACCGCGACATGGTCGCAAATGGTCTTCGCGTTCGACGGGCCGACGCCGATGTTCACCAGGGTAATTCCGGTCCCGCCCTCGGCGATCAGGTGATAGGCCGGCATCTGCTGGCGGCGCCACTGGCCGGCCGCAATCTGCGCCTCGGCGTCGGCAAGCTCGCCCCGCTCGTAGACGGCGCCGGGGACCGAGAGGGCGACGAAGCGAGAGTCCGCCCGGCGCAGGGAATCCACCGCGACTCCGACGAACTCGTCGACGTAGCGGATGTAGTTGGTGAAGAGCACGAACTGCTGGAAATGCTCGGCGGGCGTGCCGGTATAATGTTTGAGGCGCGCGAGGCTGAAGTCGGTGCGCGGTCCGTCGAATAGCGCCAGCGGCCGCACGTCCGCTTGCGGGATCCAGACCCCGTCGGCGATCTCGTCGCCGATGTGCACCAGCTCATTGGACGGGAAGAAGCGCGACAGCTCGGCCGTGCTGATGTCGCCCACTTCGATCCCGCTGTTCTCGATCACATAAGCGTAAGGGATCTCGCTCCTTGAGCGGCCGGCCGAGATTGTCACGTCGTAATCGCGCTCGAGATGCTCGAGCTGCTCGACGAGATAGTCGCGGAACAAAGCGGGGCGGGCGATGCTCGCCGCATAGGTTCCGGGCTGATTGAGTCGCGCAAAGGCGCGCGAGACGACCGGCCGCGGGAGCTTGTCCGCATATTCGATGCGCAGCTCCGGATAGGCGAAGCTGCCGTTGGCGCGCTCGGTTGCGTTGGGCGCGGTTCGATCGCGGACATAATCGGAAAGGGCGCCTCGCAGGTTCGCCACCGATTCCTCGTAGATCGCCGCGAGTTCGTCGACGATCGCGTGTGCGCCGACGGGGATACGCCTCTTGCCCGTTCGGGGGGGCTTGGAATGCAACATACCAAAATGGTTTAGGTAGAGAATGCGGCTTAGTCACGCCAGGGCCTGACTCTAGCGAAACTCCGCCGCAGTCGCGGACCTCAGTCGGTCGGCGAGCGCCTGTGCATCGGATTCGGCGGGGCATGCGGCGAAGATCGTGTCGTCGCCGCAGATCGTGCCGACGATCTCCGGGATTTCCGACTGGTCGAGCACAACTCCGACGAGATGGGCCGAGCCCGGTGGCGTCTTGATCACCACCAGGTTGGCGGCGACCTCGATCGATCGCACCCAGTCGCGGACGACAGTGGCGAGCTGTGGTCCCGCTGGTCTCCCGCCCACGCGGTCGGGCAGCGCATAGCTGACCCGCCCGTCGCGCCGCACTTTCACCGCTCCGAGCTGCTCCAGGTCGCGCGAGATGGTCGCTTGGGTGACGGCGAAGCCGCGGTCGGAAAGCATTTCAGCGAGCTCTTCCTGGCTTGCCAGTGAAGAATCCTGGATGATGTCCCCGATCGCCCGTTGTCGTCGATCTTTATCGCTCATAGAATACTTATGCATTAACTTGCATAATTATGCAAATGTGTCGATAGGGCCGCTCCTCATGATTCGGACGGCCATCCTTGGAGCCTCGGGCTATGTCGGAGGCGAGCTCTTGCGGCTTCTCGCGGCGCATCCAGCGCTCGCGCCCGCAAAGCTGTTCGGCGACAGCCGGGCAGGGCAGGCGCTTGGCGGCGTCCACCCGCATCTTGCGGCGGCCTTTCCAGATCTCGCAATCGAGAGGTTCGACGCCAGCGCGCTCGCGGAGGTCGACCTCGTCTTCGCCGCGCTGCCGCATGGGCATAGCCAGAAGCGCGCCGGCGCGATCCTCGAGCGGGGGATCCCATTCGTCGATCTGGGCGCTGATTTCCGGCTTGCCGACGCGGTCACCTACGAGCGCTGGTACGGCCACGCGCACGAGGCGCCGGAGCTGCTCGACAGCTTCGTGTACGGAATTCCCGAGCTGCATCGCGACAGAATCGCGAACGCCAAAGCCGTCGCCGCCGCGGGGTGCTACGCGACCGCCGCGATCCTCGCATTGAAGCCGCTCATCGACGCCGGCCTCGTCAAGCCGGACAGCATCATCGTCGACGCTGCCTCGGGCGTCAGCGGTGCCGGGCGCGAAGCGAAGGAATCCACGGCCTTCAATACCGTCGAAGGAAGCTTTGCCGCTTATGGCCTGCTCAACCATCGCCACACGGCGGAGATGGAGCAGGCGCTCGGCGCAACCGTGCTGTTCACCCCACATCTCGCACCAATGACACGGGGCATCCTCGCCACCTGCTACGGCGAGGCGACTGGCCAATCGGACCCGCTCGACGCTCTTCGCTCGGCTTATGCCGACGAGCCTTTCGTGCACGTGACGCCGGATCCGCCAGCGACCAAATGGGTGACAGGTTCCAACAGCGCGGTCCTCACCGCCCGCCACGACGCGCGCACCGGCCGCGTGCTCGCGATCGCCGCGATCGACAATCTCGGCAAGGGCGCCGCCGGCCAGATGGTCCAGTGCGCGAACCTGATGCTCGGCCTCGCGGAAACGGCCGGGCTCACCTCCACCGGAGTGTATCCATGAGCGTCACCGCCGCCCAGGGCTTCGTCGCGGCCGGCTGCCATGCCGGGATCAAGCGGCGCAAGTTCGACATGGCCCTGCTTGCGACCGATGACCGGCGGCCGGTCCCCTGCGCCGCGGTGTTCACCCAGAATAAGTTCGCCGCGCCGCCGGTCGAGCTCGATCGCGCGACCCTGCAGGCGAATGGCGGCAAGGCGGTGGCGGTGATCGTCAACTCCGGCAACGCGAATGCCGGAACTGGATTGGCGGGCTACAAGAATGCGCAGCTGATGGCCGCCGCAACAGGCGCGGCGCTGCAGGCTGCCAATTCCCACGTGCTGGTCTGCTCCACCGGGATCATTGGCACTCCGCTGCCGATGGATCCGATCCTCGCCGCGGCCCCGAAGCTCGCGAGGAAATTGTCGGTCGACGGCGCAGAGGACGCGGCACGGGGCATCCTCACCACCGATCACACGCCGAAACAGGTCGTGATCCAGGGCTCGACGTTCACCCTCGGCGGAATGGCCAAGGGCTGCGGGATGATCGCGCCCAACATGGCGACCATGCTCGCCTTTCTGACCACAGACGCCGAGGTTCCCGCTGCGCTGATGCGGAATGCGCTCAAGCACGCGTCGGACGAGACCTTCAACACGCTGAACGTTGACGGCGCGACCTCGACCAATGACACCGCGATGGTGTTGGCGTCGGGACGGCGCGGAAAGGCGGACCCCGACGAGTTCGCCAACGCCCTGCTCGCCGCGTGCCGCGACCTCACGATGCAGATGGCGCGCGACGCCGAAGGCATGACCAGGATCGCGCGGTTGACGGTGACCGGGGCCGCCAACGAAAATGAAGCGAAGATCGCGGCCAAGGCCATTGCCGAAAACAACCTGGTCAAATGCAGCTGGTACGGCGGCGATCCTTATTGGGGGCGGCTGCTCGCCGCCGCGGGTTCCGCCGGCGTCGCGTTCGACGTGCCCAGATCGCGCGTGAGCTATGGCGGTATCGCGGTCGCCAAGGGCGGCGTCGCTATCCCGCATGATGGGCAGGCGCTCGCCGAGCACATGATGGGCGAAGCCTTCGACGTCGAAGTCCACCTCGGCTCCGGCAAAGGCTCGGCGAAAGTGATCGGGATCGATCTCGGTCCTGGCTACATCAAAGAAAATTCGAGGACGTCATGACCGCGGCGGAGACCGCGCGAGTCCTCGTCGAGGCGCTGCCCTACATCCGCCAGTTCGCCGGCAAATCGGTCGTGGTGAAGCTGGGCGGCGCGGCGATCGACCGCGATTCCGACCTCGCGCTCGCCCAGGACGTGCTTTTGCTCAGAAGCGTCGGAGTGCGCTGCGTGCTCGTCCACGGCGGCGGTCCGCAGGTCGACGTGATGCTGCGGCGCGTGGGGAAGGAGCCGGAGTTCAAGGATGGCCTCCGAGTCACCGACTCCGAGACTCTTGAGATCGTGCGCATGGTGCTGGTCGGGAAGATCAACCGCGACCTCGTCGCCACCATCAATAGCCAGGCAGGCGACGAGCCCGTGGCCGTCGGCGTGTCGGGCGAGGACGCCGGGCTGCTTACCGTCACTCCCGCCGATTCGGCGCTCGGCTTCGTCGGCAATGTCACCCGCGTTCGCGCCGAGCTCGTCCACCGTCTGCTCGACGACGGGCTGACGCCGGTGGTCTCGACCGTTGGCGCCAATGCCGCTGGACAGCCGTACAACGTCAACGCCGACGAAGCGGCGCGGGCGATCGCCGTGGCGATGAACGCGGAAAAGATCGTCTATCTCACCGCCGCGCCGGGCCTGCTCGAGGACGTCAATGACGAGTCCAGCCTGGTGCCGCGTCTGACTGCGGCCGAGCTTCGCGACCGGCTCCAATCGGCCTCGGTGGGCAAGGGCATGATTCCGAAGCTCAAGGCGTGTGCCGACGCGGTCGAGCAGGGCGTCAGCTTCGCTCATATCATCGATGGGCGCGTCCATCATTCGCTGCTCATCGAGCTACTGACCGACAAGGGCGTTGGCACCATGGTGCGCAATGAGAAGAGTTGGTGAAGCATCTCCTCGCCATTCGCGACGTGTCAGCGGCCGATCTCCAGGCAATCCTTGCGTTGTCGGAGCTGGCCGCGCCGGTGCGCGTGCTGCAGGACAAAGGCGTCGCGCTCTATTTCGAAAAGCCGAGCGCGCGCACCCGCAATTCGATGGAAATGGCGGCGGCCCAGCTCGGCGGCCATCCCGTCTATCTCCAGCCGAGCGAGCTTGGGATTGGAACGCGCGAGACCGTGGGGGACGTGACCCGGACTCTCGCCTGCTATCACGCGATCATCGCCGCGCGCGTGTTCGATCACCAGCTGCTCGAAGGCATGGCCGCGCTCGACGCGGCGCCCGTGCTCAATATGCTCTCAGCGACTGACCATCCACTCCAGGCGCTCGCCGACCTGCTGACAATGCAGCAACTGCTGGGCCGCCTTGAAGGCATTCGCGTCGCCTTTATCGGCGAGGGCAATAACGTTGCGCGCTCGCTCGCCGAGGGATGTGCGCTGGTCGGCGCCCGGTTGACCATCGCCAGCCCGTCCGGACACGGCCTCGACGGCTCCATTGCGGGCGTTCGCGAGGTGACCGACGCTGCCGAAGCGGTCGAAGGCGCCGACATCGTCTATACCGACGTGTGGGTGTCGATGGGTGGCGAAGAGAGCGAGGAGCGCCGCGCCGCCTTCGAGCCCTACCAGGTGGACGAAGCCCTAATGGCACGTGCGCCGAACGCCTGGTTCATGCACTGCCTCCCCGCGCGCCGAGGCGAAGAAGTCACCGCCCCAGTGATCGACGGCCAGCGCTCTGCGGTCTGGCGTCAGGCCGAGAACCGGATGCATACGGCGCGCGGCGCGATGCTGTGGCTGCTGAGCT
The DNA here is from genome assembly GCA_039933195.1 of Sphingomicrobium sp. Classification (GTDB taxonomy): domain Bacteria; phylum Pseudomonadota; class Alphaproteobacteria; order Sphingomonadales; family Sphingomonadaceae; genus Sphingomicrobium. Next base: position 6,680 of record JBDTON010000170.1, on the reverse strand, counting down.
AGGAATCCAATGGCAAACACGAAGCTGAAAGTGGTGCTCGCTTATTCGGGCGGGCTCGACACCTCGATCATCTTGAAGTGGCTGCAGACCGAATATGACGCGGAGGTCGTGACCTTCACCGCCGACCTCGGCCAGGGCGAGGAGGTCGAGCCGGCGCGGCGCAAGGCGGAAATGCTCGGCGTTCGGCCCGAAAACATCTTCATCGAGGATTTGCGCGAGGAGTTCGTCCGCGACTTCGTCTTCCCGATGTTTCGCGCGAATACGCAATATGAGGGCGACTATCTGCTCGGCACGTCGATCGCGCGCCCGCTCATCGCCAAACGCCAGATCGAGATCGCGCGCCAGGTCGGCGCGGACGCCGTCTGTCACGGCGCCACCGGCAAGGGCAACGACCAGGTCCGCTTCGAGCTCGGCTATTATGCGCTCGAGCCCGACATCCGGGTCATCGCGCCGTGGCGCGAGTGGGAGTTCGCCAGCCGCGAGGCGTTGCTCGAATTCGCCGAAAAGCACCAGATCCCGATCGCCAAGGACAAGCGCGGCGAAGCGCCGTTCTCGATCGATGCCAACCTGCTGCACTCCTCATCCGAGGGGAAGGTGCTCGAGGACCCATCAGCCGAGGCGCCCGAATACGTCCACCAGCGCACCGTCTCGCCCGAAGATGCACCCGACAAGGCGGCGATCATCACGATCGACTTTGCCAAGGGCGATGCGGTGGCGATCGACGGCGTGAAGCTTTCCCCGGCCGCATTGCTGACCACGCTCAATCAGCTTGGTCACGACAATGGCATCGGCCGCCTCGACCTGGTCGAGAATCGTTTCGTCGGAATGAAGTCGCGCGGAGTCTACGAGACTCCCGGCGGCACGATCCTGCTCGCCGCGCATCGCGGCATCGAAAGCATCACGCTCGATGGCGGCGCGATGCACCTCAAGGACGAGCTGATGCCGCGGTATGCCAGCCTCATCTATAACGGCCTGTGGTTCTCGCCGGAGCGCGAGATGCTTCAGGCGGCCATCGACAACAGCCAGGACCATGTCAGCGGCCGCGTCCGCCTGAAGCTCTATAAGGGCAATGCGACGGTCATCGGGCGCGAGAGCGAGCAGTCGCTCTACGACCACGATCTGGTGACCTTCGAGGAAGGCAGCGGCGCCTACGATCAGCGCGACGCTGCCGGCTTCATCAAGCTCAATGCGCTGCGCCTCCGCACGCTCGCGCAGCGGCGGCGGAAGCTAGACTCCTAGCTCTGCCTTCGCCTTCGCGATCTGCTCGCGAACGCGCTCGGGTGCAGTTCCGCCGTAGCTCGTCCGGCTGTGCACCGAAGCGTCGACGCTGAGCACATCGTAGACGCGTTTGTCGATGCGTCCGTCGATCGCCCGCAAGTCGTCCAATGGCAGGTCGGCAAGCCCGCAGCCGCGTTCCTCCGCCGCTTTGACCGCGCGGCCGGTGATGTGGTGCGCCTCGCGAAACGGGACTCCGGCTTCGCGCACCAGCCAATCCGCAAGGTCGGTCGCCGTCGAAAACCCTTGCGCCGCCGCGGCGCGCATCCGTTCGGGCACGAACTCGACCGTCTCGACCATTCCGCCGAGCGCCTCGAGCGACAGCATCAGAAGGTCGCGGGCTTCGAACACGGGCTCCTTGTCGTCCTGCATGTCCTTCGAATATGCGAGCGGCAGGCCCTTCATGGTGACCATCAGCGCGGTGAGCGCGCCGATGATTCGCCCGCTGTGTCCCCGCACGAGCTCGGCCGCGTCGGGATTGCGCTTCTGCGGCATGATCGACGAGCCGGTCGAAAATGCGTCCGACAGCTTGACGAAGCCGAACGGCGCGCTCGCCCAGATAATCAGCTCTTCGGCGAGCCGCGACAGGTGCAGGCTGCATTGCGCGGCGGCGAAGAGATAATCGAGCGCGAAGTCGCGGTCCGACACGCTGTCGAGGCTATTGGCGCTCGCACGATCGAAGTCGAGCGCCCTGGCGGTCGCCTGGCGATCGATTGGAAAGCCCGTGCCGGCGAGCGCAGCGCTTCCCAGCGGACTCTCGTTCATCCGCGACCGGGCGTCGTTGAAACGCGAAACATCGCGCCGCAGCATCTCGAAATAAGCGAGCAGGTGATGGCCGAGCGTCACCGGCTGCGCCACCTGGAGATGGGTGAAGCCGGGCATCACCGTCTCGGCATGCGCGTCAGCACGGTTGACCAAAATGCGTTGGAGTTGGCCGATCGCGGCAACGGCCTCGTCGGAGGCCGCCCGAACCCACAGCTTGAAGTCCGTCGCGACCTGGTCGTTGCGCGACCGAGCGGTGTGCAGCCGTCCGGCCGCCGGACCGATCAGCTCGCTCAGGCGGTGCTCGACGGTCATATGAATGTCCTCGAGCTCGAGCTTTTCGGGCAGTGCGCCGGCCTCGAACTCGGCCGCGATCCGCTCAAGCCCGCCGAGAATTGCCGCCGAGTCCTCTTGCGGGATGATCCCCTGGTCGCGAAGCATCGCCGCATGCGCCTTCGATGCTGCGATATCCTCACGCCACAGCCGTTTGTCGAAGCCGATCGACGCATTGATGCGCAGCATCAAATCCGACGCCTCGGCGGCAAAGCGCCCGCCCCACATTTTCTGCCCCGGAGGATGGTTCGACATGGGGGCCGCCCTACTTGGTGGGGTCCTCCGCGTCCATGACGGTGGTCTCGCGGCCGGTCGACTGTGAATCGACGCTCGCCTGAGTCACCAGCACGGTGGTCCCCGGCTGGATGACGGAGCGCATCCTGGTCACGAAGTCGGCCGGGAGATGCATCTGCTCGACCCGCTCCGTGGAGATGATCTCCGCCGCTTCCCCGGTGAGGTTGGCCACCCCGACCTGGATCCACTGCGGGACCTTGCCGCCGGACAGGGTCATGACCTGCGGCTGATCGGTCTGCTGGGCTACGACGGCGTGCGCGCGGCCGATTTCCACGCCGTTGCGCAGCACCACGACCTGCTGGTCACGCGTGGAGATTATGATCGACACCGGGCCGCTCGGAGCAGCGGCGGGGTTCCAGGTGAATTGCCCTTCCGGGGAGAGCGGCATCGCCGGGACCGGAGTCACTCCGGCCATCACCGGCGCCAGAACGCCCGCGGCGGGTCGCTTCACCGGGTCTTCATGGCCACCGGCGATGACCACGGTTCCGCCCATCGGCATGGCGTCGAACAGGATCTTCGAGAAAGCGAGCGGCAGGTGCACGCAGCCGTGGCTTTCGGGATAACCGGGCAGCCCGCCGGCGTGGAGCGCGACCCCGCCCCACGTCAGCCGTTCCTGATAGGGCATCGGCGCGTCATTATACTTGCGCGAGATGTGCTCCTTGTTCTTCTCGAGGATGGTGAAAACCCCGGTCGGGGTCTCGAAGCCCTCGCGTCCCGACGAGATGGTCGAAACCCCGATCCGGACACCGTTGCGATAGACGGTGGCGAGCTGTCGGCCGAGGTCGACATAGACCAGGATCGGGCCGGTCGGAGCGATCTTCGGCGCCCATACCCATTCTCCCGGCTTGAGCCGGTCGGCTTGCTTGGCGAGTGCGAGCTCTGCGGATTTGGGCGCGCCTTGCGCGTGGAGAGGCGACGGGGCGAGCGCAAGCAACAGGAACCCTGCAGCAATTGAACGAAAATCGGTCATAATCGCCTGAACCCCCTGATCCGACGCCGGCACAAACCTATCGCGCATTTGGCCGGGTGGCGTAAAGTGCTGGAATGAAGATCAATTTTGAGGGACGTGTCAGATTCCGTTAACCGAAGGTCTCGTAGCGCCCGTGGTATGTGGAGGAAGATTGCAGCATCGGCTTTGGCAGTGGCGGCAAGTGGGGCGGCGACTGGTGCTTGCGCCATGACCGCTCCGGCTCACGCGCAGGGTTCCTGCCGGCTTATCGCCGGCGAAAAGGTTCCGGCCGGGTCGGGCGGAGCGGAGGCGATTTGCGCCGCGGTCGAGCGGGCCGCCGCCGCGAAAGCGCCGGACGTCCGCTATAGTGCGGAGATTCGCGTGCTTTCCTCGTCGATGCTCGCGGCAAAACTGGTTGCGAATGGGCGGAAACTGCCCGAGCAGAAGTTCGCCGTCATGGACGGCGAGATCAGTGCGAGTGCCATCGAACGCTTCGCCGACGCGGTGGCCACGGCACTTGCCGAGGAGGGCAAGCGCTGATCTTGGAGGGTTCGGGAGCAAGGACGCGTAACGAAAATGGCGTCAAATGAGCGGGAGCAGCGGGGTCGCCGCCGGTAGGGGAGCAGTGGGTTGACTGACGTTCCGGGCAATACATCCACAAGTGCAAGCATCACTGTCGGCGGCATCGTCGGCGGCTCGCTGGAAGTCGTCGGCGATCACGACTGGTATCGAATCACGCTGACTGCCGGTCAGTCGATCGTCATTTCGATGGATGGCACGGGTCTGAACCCAGTGCCCGACACGTATCTCAATCTTCGCAATGCGTCCGGCACCATCCTTGCGTCCAATGACGACGGCGGTCCCGAGTACAATTCCAAGCTCGTCTTCACCGCGACGACGAGCGGGACTTACTATATCGACGCAGGAGCCTGGGACACCCAGTCGAACCCGCCATCGTCGATCGACCAATACACCGGTACGTACACGCTGTCGGTGCAGCCCTACACTCCGCCCGGGCTGTGGAATTACGATCAAATCGCCAATCAGCTGACCAACGGCTATTGGAACTATGACGGCGGCGATGGGCACCGCTTCAACGTCACCCAGGGCGGGACGATTACCGTCAATATCTCGACTCTGAACGCTGCCGAGCAGACGCTGGCGCGCGCTGCGCTCGGCGAGTGGAGCGACATTATCGGAGTCAACTTTCAGGAGGTCGCTGGAGCCAATAACGGACAGATCATTTTCAGCGACGCCGAGGGTCCGGACGGATCGGTCGCCCAGACCGATGCAAACTGGGCCGGCGGGATCACCAGCCGCGCCAATATCCAGATTTCGACCTCATGGGTGAACACCTACGGGACCGGTCTCGGGACCTACAGCTTCCAGACCTACCTGCACGAGATCGGCCACGCGCTGGGTTTGGGCCACGCCGGCAATTACAACGGCGACGCCAGCTACGCGACCGATGCGCTGTTCGCCAACGACGCCTGGAACACCACGATCATGTCGTATTTCAGCGCGACCGAGAACACCTACTTCGCGAATCAGGGCTTCACCGAACCTTACCTCGTGACTCCGATGAACGGCGACATCGTCGCGATGCAGTCGCTCTACGGCCTGTCGACGACCACGCGTACCGGCGACACCACCTACGGTTTCAACTCGAATGCCAACCGCACCGTATTCAACGCCAGCCTTTATCCCGACGTCGCCTACACCATCTTCGACAGCGGCGGGACGGATACGCTCGATTATTCTGGGTTCAGCAACAGCCAGCTGATCAACCTCAACCCCGAAAGCTTCATGAATGTCGGGGCCAACGTCGGCAACGTGATGATCGCCCGCGGCGTCACCATCGAGAATGCCATCGGCGGCAGCGGCAATGATACGATTATCGGAAACGCCGCGAACAATATCTTGGACGGCGGTGCTGGTTTCGATCAAGTGTCTTACGAGACAGCGGCCGCGGGGGTGACGGTCAACCTTCTGCTGACCACGCCGCAAAATACAGGCGGTGCGGGCACTGACACTCTGCTCAATTTCGAGAATCTAACCGGAACTCCTTTCGCGGACGACCTGACCGGCCGCGGTCAGGGCGGTTACATCAGGGGCGGCGATGGCAACGATGTGTTCCGCGACTCCGGCAATTTGGACAATCTCTTGGGCGAGAATGGCGATGACGTCTTCGTAATTGGCACCGGCTACAATGTCATCGACGGCGGCGCAGGAACGGACACCTTAGACTTCAGGGAATTTGGTTCAGCAGTTAGCGTCGATCTCAGTAACTCGGTAGCCAACAGCTTTGGGACCGTTACGTCGGTCGAGCAGGTGATCGGCTCGTCATTTGCCGACACGCTGGCCGGCACCGATGGTGCCAACGTGCTGACCGGCGGATCCGGAGACGATATTTTCCGTGATTCCACTGCTGGCCTCAACGGCGACACGATTACCGATCTCGCCTTGGGAGACACGATCGTTTTCAGTGACGCGACGCTTGCAGGTTTCACCTTCACCATTACCGGCAATACGCTGACGTACACCGGTGGCTCATTGACCCTGCTGGCACCGCTCAGCGGTCAGCTGGTGGCGTCCGCTGCAGCCGGCGGCGGAGTTCAGTTGTCGTTGCAGACAGGGCCGACAGAAGGCAATGACACGCTCAACGGGACCGAGTTCGCAGACCAGATCAATGGCCTGGGCGGGAACGACACCATCAACGGTCTTGGCGGCAACGACACCCTCGACGGCGGCGCCGGCGCCGACACGCTCGCGGGAGGTCTCGGCGACGACACCTACGTGGTCGACAATGCCGCCGACGTGGTGACCGAAAACCCAGGCGAGGGCACCGATCTTGTGCAAGCGTCGGTGAGCTATGCGCTTGGCGCCAATGTCGAGAACCTTACTCTCACCGGCTCGGCCGCGATCAACGGCACCGGCAATGCGCTCGACAATATCATCACCGGCAACAGCGCCGCCAACCGCTTGGATGGGGGGCTTGGCGCAGATTTTCTGATCGGCGGGGACGGTAACGACATTTATTATGTCGATAGTGTGGGCGACCTAGTCA
>JBDTON010000169.1:0-11929 GCA_039933195.1 Sphingomicrobium sp. | reverse complement strand
GGCGCCTGTGCGCTTTGGGTGGAAAGCGGACATAAGGATGTGGCGCTCGTTAATTGATCTTTGATCGAGCCATGAGGTCGAGCGCTCTGGCGCGAACCTGCTTGTCGGCAATCAGCATTTCGAGGAGCAGGTCGAGCTTCTCCTGCACCTGGTCGATTTCGGAAGCGGCGTGGGCGTTGGTCTCATAATCGATCCGATCTTCCAGCCGGTCCTTCGCTGCCTGGCGGTTCTGGCTCATCATGATGATTGGCGCCTGCAACGCGGCGACCATCGACAGCATCAGGTTGAGGAAGATGAAGGGATAAGGGTCGAACGCGCGCTGGGCGAGGACTAGCGTGTTGAGAGCGGTCCAGGCGATGAGGAATATGCTGAATGCGACGATGAAACCCCAGGAACCGCCCACTGCGGCAACCCTGTCGGAAAGCCGGTCGCCGAAGCTTTGGTTCCGACCGAACAGCCGATGAAACTCCGCAGCCGCAGAGGCGTGGTTACGAAGGGAGGCGGGGGAGCGGTTGCCAGGACTCATTTCGCTTGCCTTTCCTTTGAAGTTTGCTGGAGCGTGGGGGCGGCCGTCAGTGCGCGCCGCTCGTATCAATTGGCCCCTTGGGCTTGGGCACGAGCCAGATGATCATGGCCGAGAAACCGAGGCACACCGCGATTACGCCAAACATGTTGAGGGTTGCGAGCATAACGCTCTGGCCTTCGATCACCTGCCACAGCACCGCCTGCGCATTTTCGAGCGGAATGCCCTGTGCGAGCATGCCGTCGATTGCCGCCCTGCCGTGCTGCATCGCGTTGACGAGTTCGCCCTCGTTGCGGCGCGTCGCGTTCGACCAGCCGCTCTGGATGAGCGAGGTGGCAAAAGCGCCGGCAAGGGTCCGCATGAAGTTCGACAGACCCGCGGCGTTGGCCTGCTCGTCATGGTTGACACTGGACATTGCAAGTCCGGTGACGGGCACGAAAAACATGACCATGAATGGGCCAGTCAGAAGCATCGGCCAGGCCATCTGCAGGAAGGTGACGTCGGGATTGAACGACCACATGCGCCACAACATGATTCCACCCAGGCCGAGGACGCCGCCACAAACGATCAGCCGCGGATCGATTTTCTCGCAGGCTTTGCCGACGAAGGGCGCGGACACAACCGCGAGGATGCCCATGATTCCAGTCGCGTAGCCCGCCCAGGTTGCCGTGTAGCCCATGTTGCTTTGCAGCCAGAGCGGCAGGATGACGATGCTGGCGAAGAACCCGCCGAAACCCACCGCGTAAGTCGTTGCAGCTCCGACGAAGCCGCGGTGGCGGAAGATCTTGAGGTCGACGATCGGGTTCTTCTCGGTGAGTTCCCAGATCAGGAAGCAAAGGAAACCGATCGCTGCGACGATGCCAAGGATGCGGATTTCAGGACTGTTGAACCAGTCCTTGTTCCGGCCCTCGTCGAGCATGATCTGGAGTGCGCCAACCCAGACGATAAGCAGCCCCAGGCCGACCTTGTCGAGGAATGCCTTGCCCTTCGGATCCGCCTGGCCGCGCATCAGCATCATCAGTCCCAGACCGCCGCCTGCAGCGATCGGCACCTTGATGAAAAAGATCCACGACCAACCATAATTGTCGCAAATGATGCCGCCCAGGATCGGGCCCGCGACTGGGCCAACCAGCGTTGTCATCGCCCAGATGACCGTCGCGAGCGTGGCCTTTTCTTTGGGGAAGACGCGCAGCAGCAGCATCTGCGACAGCGGCATGATTGGTCCGCCAACCAAGCCGAGCAACACGCGCGTTCCGAGCAGCATCCCGAGCGAGTTCGACATGCCGCAGAGCAACGAAACGACTGCAAAGCCGAGGTAACAGGAAATGAACGTGCGCTGCGCGCCAAATTTCTTGGCGAGCCAGCCGGTCAGCGGGACGGTGATCGCCTCGGCAACCGCGTAGGAGGTGATCACCCAGGTTCCTTGGGTTGATGAAACGCCGAGATTCCCGGCGATCGTCGGCACCGACACGTTGGCGATCGTCGTATCGAGCACGACGAGGAAATTGCCGAGGCCGATCAGGATTGCCGCAATGTAAAGCGGCAGACCCACGAGCGGAGGCGCAGTTCCTTCCTGCCGCAGGCGAGCTGCGGCTGCTGCAATGGCCGTCATGGCTTGGTTCGTCCTTATTTGGAGACGTTCACGTCCACGTTCATGGACAGACCGACGCGCAGCGGATGCGCGGCAAGTTCGCGCGAATTAAGCGCAACTCGGACCGGCAGGCGCTGGACAACCTTGATCCAGTTGCCCGTCGCATTCTGCGCGGGTACCAGCGCGAAGGCCGCGCCGGTGCCACCCGAGAAGCCGGTCACTGTGCCGTGGTAGACGACGTCGTCGCCGTAGAGATCGGACGTGAGCTCTACCGGCTGACCGGGCTTCACCCTCTTGAGCTCGACTTCCTTGAAGTTCGCATCGACGTAGGCGGCTTGCACCGGAACGACAGTCATCAGAAGTGAGCCCGGCTGGACCCGCTGGCCGACCTGGACCTGACGCTTCGAAACGACGCCGTCGATCGGCGCCCGGATCACCGTGCGCGCGAGATCCACCTGCGCCTGTTGGAGGGCGGCACGAGCGGCAAGAACCTCGGGGTTATTGTCGACCGTCACGTTGGCGATCAGCGCCCGGTTCGCATCGCGATCACCGACGGCGGCCATGCGCGCCGCCGCGGCCTGGGCCTGCGCGGCCTGCGCCGCACGCAGTGCCGCCGCGGCATTGCTGTGGGCCGTTCGAACGGTCGTGAGTTCGTCCTGCGACACAGCGCCTGTCGAGGCGACTCCTTGCCGCCGCTGAAGGTCGATGCTCGCCTTTTCCAGGTCGGCTTGCGCCGCCGCGACGGCCGCCGACGCCTTGCCTTGGTCGGCTGCACGAGCAGCGATCTGCGCACCGAGGCCGCTGTCGGTTGCGTGGAGGCCCTGCACCTTTCGGATTGCCGTTGCGAGATTGGCTTCGGCGTTCGCCACGGCAATTTTCGTGTCAGTATCGTCAAGTTGCACGAGCACGTCGCCGCGGCGGACCTGCTGCGTGTCTTCGACGAGCACTGCGCTTACCGGCGCGGCGAGCTGCGAGGTGACCTGCGCGACATCGGCGCCGACATAGGCGTTGTCCGTAGTCGCGTGCTTGGATGCGACAAGCACGTCATAGGCATGATAGCCGCCGCCGATTAGGGCAACGCCGCCGGCAAGCGCGGCGAACATCTTCTTGCGCTTCGCCTTGCGGTTCGCATTGGCAAGTTCGTCGATCTGGACTTCATCAACAGCAATCAGGGGGGCGGGATCTCTGTCGGCCATTTCAATTCTCCTGGGTAAAACGGTCAGGCAGCCGTGAATCCGCCGCCAAGGGCGCGGACCAGCTGCACGTCGAGGGTGAAGGCACGCGTCTTGAGCTGAGCCACGACGAGTCGCGCGCTGACGACGCTTTCCTCGGCGATGAGCACGTCGAGGTAGGTGGACAGGCCCTGCTTGTAGCGAATGCGGGCGAGCTCCAGCGCTTGTTCGTAGGAGGCCAGCGCACCTCGAGACTGTCCCAAACGGTCGACGAGCGATTTCTGGCTGGTCACCGTGTCGGCAGTCTCGCGCAGGGCCTGGATGACCTGGCCATCATAGAGCGCGACGGCTTCGTCATATTCGCCTCGGCGGCCACGATACTGACCCTGCAGCGAGCCGCCGTGGAAAATGGGTAGGCTGATTGCGGGTGTGACGCTTCCAAAAGCGGAGCCGCCGCTGAACAGGCTGCCCAGTCCAAGAGACGAGAAGCCGGCCAAGGCCGAAATGCTGATGTTCGGGTAGAAGGCCGCGCGCGCTTCCTTGATGCGCTCTGCAGCGGCTTCGAGCCGCATACGCGCAGCAGCGATGTCGGGGCGACGCCCGACGAGATCGATGGACGCGTTCGCCGGGAGACCCTGCGCCTCGAGCGTACCGGGCGCGGGCCGCTCGATTGTCAACGCGCGATCCGGACCCTGGCCGATCAGCGCGGCGAGCGCATGCTTGCTGAGCATGATCGCCTCGTCGGTCGCGGCCAGGTCGGCCTTCGTTTGCGGAATGCGCGCTTCGGCCAGACGAAGTGCCGAATCATTATCGAGTCCGACGTCGACGCGCTGCTTTACGAGCTCGAGCGTCCTGGTGCGGATGTCGAGAGCGCTCTCGAGGCTGTCCCGTTGCGCGTAAAGAGCGGTGAGATCGGCGTAGGTAGAAGCGATACCGGTCGTGAGCATGAGCCGCGCCTCTTGCGCGTCATAGCGGGCCGCATCCGCGTCTTTCTTTGCGCCACGCAGCGCCGCGCGGTTCTTACCCCAAAGATCGAGGTCGAAGTTGAAGCTGAGGCCGGCGTTTCCGACGTCTTTAAAGCCATCCCACACCGGAAGGCCAAGGTTGTTGCTCGGATTGACCTTGGAAACGGACGCGTTCGCGTCGATCGTCGGCAGGAGCTTGGCGCCAGCCGCTTGGGCAAAGCCCTGCGCACGGCGGAAGCGCGCAGCGGCGGCCGCGAGGTCGGGAGAGTCGGTGAGACCCTCGGCGATCAGCTGGTCAAGCTGCGCGTCGGTATAGCGCTTCCACCAGCCATCGCCGGGCCACTCGACCGCGCTTCCAGCGATGGATTTGGACGAAGCGTAATCGCTCGCGGAATGCGGGATTGGCTTCGGCCCCAGATGAGGCACGGCGGCACAGGCACTAGTCAGCAGCATTAGCGACAACAGCGCCGCGCGCGGCCGCCGCGCAGTTCGGGTGACAATCATCTTTCGCAACCTGTTCTTTGTGGTGAAACAGTACCGTACGGTCTAGTCCACGTCATTGGCCTTGTCAAATCAAAAATAGACCATATGGTACCGTTTAGATTTGAAGGAGTTAGGCCCGATGGTGCGTACGAGATCCGACGAGAAGCGACGCAAGATTCTGCGAGTCGCCGCGGAGACATTCGAGGAGCTCGGCTATGATCGCACATCCATGCTCACGATCGCCGAGCGCATGCGCGGATCGAAGCAGACTCTCTATAATTATTTCGAATCGAAGGAGGATTTGCTGCGCGCGGTTCTCGCCTTCGACGTCGCCGACGTCGCCGACCAGGCTCTCGACGAGCTTCGCGCCGAGAAGAACCTGCGCAAGGGCCTGGCCCGACTCGGCGAAGTCTACCTCGCACGCCAGCTCGCCCCGCTGGCGATCTCCAACATTCGAATCGTCGCAACCCAGCCAGCGGGGACCGGCATCGGTGATGATTTTTACCAGAACATCCTGTGCAAGGCGTGGAAGCGAGTTGCCGACGTGTTCAAGAAGCTCATGGCCGAGGGCCAGCTTCGACGCGCTGATCCCTGGCTCGCCGCAATGCACTTCAAGGGTTTGGTGCTCCAGGACCTCCTCGAACGGCGGCTATTGAATGCGGCCAATGGTGTGACCCCCAAGGAAGTGGCTGCAGCGGCTAAGAACGCTTCCGATGCCTTCTTGAGGATCTACGGCATCGAGGACGCGAGGCCGGGGAAAGCGCGGCCGTAGCGCGCTCGCTCAGCCGGCGCGCAAGCGCGCATATGCGGGCGCGCGATTCCATTTGCTTGAGCTAGAAGCGTCGGCCGCGGCCTCTGGAATTTCACTGCTGCCGGGTTGGCGAATCGGCGATGACTTCATGGCTGCACGACTCGGCCTGAATTGGCGAGGGTCCTGCGCTCCCAACCTCGTAACCAAGGTTCTTGGCGGGTTTTCACTTACGGAAAATCCTTTGTGAACAGAGCCGTACCGTACGGTCCATTTTTGTGTTGACGATATCTTCTACGTGGACTAGACCGTACGGTACTAACACGAACAAAAGGATTGTTGGCATGAACGCCATCGCGCTGAAGTTGGAATGCTCGCTGACCGAGCTCGACTGGAAAGTCGTCAAGATCGCAAAAGCGGACGGTCCCCGATCCATCAATCCTGATGGACGGTTCGCCCGCATCATGCGCGATTTCTTCGGAATGCCGGTCGCATGCAAGCTGGCAAACCACAAGCTCGAGACCCTGCGTCGGTTCTGCGTTCGCGTATGGTTCTGGGACCTGGTCCGCTCGCGCGACGTGCAGGCCCTCATGGACGCCGGATACACCAGCGCCGACGTCTTCCAGATTCTTGCGCACGTCACCGGATTCCGCGGCTTCACGCCGGCGATTGAAGAAGGAGCCATCTAGATCAGTAGGGGACTGCAAGGCGCTCCCTCCCCCTCCCTGCTTTCCAGTCCCCTTCCCGCTCTGCCCGCGCCCGGGCCCCCCTCCCGAGAGGCGCGGGCAGAGCACCCAATTCGAAAGGATCCCGTCGTGAGGAGCGTCACAAAAGCTGCGCCATACCGACCCGACGCGTCCGGACGTCGCTTTGATCGCGCCGCTCGCACCGCACTTGCCATTGCCGGCGCTTTGCTATCCCTGGCCGGCATCGTGCTGGCGATTGGGGGTTATTTGTCGCCCCTCAACGGCTCCGCATTTCAAATGCTCGCCGGCGCGGGCCTGATCGTCTCGGGAGCTCTGGTGTCCCGGCGGCACCGCGCCGGCGTCTGGACCTACATGCTCGTATTCGCCGGCACCGTCAGCTGGTCGCTACGCAACATTGAGGCCGGCTCGGCCTTGGCCCTGCGGCTCGTCGGTCCAACGCTCCTTCTGGTGATGATGGGGGCGCTGACGCCCCTGCTTTTCCGATGGCGCCCTCGCGAAGCGCTGACCGTCTTCACGCTGCTGGTAGCCCTGACGGTGGGCCTCGGCGTCTCATCGCTGCCGAACGGCCCGCTCGCCCATCAAACCGCGGCAGTCAGCCGCTTCCTCGACGCCACGGCGGAAGGAGTTCTGCAATGAACTACGATTGGCAAACGAGTCTTCGGGCAAGCGATTACGAAGCCGCGAGAATTGTACCGCCGGCTGCCGTTGAGGAGACCAGCTGGGACATCCTGCTCGCGCTTCATCAAGATCGCCATTGCGATCTGACACTCAAGAAGTTGGCTTCCGTCGTCAGCGTTCCGGAGGCCGTAATGACCCGCTGGCTCGCAACGCTTGAACATCGCGAACTCATTACCGCGGCGCAGCACCGGTCGACGGGAGAATTTCTCGCCATGCTGACGCGCAAAGGTCGCGAGCTGCTCGACCGCTATTTCTCCGTCACCCGCGATTTGCAGGTCGGCGCACACTGAGCCCGTAGTCCCACCAGGAAAGATGAACCCCCAATGCGAGCGCGCACCGAAGAAAAAAGACAGGAGATCGTCCGGATCGCCGCTGAGCTGTTTGAGCAGCTCGGATATGAACGAACTTCGATGTCCGCGATCGCCGCCAGAGTCGGTGGATCCAAATCGACGCTGTACGGCTACTTCGCCTCCAAAGAGGCGTTGTTGCGTGCCGTGCTTGATCACGACGTCAACGAAGAAGCTGACCGCCTGCTGCACGAGTTCCTCGCAGAAAAGGATTTGCGCAGCGGCCTGATCAGGCTTGGCATCTCTTATCTATCACAGCACCACGCGCGTGCCGCAAACATCCGGACCGTGGCCAATCAGCCGATTGCTCAGGAATTCTACGAGAACGTGCTGCGTCCTGCGTGGCAGCGCCTCGCCGACCGTTTTGCCGCGATGATGAAGGAGGGCCGCCTGAAGTTCGCGGACCCCTGGACCACCGCCATGCATTGGAAAGGACTGAATGAGTGGGACATGCTCGAAAGGCACCTGCTCTCGGCGGGCGCGGCCGATGATCCCAACGATATCGTCAGCGCGGCGACGGCGGCTGCCGACGCCTTCCTCACAGTGTACGCGACCCCGGCCCAGCCTGGCGAGGTGGCCCTGTGAGCGCGCTCGCCTGGCAGCCGCCGGCCGACCTGGTCGGCAAAGGGACGAGGCACGTCGCCGTCGGCGACCTCATTCGGACGGGCGAGAACCTTCACCCGCATTACCAGATCATTGCGATGACTGACGACCGAGCGTGGTTACGCGATACTCAGCACGGAACAGACCACATGGTGCCGATCGACCGGTGCCGCCGGATCTGACATCCACAAAGACAGGAACTGACATGCTACAGAATAAGAGCGCGGTCGTGACCGGCGCCGCGAGCGGCATCGGCAAAGAAATTGCCCGCCAGTTCGTCAATGCAGGCGCGAAGGTCGCGATTGCGGACCTAAACCTTGATGCCGCGCATGCCGCGGCAGAGGAAATCGATCCCGGCGGCACAGCCACCCTGGCCGTCCGAATGGACGTTAGCGACGAGGCGCAGGTCGGTGCCGGCGTTGACAAAGTGTGCCGTCGGTTTGGCGGGATTGATGTCCTAGTGTCGAACGCGGGCATCCAGATCGTTTCTCCCATCGACCAATTCGAGTTCAGCGGCTGGAAAAAGATGCTGGCTATTCACCTGGACGGTGCCTTCCTCACGACCCGCGCAGCTCTGCGCCATATGTATGCACAGGGGCGAGGCGGCTCCATCATCTACATCGGATCGGCGCACTCGAAGGAAGCATCCAGGCTCAAGGCGCCGTACGTGACGGCCAAGCACGGGCTCCTTGGACTTGCGAAGACTGTCGCCAAGGAAGGCGCCGAGCACCAGGTTCGTGCAAACGTCATTTGCCCCGGATTCGTTCGCACGCCGCTCGTGGAAAAGCAGATCCCCGAACAGGCGGAGCAACTCGGGATCAGCGAAGAAGACGTTATCCGGACCGTCATGTTGAAAGAAACCGTGGATGGCGAATTCACGACTCTCGACGACGTTGCGAGATGCGCCACGTTCCTCGCCGCTTTCCCCACCAATGCGCTTACCGGCCAGTCCATCGTGGTGAGCCACGGCTGGTCCATGCAGTGAACAAGGACTGATCAGAATGAACATGCCATTCAAGCCGCAGCAGCCGGCCCGATCGAGGTTGTCGAGTGCTCGCCCGCCATTCGATTGCATCGCATTATTGCTGCAAGGCGGGGGCGCTCTGGGCGCTTATCAGGGTGGCGTCTATCAGAGCCTCGCCGAGGCGAACCTTCATCCCGACTGGGTGGCGGGCATCTCGGTTGGCGCGATCAACGCCGCGCTGATCGCCGGCAACCCGGCTGAGTCGCGCGTCGAAAAGTTGAAGTGCTTCTGGGAAACGGTCACCGCCGATCCGCTGAGCGACTGGTTTACTGCGCCCGTGCTCTTTGGTGGCGATCGGGCACGGAACTGGGCGAACCATTGGCACGCAGCGTCCGCCGCTTTGAATGGCGCCCCCGGACTCTTTTCGGCGCGCATGACCCCTCCCTTCCTCGCAGCGACCGGAACGGCCGAGGCGACCAGTTTTTACGATACGTCGGTCCTCAAAAGCACGCTCGAGCGTCTTGTCGATTTCGACCGGATCAACGCGCGCGAGATGCGGTTCAGCGTGGGCACCGTGAATGTCACGACCGGCAACTTCGTCTATTTCGACAACAGCACGCACGAGATCCGGGCCGAACACGTTATGGCGAGCGGCGCGCTTCCACCCGGCTTTCCGGCCATCGACATCGACGGTGAACATTATTGGGATGGCGGGCTGGTCTCGAACACCCCATTGCAATGGGTTCTCGAAACCTCCGAACGGAAGGACACCCTCGCGTTCCAGGTCGATCTGTGGAGCGCACGCGGCGCGCTCCCGCGCACACTCGGCGAGGTCACGATGCGGCAGAAGGAGATTCAATACTCCAGCCGAACTCGAGCGAGCTCGGACCAGTTCAAGAAGGAGCAGAGGCTTCGCAATGCGCTTGCCGACCTCATTTCGAAACTGCCGGAGCAGCTTCGCGAAACGCCGGAGTTCGCGCTTCTCAACCCCGAAGCGGGCCGCAAGGTCTACAACATCATCCAGCTCATCTACCGTTCAAAACACTATGAGGGTGAATCCAAGGATTTTGAGTTTTCTGCGCGCAGCATGGAAGACCATTGGGCCGCTGGTCTCCATGACACGGTTCGCACCTTGCACCATCGGGAGGTGTTGGAGCGGCCGAGCAGCGCGGATGGCGTCTTCACCTTCGATCTCGCAGCACACGGGCGAATGTCATGAACGCCACCGACATCCGCGAGCGCGCCTTCGCGATGCCGCTCACCCAGCCCGCCTACCCGCCGGGCCCGTACCGGTTCTTCGATCGCGAGTATCTTGTCATCACTTACCGGACGGACCCGAAGAAACTTCGCGATCTGGTCTCCGAGCCGCTCGAGCTCGTGTCGGATTTGGTGAAATTCGAGTTTATCCGAATGCCAGATTCAACCGGTTTCGGCGACTACACGGAGGCGGGTCAGGTCATCCCGGTTCAGTTCGAAGGGCAAACAGGAAATTACACGCTGAACATGTTCTTGAACGATCACCCGCCAATTGCCGCTGGACGCGAGCTATGGGGTTTTCCGAAGAAGCTGGCTGGACCGACGCTGCGCGCGGAGACGGACACTTTGGTCGGCACGCTCGACTATGGTCCTGTCCGCGTCGCCACCGGAACGATGGGTTACAAGCATGGGCGGGGCAACGCCGACGCGACCCTCGAAGAACTTTCCGCGCCCAATTTTCTACTCAAGATCATCCCGCACGTCGACGGTAGCCCGCGCATTTGCGAGCTCGTCGAGTACCACCTCGAAGACATTGAGCTGAAAGGCGTGTGGAGTGGACCCGGCGCACTGGCGTTGCACGCGCATGCTCTGGCGCCCGTGGCGGAATTGGCGGTCCTTGAGGTCGTCTCGACCGCTCACCTCGTTGCGGACCTAACACTCGGCCTCGGCAGAGTCGTTCACGACTATCTCGAACCACAGCAGATGGCGGCCAAAGTCGTGCCGATCGGAAGATGCTCGAAAACGGCCGCGCGCTAATTTCTGTCGGCGACGGCACTTCACGCCTGCTCGGCGCGAAGGACACCGCATCGCTGGTCGAGATCCTCCGCGACTGGAAAATCCCCGAGGGGCGCGAGGAAGCGGTGCACGACATGGCCCGCGCGAGCCTTGACCAAGTAAAGGCCTCAACCGAGTACGACGACGCCAGGGCGCTCCTGACGATCGTCGCTTTTCTGACCGCGCTTGCCGGCGCCGTTTTCAACCGGTTCAGCGCTACCTACGATCTTCCGAGATGGTACGAGATTGCGCGCAATTGGAACTATGTCTGGCCCGCCCTCACCTACGCCATGTTCGGCGCCTACGCCGTGATCGTCGCCGGTAGCGCCTTCGCAGTCTTCGGAGCAATGAAACCGACGTTTTTCCAGGCCCGTAATTCTTGCGCCAGCCGACCGCAGGTCGTGGGTTTTCACGAGCGGCTGATCGAGTCTCACCCTCATGCGTGGGGCCAGAGCTTCGTCGACCTTACCGGGGACAGTGCTTCCGGGCCCGACAATCTCAAGGCCCACTACGCCAAGCACTACATCTTGGAGACCTACCTGGTCGCGGAGAAGGTTGCCCTCAAACTGAAAAAGGCTGCGCCGGCAGTTTGGTGGCTCCAACTCTCAATGTTATTCTTGGCAGGCTTTATCCTCACCTACGGCGTGACGCTGGTTTTCGTCGCAGCACACCTAGGACGATGAATCGGCGAAATTGGCCAATTTGCTAATGTCCGCTTTGGGTCGAAAGCAGACATTAGCCGATCAGCAGCCCTCCCACGGCTTTGGATGGTCCGAAAGCGGTCGGCCAGGATTATCAGCAGCGCGTTCAGCGGTTCGCGGATGCATCTGCGATTGGTGCGTGAGTCGCAGTGAGCGCGCGCAGGCCATGATCGCGCGCGTCTCGCGCTCGGCCATCTTCAGCAGCCGGTCCGCATCCACGATCGTCGACTCATTGCCGGGTGCGAACCGCGCGCGCGGGGAGGGTTCTGGGCGAGTTGGCTCCATGCCTCATCCGACCGATCGGAGCCCTCGAGCGCCAGATGCGCTTTTCGCTTTAGGCTTTTCATCGACGCGCCGTGAGTTGGACGATCTTCGCAAGTGGCTTCGACTAAGGGCCGGACGACCTTGCCATGGTT